>NZ_JBEPNP010000004.1:0-312298 GCF_040546335.1 Arthrobacter sp. UYEF20 | reverse complement strand
GGGGGGGCGGGGCCGCGCCCCCCCCCCCCCCCCCCACCCCCCCCCCCCCCCCCCGGGGGGGGGGGGGGGGGGCGCCCCCCCCCCCCCCCCCCCCCCCCCGACCACTCTTGTCAGAGACCCATCCAGACCAGCCAGAGGGTAAAGACCATGAACGAGCACCAGGAACACGGCGGCCACGGAATGCACCCCGGCCCTGCAGGTCCGGACGCGCACGCCCTTCACCACGACGGTAGCGTCTCAACCGTGCCTGAACACCCCTCCGCAGAGGCCGACTCCGGTCACGCCGGACATGACATGGCCGGCCACAGTGGGCATGGTGACCACGTCGGGCAGTTCCGGCGGCTGTTCTGGATCATGCTGGTCCTGGCGGTCCCGGTGGTGGGTTTCTCCGGAATGTTCTCGACGATCCTCGGATACACGCTTCCCGATGTGCCCTGGATGCCGTGGATTTCCCCGATCCTGGGCACGGTCCTGTATGTGTGGGGCGGCAAGCCGTTCCTCACCGGCGCCGTGGATGAACTGCGCTCCCGCAAACCCGGGATGATGCTGCTGATCGCCCTCGCGATCACCGTCGCTTTTCTCTCCTCCTGGGGTGCAAGCATTGGCCTGCTGCATCACGAGCTCGACTTCTGGTGGGAGCTTTCGCTGCTAGTCGTGATCATGCTGCTGGGCCACTGGATCGAGATGCGCTCCTTGGCCCAGACCACCTCGGCTCTGGATTCCCTGGCCGCGCTCCTGCCGGATGTTGCCGAACGCGTCGACGGCGATACGACCGTGCCGGTACCGCCGTCGGATTTGGAGCTCGGTGACACCGTCGTCGTTCGTCCGGGAGGCCGGGTGCCCGCGGACGGCAGGATCGTCTCCGGCTCGGCAAGCATGGACGAGTCAATGATCACCGGCGAGTCCCGCACCGTGCGCCGCAGTGCAGGGGGCCACGTCGTCGCCGGAACCGTCGCCACCGACTCCGGGCTCCGGATCGAGATCACCGCCGTCGGCGAGGACACCGCCCTGGCTGGAATTCAGCGCCTGGTCACCGACGCGCAGAACTCCAGCTCCCGCGCCCAGCGTCTGGCCGACACTGCCGCGGCCTGGCTGTTCTGGTTCGCGCTCGGTGCCGGCGTCATCACCGCCATCGTATGGACCATGGTCGGCCTGCCCGACCTCGGTGTCGTGCGGACCATCACCGTCCTGGTGATCGCCTGCCCCCACGCGCTCGGCCTGGCAATCCCGCTCCTCGTCTCCATCGCCACCGAACGCGCCGCCCGCGCCGGTGTGCTGATCAAGGACCGGCTCGCGCTGGAGAGCATGCGCACCGTGGACACGGTCCTGTTCGACAAGACCGGCACCCTCACCAAGGGCGAGCCCACCGTCACCGCCGTCGAAACTACCCGCGACCACAGCGAGGACCGGATCCTGGCCCTGGCCGCGGCCGCCGAGGCCGACTCCGAGCACCCGCTGGCCCTGGCGATCGTCAATGCGGCAAAGAGCCGCGGACTCGCCATCCCGAAGGCGTCCGGTTTCGTATCGTCACCAGCGGTCGGCGTCACCGCCACAGTGGACGGAACCCGCATCCAGGTCGGCGGGCCCAACCTGCTGGAGCAGCAAAGCGGCAGCGAGCTGGGCATCGCCCGTTCCTGGCGCGGGGAGGGCGCGATCATCCTGCACGTCCTGGCCGACCGTGCGGTGATCGGCGCCCTGAGACTCGCCGACGAGGTCCGCGAGGAGTCCCGCCAGGCCGTCCAGGCGCTGCACGCACTGAACGTGCAGGTCGTCATGATCACCGGCGACGCCGAGGCTGTCGCCCAATCGGTCGCCGCCGAGCTGGGCATCGACCGCGTCTTCGCCGGGGTCCGCCCCGAAGACAAGTCAGAGAAGGTCAAAGAACTCCAACACGAGGGACGGAAGGTCGCGATGGTCGGCGACGGCGTCAACGACGCCCCCGCCCTCGCCCAGGCCGACGTCGGCATCGCCATCGGCGCCGGCACGGATGTCGCCATCGCCTCGGCAGGCGTAATCCTCGCCAGCGATGACCCCCGCTCGGTACTGTCCGTGATCGAACTGTCCCGCGCCTCGTACCGCAAGATGAAACAGAACCTCTGGTGGGCGGCCGGCTACAACCTCGTCTCCGTACCCCTCGCCGCGGGCGTCCTCGCCCCGGCCGGCTTCATCCTGCCGATGTCGGTCGGCGCGATCCTGATGTCACTGTCCACGATCGTCGTCGCTCTCAACGCCCAGATCCTGCGCCGGCTGGACCTGCGGCCCGAAACCAGCACAAATGCGGCGCTGAAGCGCTAACTCTGCAACCATGAAACAAAGAACGGAGAACAAAGGACAACGCCATGGAAACAATCACTCCCGCCGAGGCCACCCCAGAGTCGTGCCACACCACGCACGGCTACATCGGTGACAAAAGCAAATACCTCGCCCGCCTCAAACGCATCGAAGGCCAGGCCCGCGGCATCCACCGCATGGTCGACGAGGAAACGTACTGCATCGACATCCTCACCCAGATCTCGGCCCTCACCAAGGCACTGGAAGGCGTCGCACTCGGACTCCTCGATGACCACCTCAAACACTGCGTCGTCGACGCCGCCAAGCTCGGCGGGGAGCAGGCAGACATCAAGATCAAGGAAGCCTCCGACGCCATCGCCCGGCTCGTCCGCTCTTGAAGGCTGCCAGCCCAATTCGCTAATTCACGAGCAGGCGCGCGGACGGACGCAGCCCCTCGTACTGCCATACAGCGTCGGCGTGATGGATCAGGCCTCCAGCACGGGGGGGCCAGCCTGTTGGCGGCACCGCGCTCCCCGCCCAAGGTCCGACTACGCCGGCGGATGATGATGACGGCGTTGGCCAGCGCGATCCCGGCGTTGATGACCCTGATGCGTCGTTCGGTGCAGATCGCGAGTTTCCTGAAGCCTCGGTTGTGCCAGGAGTTGGTGTGCTCGACGACCCAGCGTTTGTCGACTTGGATCGGCGCGGGGACGCCCTTGGAAGCGACCTCTGCATGGAATCCGAGTTCCTCAAGCAGTTCGCGGGTCTTGGCCGAGTCGTAGCCGGCGTCCAGGTGAACGGTGATCCGTTCGGGCAGGCGGAATCCGAACCTGCACAGCCTCTCCAGGGTGGGACGCAGCAGGGGCGAGTCATGCCGGTTCGCGGTGGTGATCACCGTACCCAGCGGGATGCCATTCCCATCGACCAGGACCGAGCGTTTGGTGCTTGAAGACGCGTCCTCAAGAGCATGAGCCGGATCGATACATACGGGGCGCTTCAGAAAACGGAAAAAATACCAAGCCAGCCTTGGCCAGTGGCGGTAATGGCCTGAATTGCCTGTGCCGATCCAATACGAATTAGACGGATTTGCCCAACCCTGACGGCATAGGGGATGTCACAGTGGTGTCTTGAAAATCTATCGATAAATGAGACAGGCAGGCCGATTCCCGGAGTCGTCAGGATGTGAACCGCAGCGATAAAGGGCGGCGCCACCACCCGCAAGCTGATCCGTCAACGGACGTCCATTGGGGACGACTGCTTGATCGTGACGATGTGGCGAATCGGCGTCCGGATGGATCTTGCAATGAAGCAGTAATCCGCAACCCGGTGGTGCAGCTCCTCCGCAACGAGGGCATTGCTATCGGCACTGATGGTGACGATTGGGTGCAGAGTGACATTGTCGAACTGTCCGGCCCCATCTGCCTCCTCGATCATGAGACCGGTCGGGTGGTCTTCGTAGCCGAGGACTGTGACGCCAGACGTCGCGGCAAGGCTGAGGTACCACAGCATGTGGCACTGTGCGATCGAAGAGAGGTAGAGCTGTTCGGGATTCCATCTGTACGGGTCGCCTCGGAATGCCGGGTCGGAGGATGCAGCGATGGTCGGGAGCCGGTCCCCGGCGACGTCGTGATCACGCGAATATGAGCGGAGGTTCTTGGTTCCCTGCCCAGGGTTGCCCGTCCAAGCGAGTTCGATGGCGTAGCTGTGGTCGGTCACGGCCGGTCCCCTTCGTTGAGTGTTTCGTTGAGTGCGATGAGTGCGTCTCGTGTCGCGAGGATGTGTGACTTAGCCGCATCGCGTGCCGCGCTGGCATCCCCGCGGCCGAGGGCGTCGAGGATGAGGCGGTGTTCATGGTCGACTTCCTCGACTCGCCGCGGCGTGCGGATGGTGTGCCGGGTGCTGACCGTCGTGCGGTCCCACCACTGATTGAGCGTCACGCTCATGACGCTGTTGTCCGCCAGGTCAGCAGCGTGCTCGTGGAACCTCCGGTTGGCCTCCGCTGCCAGCTCAAGGTCACCGGAACGCGTGTGCGCATCGGCGGCGTCCGCCAGATGCTCAGGCTCGGCAAGATGTGCTGGTGGGACTGTACCGGCCCCGATTCTTTGCGAAGCCGCGCAGGATCCGCGAGGGCTGCATGCGGCGACCCGCGCCCGAAAAACTTCAACTGGGTCAGTATTCATTGATTCAACTTTTGACTGAGCAAATATCTTGATTCGAGCTGTTCGCATGACTCTCAGCAACGGCCGCTGTGGCGCCGTGCCGCCGAACTGCTCGGCACCAGCTTGCTCGTGATGATCGTCGTCGGTTCCGGCATCGCCGCCCAGCAGCTTTCCCCCAACGACGATGGCCGGCAACTGCTCCAGAACAGCAACGCCACGGTGCTGGGCCTCACGGTCCTGATCCTCGTGCTCGGTCCCGTCAGCGGCACCCACTTCAACCCCGTCGTCTCCATCACCGACTGGATCCTGGGCCGACGCAACGGTACCGGGCTCACCCTCCCGGAGCTCGGCACCTATGTCGTTGCCCACACCGTGGGTGCAATCAGCGGCAGCGTCGTGGCGAACGCCATGTATGAGGCGAGCACCTCCATTTCGGTCAAGGACCGGGCAACCACCGGGCATCTCCTCGGCGAGGTCGTCGCCACCACACAAACCGGGCCAGCGCCGGTGCCACTCCTAACCCGAGGCCTTCGCCAATATATTGAAGAATGTCAATGTTGCGGCATGATGGATACATGAACTTGTTGCCTGTACTCGCCCCGACCATCGATGGAGCCTGCTGCGCCCTGGCAGGAATGCCTGCTTTGGGCACAGAGGAGGCGAAGCAGAAGGCCATGGTCTTCAAGGCGCTGGCCGATCCGAACCGACTGCGGCTGCTCTCCATCGTCAAGGCACAAGCCTCCGGTGAATCCTGCGTGTGCGACCTGACCGACACGCTGGACCTGGGCCAGCCCACCGTCTCCCACCAACTGAAGATCCTGGTCGACGCGGGTCTGCTGCGCCGCGAAAAGCGCGGAACCTGGGCCTATTACTCCCTGGTTCCCGGGGCTCTGGAGCGAACGGCCGGACTCCTGGCTATCCTATGACCGCGCCGAAACAGTCCGCGGTCACGATCCGTCCCATGCGCGACGACGACTGGCCGGCCGTCCAACGAATCTACCTGAAGGAACCGCCATCGGCCGCGCCACCTTCGAAATCAGAAGCGGCAGACTGAAAACAGATCAACACCTCGAGACTGCCCTGCCTCCGGCTTGTCGCCGAAACCTCAGAGGGATCCTTGGCTGGGCTGGCGTCTCGGCCCGGTCCCCGTTTTCCCGCGGCTCTTCAACCCGGCACTATGGACCCAGCCGGCACATGTCGCGGCGTCGAATCCGAGCTCCCTAGCGGCCTCGAAAAACGCCTGCTTCCGATCCTGCCCATACCGCACCCGCCCGGACGGATCCCTGCTCAGACGAACCACGGTCGTTGCAACACCCAAAAGTCTGGGTGTTGCAACGACCGCTAGAACCCGCATCTGGGCGCGTCCACGACAGGACGCTGATCATCATTTCTTGGGGCGGTATCTCCTGGTCTCAGTCGCTCCGGGTTTGCTTAGAGTTTCGCCTTTCCAGGAAATGGCGTCTCTGGAGGCGCTGCCACTTTGGCCTGTTGCATCGGTGGCCTCCACGGAAGTCAGGAGGATGCCGGGGTCACGGCGAAGGCCGGCCTGATTGGGGACATCGTTAGGCGTTGACGAACGCGCCAGACTCGATCGGCAGGCCCGCTTCTACCCAGTCCTGAATACCTTCGCGGTACTTGCGCACATTGGTATACCCAGCTGCCGCCAGTCGATTCGCTACGCTCTGACTATTCGGGCAGGACTCATTGGAGCAGTAGGTAACGATCGCAGCGTTCTTGTCCGGGAGCAGGCTCGATGCCTGTGCCGCCACGTCGGCTTCCACGAGTGGCAGTGCCTTGGGCAGGTGCTGCTGCTCGTAGTACATACCCCCTAGCGCGTCGATTACAGTGACAGTTCCCGAGTCGATTGCCAACTGGAGTTCGTCGCGGCTGATGAGTTCGACCATGATGCCTTCTTTCCATAGTTATGTGCGTGTGCACACAACTATAAAGGAGTGTGCGTGTGCACGCAACATCGAATAGGATTAACTCATGCCCTCCCGCAAGAAACTCGCCTCCGATGCTTGGGGCGCACTGCTCCAAGTACACGCTGCCCTTGTCCCAATCCTGGACAAGGAAGTCCAAAGTCAGACCGGACTACCGTTGTCGTGGTACGACGTTCTGCTCGAACTGGCAACCGAACCAGAGGGCCGACTGAGGATGAGCGACCTCGCAGAACGAGTGGTCCTTAGCCGAACGCGGGTCAGCCGGCTCGTAGACGACCTGGTCGCCCAAGGCCTGATCACCAAAGAGGGCCACCCTGACGACCGCCGCTCGGCGTACGCTGTCATCACGAAGGCCGGATTGGCCGAATTCCGCGCCTCGGCCCCGGTTTACATCCGCGCGATCGAGAGTAAGTTCGCGTCCAACCTCACCAACGAGGACCTCCTGCTACTGTCGCGAGTCCTCGGCAAGATCCAGAAGCCAACAGCGTGACTCCATGATGGACTCACGCCCCCACAGAAGCAGCCGATCCGTCGGCCTCCTCTCGCCAAAATCAGCCGATGCCCTCACCCGGACTTGCTGGGCCCCGTTGCAATCCGGCGTCTACGCGATAGGTAATTGGTTTTCTTGGGTCCAGGCTTCCCACTACCGTTTGGCTTCGACCATGGGGTCGATGGTTTCTCCGGAGTATTGTTCCCTTCTGAAGTGGGCGTTGAATGATTTGACGGCGCCGTCCTGCCTGGGCGATCCCGGGTCGATGAATGTGGTGGACACGCCGGCGGTGTTGCATCAGCTGACCAGAACCTCAGCGGTGAACTCGGGCGCGTTGTCGCTGCGGACGTAGGCCGGTGTGGCAGCCGGTTTCGGCGATGATGCGCTCCCGCACCGCGACGACGTCGGAGGCCTTGAACGACCGGCACGGGATGTGCGCCAGCGGCGTGCGCGTGTATTCGTCGAAGACGTTTGAAGAACCGGATGTGCCGCCCACAGGGGGGTCCAGTGGACCGAAAGTCGAAGCTGAGAGCTCTCGTGAACTCGCAGCCCCCTTATTAGAGCCGGAAACCGGCGCCCACAGACTGTTGACGACTGACGGGACAGATCTGATCGAGGCAGCACGTTCTGCACGTGACGACCTCGGCTTCCTCGTGGGGCGCGTTTCTTCCCGGGCCTGTGGTCGCTCTCCGTGATGCGACCCCTCTGGGCGTTTCCCTGCCTCGAAGGTGAGCGCGGCGTGAGCGCGGCGTGAGCGTGGCGTGAGCGCCGGCCAGGAGTCACCCGGGCAGCGGGGAAGGCGGCATTGAGATCACGATCTTGCCGAAGTGCCGGCCATCTTCCAGGTGCTGGAGTGCCTCGTGGATCTTGTCGGCTGTGTATGTCGAGTCGACCAAGGGGCGGATGGAGTGTTCGTCGATGAACGCACCCATTTCCTCGTACATTTCACGCGATCCGGTTTCGACGCCATGAATTGTCACGTTTTTGCTGACGAACTCGTAGGTGTTGATAAGCGCCGCCAAACCGGCGATGAGCCCGATGAAGGCGATGGCTCCCCCGATTTTCACGGCCCCCAGGGAGTGGTTCAGGTTCTCGCCGCCAATCGTCTCGATGACGTGGTCAACGCCCTCCCCGCCCGTAAGTCTGAGGACTTCCGAGGCCACATCGGGAGTCTTCCGGTAGTTGATCGTTTTGAGGGAACCCAGCGCGTGCAATTTGCGGATTTTTTCGTCGCTGCTGGAGGTGATGATGGGGACCGCTCCAAGTGCGAGAGCGAACTGCAGCGCGAACAACGAAACGCCGCCGGTGCCGTGAATGAGAACCGTTTGGCCTGGCTGGATGCGTCCGCGGCGCACGACGGCGTGCCAGGCGGTAAGGGCAGCGACCGGCAGCGTTGCGGCGTGCTCGTCGTCGAGGGTGCGTGGTGCGCTCACGGCCTCGTCCTGATCGATCGTGACGTATTCGGCAAGCATGCCGCGGTTAGCCGGGCCGCCTGTAGGGGTCACGTACGTCTCACGCGTGAGCGGTCCGGACTGCCACTTGGGTAGGAATATCGCTGAGACCCGGTCGCCGACGGCGAATCGGTCTGTGCCCTCGCCGACTTCGACAACCGTGCCCACCGCGTCGGAAACTGGCACCACACGGTGGGCCGGCTTCCAACCACCCTTGCCGCCGACCACCAACAGGTCCCGATAGTTAAGGGACAGCGCCGCGATCTTCACGAGCACTTCCCCAGGGCCGGGTGTCGGTATCGGCAGCTGGCGTGGTGAGATCTTTTCGATCCCGTCACCTTGGGTGGTCCAGGCCGTCATGGGGCCGACGTGCCCGTACATCATGGTCGGGCTGGCGGCTGGTTGAGTAGTCATGGTAGCAATACTCCAGCGTCAAGCTCTGCAGCGACAGTGGCGTAAACGCTGTTTATGGACAAAATCCGGCCATATGATGGGGAGGTGCTGAAGAAGATAGCGGTCATCCTGCAACCACCGGTGTCTTTGTTTGAGTTGGGTGTTGTGGCGGAGGTATTTGGCGTCGACCGTTCTGCCGATGGCGTACCAAGATTCGAATACTTTGTGTGTGCCGAAACACCGGAAGAGCCTCTGTCGGCGGGGGCAGGTGCGTTCGTCACCGCGACCGGTGCGCTGGCCGATGCCGCGGACGCTGACCTGGTCGCAGTTCCCTCGTCCTCGCTGACCGCGCCGCCAAGTGAGGCCATCCTGAACGTGCTGCGGGACGCGGCCGGTCGCGGCGCCTATGTGATGTCACTTTGTTCCGGCGCCTTCGCCCTGGCGGCGGCGGGTCTTCTTGACGGACGCACTGTGGCCACGCACTGGCGTTACGCCGATCGGCTAGCCAGCGATTACCCCAATGTGCGTGTTGATCCCGATATTCTCTACTCCCACGATGGAACAATACTCAGCAGTGCCGGCACGGCCGCAGGAATCGATGCCTGCCTGCACTTGGTGCGAAAAGAGCTTGGCACCGCCGTCGCCAACCGGATCGCCAGACGCATGGTCGTATCACCGCATCGGGACGGCGGACAGAAGCAGTTCATCGAAAGACCAGCCATTGCCCGTTCCGAAAGAAGCCTGCAGCCCACGCTTGACTGGATCACCGAGAATATCAAGCACAGCATGACAGTCTCTGAGATGGCGCGCATCGCCGGCATGCCCGAAAGGTCCTTCGGCCGCCGTTTCGCGGCGGAGATGGGCTGCGCACCACATTTGTGGCTTATCCGTCAGCGAGTTGCCCGTGCCCAGGAACTGCTCGAGGAGACTCGTATGTCGGTGGAAGATGTCGCTTCTGAGTCTGGTTTCGGCGCGGCTCCGCTGCTACGGCATCACTTCATGCGGACGATCGGCATCACACCCACTGAATACCGCAGAGAGTTCTTTGACCAGAAGGATATCCGGTACTAAGACCCGCCCGGAGAAACGGCGCTTCGAACCGGGATTTTCCCCTCACCAGCACGCCTCCTGTCATGTGGCCAGAGCGCCGTGTGGTCACGTGTTGCGAAGTTCCTCCAGCGTCCCGTCGAGCAAGTGCGCGCGACGTGCTGGCAGCGCCAACACAACGCCGGCGGCCAGTTGGTAGTCGACCGGATTCCGGCCCACTGCCTCGACCCGTGCCCAATACTCCCCCGCCCGGAACCGGCCGATCTGCCTCCGCCAGGCGCAGGAAAGTCGGATGTCCGGGGCGGTCAGGCGTTGGTGCTCACATCATTCCACTAGTCCCGGGCGGCATTTTCGTCTGATCTACGAGCAGATCAGTGTCCGGAGTAGGCGGGCACGTCGGAGAGCAGTTCGCGGTAGCGCGCTGCGTGGGCCGTTAGTTCATCTGGCGTTACCCGGTACGCCGAGTGCAGGACCAGAGGCTCCGCCAGGTCGAGGCCGCAGAGGTGTGCGGTGACTTCCAGCGGGCGCAGCAGCTCGGCCATGGTGAAGCGGTTGTGCCCCGAGGGCGTGTACGACGACTCAGGGGCGCCGGTAGAGATGACCAGCTGCAGCCGCTTGCCCCGCAAAGCATCGCCGCCGGCACCGTAAGCGAAGCCATATGTGAGGACCTGGTCCATCCATTCCTTCAGCATGCCGGGGACGGAGTACCAATGCCAGGGGAACTGCAACACGATGGTGTCATGCTGACGCAATAGCTCCTGCTCCCGGATTGCATCGACACGCCGGTCCGGGTAGGCGGCGGAGAGTTCATGGACCGTGACGTGTTCCAAGTCCTTGACGGCGGCGGAAAGCTGGGCGGTGATCCGCGAGTTCTCCAGATCGGGGTGTGCAACGATGACGAGGGTGCTGTGTGGAGCCATGGGAGCTGTGCTTCTTTCAGATCGGACTCGGGACCGATAGTGACGTTCCCAAGCTTGGGCACCGAGGCGAGTTGGCTGGAGGTGTTGATTACCATTGCCCGTAGATCCGGGCCAGCGCGCGTTTGGCCGCGGCGTAGGGCTCAGCCGAGGCGGTGAGGAGCGAACGCGCATTGGCCGCCTCCAGGAATGCCGTCGTTTCGAACACCAGTTGGTTCACGTCCGCCCCCGGTAGTTCTCCGGCGTCGGCTGCGGTCTGGATTTGGGAGGCCAGCAACGAATGCCATTCCAGAACCGCCTTCGCAACCGCTTCCCGCACCGGGCCGGATTTGGAATCCAGCTCCGTGCTGGCGGCCGAGAAGAAACATCCGCCGGTAAAGACCCGGTCGCGGCTGTAGGAAAGCCAGGCGTCCAGAAGGACCCGAAGTCTTGCCAGGCCGGGTGCGGTTTTCAGGGCAGGCGCTACGACCGCGGCGATGAAAACTTCCCGCGCCGCCTCGACCGTCGCGATTTGTAGCTGCTCTTTCGAACCGAACAGAACAGCCACCCCGCTCTTACTAAGCGCAGCACGGGAGGCCAGGCCCCCGATCGAAAGACCCTCGAGCCCTTCGATTGAGGCCATGTTCACCGCTTCCCCCAGGACAATTTTTCTCGATTTCAGGCCTCTGGCCGTTCTGCCATCCATGTTGACCTCTCTTTGTGAACTTAACAATAACTATACTGTACGATCGTCCGTATAGTTGGTGATTCGCCATATCGCCCGTCCAGCCTCGCCCCCAGATCGCATCCATCACGCCGGTCGCCAAGTAACCCTACCGAGCCCCCGGAGACCTGCCTGACATCGAACGCGGACAGAGGCGAGCTGAGTGGATACCGACTACGGCAGTGACCCGGGTTGTTGCGACGACGATCAGGGCTGCTGCTGACACCCTCCCGCCTGCCGGCCCACAGGACCGGCCGGCACCGCCGGCAAGAACCGCCACACTTACGGATGAAACAGAGGACACCATGGATTCGACAAAGACCCTTCCCGTTGCCGTCATCGGCGCAGGCCCGATCGGCCTGGCTGCCGCGGCCCACCTGCTCGAACGCGGCCTGGAACCGCTGATCCTCGAAGCCGGCCCCTCCGCGGGCGCCGCGATCGAGCAGTGGCGCCACATCCGGCTGTTCTCCCCGTGGCAGTACAACATCGATGCCGCAGCCGTCCGCCTGCTCGAAGCCTCCGGCTGGGAATCGCCCGGGCCCACGGCGCTTCCCTACGGCGGGGAACTGATCGACAACTACCTGACCCCTCTGGCCGCGCTCCCGGCCATCAGCTCGCAGTTGCAGACCGGTTCCAGGGTCATCGCTGTGACCCGCGCCGGCATGGACAAGACCCACACCCGCTACCGCGAGAACACACCGTTCATCGTCCGGGTCGAGCACGCGGACGGCGAAACCCGCGACCACGCCGTGGCCGGGGTCATTGACGCCTCCGGCACCTGGTCCACCCGCAACCCGCTGGGAACCTCCGGGCTCCCCGCCATCGGTGAAGACTCCGCTGCCTCCAGGATTTCCTCCCCGCTCCCGGATGTCACCGGCCGCGACCGCGCCTCGTTCGCCGGCCGCCTTGTCCTGGTCGTTGGCGCCGGCCACTCCGCCGCCAACACCCTGATCAACCTCGCCGACCTCGCCAAGGAAGAACCGGGCACCCGGATCCTCTGGGCGGTCCGCGGCGAGTCCGCCTCGAAGGTCTACGGCGGCGGCGACGCCGACGGACTGCCCGCCCGCGGCCAACTCGGCGCCCGCCTGCGCCGCCTCGTCGAGGCAGGAACCATCCAACTGCACACCGGCTTCGGCATCAGCTCGCTGAAATCCCTCGCCTCGCACGTCACCGTCGGATCCGTGGACGGCCGGACCCTCGAGGCCGACGTCGTCGTTCCCTGCACCGGGTTCCGCCCGGACCTGGGCATCCTCCGTGAACTCCGGCTGAACCTGGACCCGGCCGTCGAAGCACCCACCGAACTCGGCCCGCTGATCGACCCTGAATTCCACTCCTGCGGCACCGTCCCCCCGCACGGCGCAGCATTGCTGGCGCACCCGGACCAGGACTTCTACATCGTCGGCATGAAGTCCTACGGCCGGGCGCCGACCTTCCTGCTCGCCACCGGCTACGAGCAGGTCCGCTCCGTGGCCGCCGCCCTGGCCGGTGACCGCGAGGCCGCGGACACCGTCCAGCTCGAACTCCCCGAAACCAGCGTCTGCTCCTCCGACGCCGGCACCAGCTGCGACGTCCCGGCAGCCGCCGCCGCCTCAGAGTCCTCGTGCTGCGCCGCTCTCGAGCCGGTGCTCGTCGGCTTCCCCACCGGGCTGTCGCATGGCCGCTCCCGCGACCACAACTGAACCGGACTTCCATGCACCACGTCCCTGGAGTGCTGAGATGACTGAACCCCGCAAAACCCGGCATGAAACCAGCAGGGGGCTGCAGAACAACGTCGAACTGCTCCGCCGCATCAGCTCAGCCCTCACGGACCAGCTCGTTGGCGGGGCCGTCACGGTGCACTCGGCCAGAACCAAGCCCGCCGAATCGCTGAACCCCCAGGCCGTCGAGTCCCTGAATGAACTCGGCATCGACATCACCGGAGAACACCCCAAGCCCGTCACCGACGAAGTCCTGGACGCGGCGGATGTCGTCGTCGTCCTGGGCACCGAAGCCAAGCTCGAACCCCGCGAGGGCAAGCGGCTCGAGGTCTGGGAAACGGACGAGCCCTCCGATGGCGGCATCGAAGGAATGGAACGCATGCGTCTGGTCCGGGACGATATCAAGGCCCGGGTCCAGAAGTTGCAGGCAGAACCGACGGGGGGCTAAGAAATGACTGCCCCGGCGATATCCCGGGCACTGGTTGCGGAGGGTGCGCCGCGCGGCGGACTGGCCGCGCTGTGTATCACCCAGACCACCGGAGGGGGCGTGCTCTACTACGCGCTGCCCGCAGCGGTTCACCCGATCAGCATGGACACCGGCTGGGACCCTGCCCTCGTCACCGGCGCCTTCTCCGCTGGGCTGTTCGTCTCCGCAGCCGTCGGCATCCTCGTCGGCCGTGCCCTGGACCGGACCGGACCGCGCACCCTCATTGTCGCGGGCTCCCTCACCGGCGTGCTCGCCCTGATCCTGGTGGGACTGGCACCAAACCTGCCTGTGTTCTTTGCGGCCTGGCTGGTTGCCGGCACCGCTCAGGCCGCAGTGCTGTACCAGCCGGCGTTCACCGTGATCAGCCGCTGGTACGGCCCGGACCGGGTCCGGCCACTGACCATCCTGACACTCACCGCAGGATTCGCCTCCACCATCTTCGCCCCACTCACCGCCGCGCTCAGCAACAGCATCGGCTGGCGGGCCGCTTTCCTGGTCCTCGCCGGCCTGCTCGGTGCAATCACGGTTCCCCTGCATGCCCGCTACCTCAACCGATCATGGACCCCGGCCCTACACCGGGACCACACCGCCACCGACAGAACCAGGCTCAGACTCATCCGCCGCAGCCCCGCATTCATCGGCCTGCAGGCCCTGATGGTCCTGCTGTGCCTCGGGCTCTACGCTGTGACGCTGAATCTCATCCCTGTCCTCATGGAAAAGGGCGCCGACTACACCACCGCCGCGCTCGGCTTCGGACTTGTCGGAGCAGGAGAGGTCGGTGGCAGTCTGCTCTTCGCCGCCATCCCCGCCACTGCACGTCTATCTGTCATCACCGGAACCGCCACGAGTGCCATCCTCGTGCTCGCTCTCCTGCCAGGACCGGCACCCCTCCTGATCGCCGCCGGCATGCTCGCCGGGGCCGCCCGCGGCTGCCACACCCTGTTGCAGGCCACCATCGTGGCCGACCGGTGGGGAACAACGAGCCTCGGCACCCTGCAAGGAAGCTTCGCTGAACCCCTCACGGCCGCCGCCGCCCTCGCCCCGGCAGCCGGCTCAGCAATCGCAACCTGGCTCGGCAGCCACACCTCCATGGCCTACGCCATGGCGGCCGTCACCGGAACCGCTGCACTCATCGCAGCCACGCACCTCTCCAGAGGCCCTAAAAGTCAGATGAAGGATGACTTGACGGACCAATCGCGCTCGGAGTCGGGTGGAAGTGCCCATTGCACCTGATCGGCTCCGCCACGACGTTCGCAGCTGCCTCGAACAGAATCTGAGATTCCTGACCTACCGGCTATGTGTCGATTCGCTGGCCCGCATCGGATACTGTCTCCATGGATATCAGCACCACAACGGCACAGCACGACAAGGAGCCCCGGCCGGATGATTGAACTGGTCCCCGAAAATTGGACTGGCCAAGTAAGACCCTAAGCCGCGAGGGCCTGAGTCCGGTATTGCACCGGGCTCATGCCCTCCAGCTTTGTCGAGATCAGTTCGGAGTTGTACCAGCGGATGTATTCCTTCCGCTGGGCTGCCAGCGCGTCGGTGCTGAGGAACCGGATACGGTGGAAGAGCTCTTCCTTGAGGTGGCCGAGGAAGTTCTCCATCACGGCGTTTTCGTAGCAGTTGCCCTTGCGTGACATCGACTGGATCGCACCGGCGCCTTGCAGACGGTTCCGCGACGAGGCGTGCTGGTACTCGAAGCCCTGGTCCGAATGCACGGGCGGTTGCTGCCCGCCCTAGAGCGTGGCCAGCGCCTTGCGCAGTGAGGTGGTGGTGAGCTCCAGGTTCGGCGACGTTCCAATGGAGTAGGAGATGATCTGCCGGTCGAAGAGGTCCATGACTGGTGGGGGTAGAGATTCCGGTCGACGAGGCTGAATTCAGTCGCATCCGTTACCCAATTCCGGTTCAGGGCGTCAGCTTCGAACTCCCGGTTCAGTCCGTTCTGGGCGACCCTGCCCTACTCGCTCTGGTAGGAGTTGTAACGCTTCTTCCGCCGGACTTTGCAGACGAGCCGCAGGGAACGCATCAGCTTCAGCACGGTCTTCTTCGCGACCGTCCACCCTTGCTTGTGCATCTCGGGGAGGATGCGCCGGTGCCCGTACCGGCCATGGTTCTTCTGGAAAATTTCCGTGACCGCCGTCTTGATCGCCTCTTGCGGATCAGGGGCCTGGAGGCGGGTCTGGTGATAGAAAAACGTCGACCGGGCAAGACCGGCCACCTGCAGCAGAACCGGGAGAGGAAAGTCAGCCTTGAGGCCTCACCGCCGTTCTTGCGCACTCAAGGCCCGCCATGTTCCCACGTAAGCCACTTCCGCCAGCAGCCGTTCGTTCTCCAGCCGCAACCGCTCCAGCTCGGGTATCTCCACGGCCGGCGGGGCATCGGGTGCCCTGGGTCTGCCTTTAGGCTTGGGACGCAAAGCATCCGGGCCTTCACGGCGATACTCACGCGCCCACCTTTTTCAGTAACCCGGGCGAGGACAGGCCAACCTCCGCCGCGAGATCCGGGGCAGTCTCACCCGCGATGAAGCGTTCGACCAATGCGAGCTTGAATTCGAACGAGTACACCTCTTTCGTTGGCTTGGCCCCAGCGCTCCTCGACCATGGATCTTCCATCGCCGATAGAGAAGCCTTACCGGTCCACAAGACACGCCCAGTAACCTCGCGGCCGCGCTATCCGCGATGCCCTTCTCAAACCACGCTACAGCGGCCTCGCGCTGATCCTCCGAAAACGAACTCCGTGCATGCATAAGACTGCTCCCCGAGAGTCAGAACTGATTTCTCAGTCCAACTTTCGGGGAGCAGTTCAGATCCGGCCGGGGCTCCTTTTGCATCAGCTCACCTTGTATCAGCGCTCCTTTGTCGCAGCGCTAGGATCAGGCCTCCGCGCGGACCTCCTCCTGTGAGCGGACGGCCTTCCATTCCACAATCCGGGCCTGCTGCAGCGGGGTTTTCCGGTTGAAGTGCCAGGCCGCACCCAGCAGCAGGAACCACACGGGGGTCACGAAGAGTGCCATGCTGGTGTCATCGGCCTGCGCCAGAGCCACCAGCATGAAGACGAAGAACGCGAGCACCACGTACGGCATGAAGGCGGAGCCGGGCATCTTGAAGGCCGAAGCCTCGTGCAAGGCCGGCCGGCGGAGGCGGAAGGCGATGTAGCTGATCAGGATCATGGACCACACAAACATGGTCAGCACGGAGGCCACGGAAGTGACGATCGTGAACGCGCCGATCACGGAGTCGCCGGAATAGAGCAGGATGAGACCGGCCAGCAGAAAGATGCAGGAGAACAGCAGCGCGTTCTGCGGTACCTTGCGGGTGCTGAGCTTTCCGAATGCCTTGGGCGCATTCCCGTCCTGGGCGAGGCCGTAAACCATCCGGGACGTTGAGTAGATTCCGGAGTTCGCGCTGGAGGCGGCGGAGGTCAGAACCACAAGGTTGATGACCACTGCTGCGATCCCCAGCCCGGCCAGCGTGAACATGCCGATGAACGGGCTGCTCGCGGGGTCGATGGTGCGCCACGGATTGACAGCCATGATGACCACCAGGGCGCCCACGTAGAAGAGGAGGACACGGACCGGGATGGAATTGATGGCCCGCGGCAGGTTCTTCTCCGGGTCCTTGGTTTCGGCGGCGGCGGTACCCACCAGTTCGATCCCGGCGAACGCGAAGATGGCGATCTGGAAGCCGAGGACGAAGCCGAACATGCCGTGCGGGAACATGCCGCCGTCGTTCCACATGTTGGCCAGGTTGGCTTCCGCGCCGTTCGGGGACGTGAAGTGGGTGGCAATCATGACCGCGCCGGTGATGATCAGGGCCACGATGGCGACCACTTTGATGATGGCAAACCAGAACTCCGCTTCACCGAACGCCTTCACGGTGGGGAGGTTCAGGAGGATCAGAACCACGGGGGTGAGCAGCGCCGGGATCCACAGGGGCGTGCCGGGCGCAAGCTTGTCCACGTATCCGGCAATGGCGACGATGTCCGCCACGCCGGTGACCACCCAGAAGAACCAGTAGGACCAGCCGGTGAAGAAGCCGGCCCAGGGGCCGAGCAGGTCGCCGGCGAAGTCGCTGAAGGACTTGTAGTTCAGGTTGGAGAGCAGAATTTCGCCCATCGCACGCATCACGAAAAACAGCATGAAGCCGATGATCATGTAGACGAAGATGACGGACGGCCCGGCCAGCGAGATGGTCTTGCCGGACCCCATGAACAGGCCGGTGCCAATTGCTCCACCGATGGCGAGCAACTGGATGTGACGGTTGCCGAGGGCACGAGCGAGGTGCGGTTCGCGGTTCCCGGCGCCGGAGTCACCGTGGGTGGGGGCGGCAGTGTCAGATTCAGAAATGGCCGGAGCGGCCGAGGTGGTGCGTTCAGACATGAGGCTTCTTCCTTGTCACAGGCGGTCGCAGCGGGCGGGGGGCGCAGTGCGGGCCGCACGGATCGGTCAAGGTGTGATGGAGATAACAGTTTTGGCGGGTAAATCAAGCTTAGGGCGGGTATTTCGTGGTCCCAGTCTTCGCTACGGCCCGCGCAGGTGGCCCGGACGGCCGGTGATGTTCCGTGGCGCTCCCGGCGGAGGCCTCAGGGCGCGTTGCGGCTGTGGCCATTGGTTAGCGTGTATAGACAGCGCGCGATAGCTTGCCCTAGAAACTCTCAAGGATCGTTTGGGTCGTCACGACGGCGGCAAAGTCTCCACCCCACAAGTTGGTCGCTGTGACCTTAGATAGGTCCGCCGCTTTCATCACCACACCGTCTGGCCCTAGAAGGTCAAAAGTATGGCAAGCGTCGATGGCAACAACCGTGCTGAATCCCAGGTTGTCGGACATGCGTGCCGTGGTTTCGACGCACATGTTGGTTTGTATTCCGCAAAGGACGACTTCCTTAATTCCGCTGGTGGTGAGCCAGTCAGCAAGGTCGGGTGACCCATAGAATGAGGAATTTACCGTCTTGGTGACGGCCAAAGTCGGTTCGACGCCAGCCAAGAATGGTTTGAGTTGGGAACTACTCCGGCCCGGGTGAAACGTTGATTCACGACGCTCGGACGTGTGTGTCACCATGACAAGGGGAAGCCCACGTTCTTGCCAGCGTTCGACCAGGCGGAGGATGTTCTTTTCAGCGTCCGGGTTGTCTCGTTTTCCCCAGTAGCTGTGATCATCAAAAGTCTGTTGCACGTCGATGACGATGAGTGCCGCATTCGTTGACAGTCGAAGATCACAGCTGCTGGCCAGCGACCTCTGCGCCGATATGTGCGCTGCGTTTGTATGAGTAGCATTATGCAAATCAGCTGTATTCATGGGTACTACTCTGCCTGCGCTCATTCGCCACAGGTGAGTGGCAGTCATGGCATTGTCCGATGGTTTCCAGCCATATACTGATCTCATGCTCTCCGTCGCCCTTCTCCTGCTTCCAGGCGCCCGGCTGTTTGATGTTGCCATCATCACCGAAACATGGTCACCAGAACGCCTTTCTTCGCCGCCCCTGGCCATCGATCTCCGCCGCTGTTCCGACGAAACCGGCCTCGTTCCGCTTACCGAAGGAGCCTTTTGTGCCGCGGACGCACCCTTGGCTTGGGCTGAGACGGCCGACGTCGTCCTGATCCCAGGCCTGGGCAACTCCAGCGTGGTCCCGGACGCCAAGTATCTGCGAGCGATCACGGAAGCGCACCGCCGCGGCGCCGTTATCGCGTCCCTCTGCTCGGGTGCGTTTGTCTTGGCAGAAACAGGCCTATTGAATGGTGAGACCGCAACGACCCACTGGGGACTAACCAGCGCACTGGCTGCACGTTACCCCGAAGTCCACGTTGACCCGTCGGTGCTCTTCGTCGGCAACAACCGCGTATGGACCTCTGCCGGCGTCGCTGCGGGAATCGACCTGAGCATCCACCTCATAAGAATGCTCTGCGGCGGGCAAGCGGCAACGACGGTAGCGAGATCGATGGTCATGGCGCCCCATCGGGCGGGGGGGCAAGCACAATTTGTGCGTTCCCCCGTGGCCGTGAAAGAACCCGACGGGGAAGCCTCGGAGGTGGTTCGGTCGTTATTGGCGGCCGACCCCCGCCGAACGCGGACAGTGGCAGAGTTTGCCCGGAACGCATGCATGTCGGAGCGCACATTCGCTCGACGGTTTATGGCCGAAACTGGAACGACGCCCCATCAATGGGTGATGAACTGGCGCATCGACGAGGCCAGCCAGCTGCTGGAAGAAAGCGACGCGTCCATAGCGGAGATTGCCAGGGCCGTTGGGTACGCGACGCCGGTGACTTTTCGCCAGCGATTCCGGGACGTCAAAGGTGTGGCGCCGATGGAATATCGCCGAGCGTTTCAGATGCGAAGCTAGGATCCCGCCCGGCGCCCCCAGTCGTGAAGGGATTCTTCACGCAGAGGAATCACAGGACGTGGATGCGGCCACTTTGGTGTCGGATGCCGTCCTCCATTCGATTCATCGCGACAGACCCAATGCGCGAAAGGAATGCTGGCATATTCAACGGGCTTGTGGGCACTTTGCGGACGCCCAGCGCGCATAGCAAAACGGACAAAAATGGCGAATGCGAATTTCGGTTACCTCGGATGTTCATGGAAACCAGCGTGCCCTGAACGCTGACCTGGCTGATCTGCCTGCCCGCGACGTCGATCTCACCGTGAATCTGGCCGACATCCTATCGGGCGTACTCCAACCGAAAGAGACGGCGGATCGACTCATCCCCCTGGATCTGCCAACCGTCCGGGGCAATCATGAGCGTCAGGTCCTCACGGATTCCCCGGACAAAATGGGCCTGGCGGACCGCCTCGCCCGCGACGCAATGACAGCCGAACACTCGGACGGGTTCGAAGCCTTGCCCCCGCCGTTGGAGATTTCCAAGGACGTCCTCGCATTCCATGGCTCGCCACCTATGACCTCACCTACTTGCTCGAGAAGGTTGACCCAGATGGGGTGCGGCCCGCGACCGAGAGAGTAGTCATGGATCGTCTGGGAGACGAGTCGGAGAGGAAACTCCTGCTCTGCGGCCATACCCACATTCAGCGGTCGATGAGGTTCTCCACGGGCGCGCTCGTCTTGAATCCCGGAAGCGTCGGATGGCCCGCCTATGACGACGACGCACTCTTTCCACACGTAATGGAACCCGGCATCCCACACGCCAGATACGCAATCGCGGAGGACTCGTCAGGTCGGTGGCTTGCCGAGATTTAAGGGGTCGTCTACGACTGGGAATTGGCAGCTATAGCGGTGGAAGGCTGTGCCCGATTTGACGTTGCCCGAGCCCTCCGCACCGGCCGCGTTTAGGAACCACCGTCCAGATGAAGGCTCACCACTCGGGTGTCGCCGCGCCGCCCTTCCGTCTACTTGGTCATCAGCCAAAGGCCGATCCGAAGAATGAGTGATCGCGGCCCGCCGTCCGTTGCCGGGAGCTTCTAGACGATGGCCTGGGTGAGCGCCGCGATGGCTCCGGACATCGATCGACGAATCAGTTCGTCGCGGACTAGTCCATGTTCATCGATGGATTGCCTGGGTACGGGGACGTCGACGCAGGCGCCATCTATCAGGGTCGCACCCGTATACCCCAGAACGGTCGCCAGCGAAGCATATGTCTTTTCCGCCCTGAGGGGGTTTGTCGATGGATTGATCCACCCTGTTGGTTTATCTGAAATCTCGGCGCCGCCTATCGTCCACTCCAGCAGATTCTTGAGGGCACCAGGCATCGCCCCAGCATATTCGGGCGTGCTGACCAGCAGTGCAGACGTATCTCGAATTGCCGCCCGCAGTTCTGTGACCTCCACCGGGAGGGCATCGTGATCCAGGTCCGGATTGAAATGCGGAAGACCACCTAGTCCGTTGTAAGTATCGGTGACTAATGGGGTCCTCACCAGATCGGCAACGGTCGCGATGACCGCCGCGTTGATGGAACCGACCCTGACACTCCCACAGATCAGCAGGATTAAATGAACCACGTCTCGTCCTTAGAATCTTCAAGTTCAACGTCCCGGCTTTTGACCGGCACCAGGGCATACGTAGTGAGGAGCATACGGGTACCCGAGCATGAATGGCCTCAACGCACAGCTTCACCCAAGCCGGGAGGGCGATAATCCAAGTCGATAACTATACGGACGATCGTATAGTACAATCGCGAATGTGAATACTTCTTCCTCGCCCCTCACCCTTGATCCCCGCGCCGCGCTGGTGATCGTCGACGCTCAAAGGGCCTTCGATGACGCCGCCTACTGGGGTCCGCGCGATAACCCCTCCTGCGAGGCAAACATCGCCGCCCTGCTGACGCGGTGGCGAGAAACCAGCCGCCCCATCGTTTTCGTACGCCACGACTCCACCGCCCCGTCCTCGCCCCTGCACCCGGACAACCCAGGCAACGCGTTCAAGGACATCATCACCGGCACCCCGGATCTCTTGGTGCGCAAGAGCGTCAACTCCAGCTTTCACGGCACTCCCGATCTACACGCCTGGCTGCAGGAAAACGGCATCGAGGAACTGGTCGTCTGCGGAATCACCACCAACCACTGTTGCGAGACCACCGCCCGAGTCGGGGGCAACCTCGGCTACAGGGTGTTCTTCCCCCCTGGATGCCACCCACACCTTCGACCGCACTGCCCTGGACGGTGAGAACGTCGCCGCAGCTGCCCTGTCCCGGATAACCGGGGTGAATCTACACGGGGAGTTCGCCACGGTAGTGACCACCGCCGGCTTGCTCGAACACTCCATCGGTATTGATCAACACCTTCGGCGGCTTTTCCGGAGACGGCTCAATCCGACGACGCGTCTCAATCACGATCCCGCCTTCGACGAAAGTGAGTCCATCTCCATGGGCAACGAAACAGAAGGATTTTCAGACCCTCTGATACATGTCTCCGTTGATGGCCCAGCGGCGCAAGCCGTCAGCGTGCTTTTGATTGAGCAACTTGTGACCGCGCTGGAAGCGTCCGCGGCCACGATCCGTCCCATGTGCGACGGCGACTGGCCGGCCGTGCAACGGATCTACCGTGAAGGCATCGCCACCGGCCACGCCACCTTCGAATCAGAAACGCCCGACTGGGAACAGTTCAACACCTCGAGACTGCCCGGCCACCGGCTCGTCGCCGAAACCGCTGAAGGCAGGATCCTTGGCTGGGCCGCCGTCTCCCCCGTCTCGGCCCGCCCCGCGTACTCGGGCGTGGTCGAACACTCTGTCTACATCGCAGCCGTTGCACGCGGGCAAGGCCTGGGCGCAGCGCTGCTGCGGGCCTTGGCAGACTCCACAGAGGGTGACGGGATCTGGACCATCCAGGCCAGTGTCTTCCCCGAAAACGAAGCCAGCCTCAGACTCCACCTCGCAAACGGCTATGTCGTCATCGGGCGCAGGCAGCGTATCGCCAGGATGACCCACGGGCCGCTTACCGGACGGTGGCGCGACACCATACTGATTGAGCGCCGCTCCCCCACCATTTGAACGCCGGCGCGTCCCGGCCCCCCTCAAATCACCGGCGAAAACTGACGTCCCCCAGCCGACAAGAGCTCCCACGCTCGAGCACAAGGAGCACGCCGCCGTGATTGGGCGCGACGGGCATCCGGTGCCCATCCACGTGATCGATGGCGCCGGCCACCACCCCCATTGACGCACCCCGATGCAGTGGCGCGGCTCATCGACGTCGGCCTCGAGCGTCAATAGACGCCGACCCCTCTGCCGGTCCTACCGCCCCATTGTTGGGGAGATCAATGGAACGCAAGGATGAGGTAGATAGCCGCGAGGGCCATCGTGGTGGGGGTCATGATGAGGCGTTCGGGTTTGCTGCGGGAGATCCCGTTCATGAGGACGCCGAGCACGAAGTATGCCGTCATCACCCACATGGTGATTGCAGTAAAAGATTCGCTGACCAACACCGGGACCAGGCCAGCCTTGGCCAGCGCCGCATACGCGAAGAGCGCATACACGGCTATGGATACGGCGCTCCCGATTCTCAGTTTTGCGGGGAGGACGCGGTGTTGACCGCCCCACGCCGCCCTGCCCAGCGGAGCTCCGGCGATAAGCACGACCTGAAAGACGGCCAGGCCAGCCAGAAGTGCGCAGGCGAGTATTGCGAAAAGCTGATCCAACGGCATCTAAATCCATCCTCTTGTCCGGTGCCAAGCAATTTATGGGGCGCCGTTTCTTTCCGGGCCTGTGGGGCTCTCCGTGATGCGACCCCTCTGGGGCATTTCCTGCCCCAAAGATGACCAGAGGCACGGCACCCCCGGCCGCGCATTGTTATTCCAGGACCACCGGACCCCAGCTTTCCCAGTAGGCGGAGGACTGCGACCACGCCGCTCGGTCCGCGGACCTGACGAAGGCCTGGAATTCGGTCCTTATCCGGCCGCTAGGCAGCGCCCCGCGGCCAGCTCCCGCGCAGACTACCCCGCGTCGTGCCGAAGGATCATGAGACGCCCTTGGGGTCGGGCATGTAGCCGGCGAACGGCGGGTAGTCCGTGAAGCCGTGCCGTTCATACAGCCGCCGCGCGGCGCGAAAAAATCCTGACTTCCCGTCTCCAGGTACAACCGCCGGTAGTCGTTGTGCCGGGCCTCCGCCAGGAGGCGGCGGAGCAGCGCCGAGGCAACGCCGCGCCCGCGAGCTGCATTCGCGGTGCGCATCGACTTGATCTCAGCGTCGCCGGGGGCCAGGTGCTTCAGCGCCGCGCAGCCCAACAGCCGCGAGTCCTCCCGCGCGGTCCGGAAGCTGATGCTGGGTCCGGCCAACGCCGCGGGATCAAGGGCGTGGACGCTTTCCGGCGGGGAGGTCGCGAACAAGTCAGCGAGGTGTTCGCCCAGAAGCCGCAAAACGTCCTCCCGATCCGGGGTGTCGCGCCCATTCAGGACGGCGCCCTTGGCGGTCGTTCCGAGCGGTTCGATTCTTCCCGATTTCAGGCCTCTGGCCGTTCCGCCATCCATGTTCATCTCTCCTCTGTGCGCTTACCCCAAAATTATACTGTACGATCGTCCGTATAGTTACAAGCTCGCCCTATCGCTTCTCCAGACTTGCCCCATTTGTGGACCTATACGTGGCGGCAAAAGGCCGGCACGTTGAAATTCAAGATTCTAAGGAAGACCCATGCAGACAACCCTGACGCATATCGGCACCGCAACGATGCTCGTTGAATTCGGCGGCCTCACATTCCTCACGGATCCGGTGTTCGACCCCGCCCCCACTGAGTATGTGTCCGGGCCGGTGGTCCTGCGGAGCACCGTTGAGCCGGCCATATCCGCAGGCGAACTTCCGCCGTTTGATGCCGCGCTGCTCAGTCACGACGAGCACCCGGACAACCTCGACGCTGCCGGCAGGAGGTTGCTGGAGGGGAAGCCCGTCATGACCACCCAAAGTGGCGCGGGACGGCTGGGCGGCCAAGCGGTTGGTATCGCCCCTTGGAGCAGCCACACGTTCTCTGTGGGGGACAAATCCGTGATCATCACAGCGACACCGGCGCATCATGGTCCGGCGGGTGACGTGGTCGGCTTCATTCTCCGGGTCCCCGGCGAAGAGAAGGTCCTCTACATCTCCGGTGACACCACCTACGAAAGCGACCTTGACCGCATCGGCGACCTGTTCTCGGTCGGCGTAGCGGTGCTGCACCTCGGCGCGGCAAAGTTCGCCATCCTCGGCGACCAGATGATCAGCATGGACAGCGCGAACGCGGCGAAGTTCTCTGCCGTCCTCGGCGCCGACGCCGTGGTGCCCATCCATTTCTCCTCGTGGGAACACTTCACGGAAACGGAAGACGGGATCGCCGCTTCATTTGCCGAAGCCGGCCTGACTGACCGCCTGAAATGGCTCACCCCGGGGGTGCCGCGGGTCCTTGAGATCTAACCACCGGGGCCGCGAAGGAATCCAACCTCGCGACCACCACGGGCAGCGGTGACGGCCGAGACTTCTGCTAAGACCTTCCCGCCTGCCGGTCCCACCGGGGACCGGCAGGCACCTGCCAACTGAACCAGCATCACCTACGGATGAAACAGAGGAACCCATGGATTCAGCGAAGAATCTTCCCGTTGCAGCGATCGGCGCCGGCCCCATCGGTCTGGTCGCCGCGGGCGCCGCCATCGAGCAAAGGCGCCGCATCAGGCTGTTCTCCCCGCGAAACCGGGGGATGCAATGAACGAGACCCATAAGGCGGTTCTTCAGGTCACGGCCACAGACCGCGTCAGCATGGACTCCATGCTGGGACAGGCCGAGCAAAGGCTAAGGGATCGAGCCATCAAGTTGCGTAGGGGCGGCATCCTCATCACCAGGGAAAGCATGTCGTCGTTTTCGCTCGAGATCAGCGACGAGGTCCCTTTCGGTCTTACCGTGGAGCGCCAAAGGTGGTCGCCCTAAAAGTGCGGAATCCTCCTCAGGTGTTCCACATCTCCGCGCTCCGAGACAGGTAACCCGACGACTCCACGACCCGACGTAATGGCATGGTTCAACGCAGACGACAAAACGCACTCGCACCCGAAGCCATGCAAGGCAGGACTGGGAGCAATGGAGTTATGGCTGGTCTGCGGAACGTACCGCACCGACTACGTCACTGACGGCCTCGTGCACGTGTTGGCGGCCATGAAAAACTGCCCATAGGCGGCCACGGAACTGCCCACTGGGCACAAACTATTGGCCATTGACACTGCTGACCAACTTCGACCTCGGACTGCAGTTACGCATGTTCCAAGGGTCGCTCACTTATGCTTGATTCGCTTCCGGCGCTTCTCCAGGACGCAACGTGTCAATACCGGATGCGTTCAGACTTGAGCGCAGGCATCAACCACAGGGGGAATGGTCATCGCGTCGAGCAGTTTAGCCTCATTGAAAACTTCGGCTCAAGGAAAATTGGAGCGCTACACATCCACGACCCTGGGATATGCCTTCAATGCCTACGATCACCAAGGAGAGGTTGACGCCCCACTTGCTCCAGCCGACGTGCTTATGGCGAACCTCCTGAGCCTTCAACTCAGCGCCCGAGACGTAATTCCGCTATTCACGGACGGTGACGGACCAGCGCAGCGCCTCCGGGAGTCACTGGACATAGCGTTGGTAAATCTGCGGGACGCCGACTGCTTTGAGTCTTACGACGAACTGTCCGGGTTGGAGCGGGCCGTGGAAAGCCTGGCAGCTTCTAACACGGCAGCCCTGTCGGTCAAATGGTGGACCGCCGTAACGGTTTCCAAGGTCCTTCACCGGCGCCGCCCGCACATCGTGCCTTTGATCGATTCCCGAGTGTACGAGTTCTATGGCGCTAAACACCCCGGGCCGGTTCGCAAAGCACTCTGGGACGACATACGCGAGAACTCGGGATGGCTTACCGATCTGGCTGCGACGAAGAAAACCCCCGACGGACGCCCATTGTCCCTCCTGCGTCTAGCAGACATTCTGATCTGGACGCCGTGACCGGATACCTCAATGGGTGTTCATTCAGGCCCATCCGGCCATCAAAGTAGTCCTGCGCGGGCGAGAGATCCGACGGGCAGCGATCCAGGAAGTTCACGCTACCGCCCCTGGAACTGGTCCGCCACCGGCTCTCCGAACTGATGGAAAACCCCGAACCGGTCATGCGGAAGATCGTCCGCGTATTCATCGACGACGGAACCTTCTGTCCGGGATTTCAGTTCCTCCCCGGCGGAGAACTCCAACCAACCGTCACAGCGCTCTTTCGGAGAGCCATGGAACTGGGTACCCACATAGCTACTTCACCCTCTGGATTCTCACCCCATCCAGGGCACTTGCCGGCTCCCGCCCGGTCGACCATCTGAAGGCCGACCCTGCTTCCCTGCTTCGCGCGCTGGAGTCCTACGGCTGGCGCTAGGATTGCTTCTTGAAGGCCCTGGTGGGGTGCGTCGCGTTGCACAATGGGGCTCATCTACGACAACTAGGATTTGGCAGCCCTCACGCCGACGCGGCTCGCCACGGAGGAATCCGAAGGACCCGGTGCACTGGAAGGGCGCATGCTCGACTATCTGAGGGGACTGGAAGAACGCAACGGCACGGCCTACCTGGAGCTTGTGGCCAATACTCTCGTCGGTGCACTCTCCCAAGTCCCTCCCCTGACCTCACCAACGCACACGCATCGTTTGGGAGGTCAAGAACCACGCCGGGGCAGTCCCATCCAGATGCTCCCCCGACACCACGGCCATTCGTCGCAAAACGTCGGGTAAACGTCGGCTGGACCCAAAATCGGGCAGGAGAAAAGCCTTCCAATCCAACGTCTCCGCAGGTCAGAAGGCTTTTGCAGTGGAGCTAAGGAGATTCGAACTCCTGACCTCTTCGATGCGAACGAAGCGCTCTACCAACTGAGCTATAGCCCCGAAGCAACGCCGGTCCAGGAGGAACGGCGTTGCCGGTGTCCCTAGGCTACAAAGTATCTGCGTTCTTTGCCAGCCAGCGCGCGAATGTCTCGCTGCCGTGTCGCTCCTCGGGGACCAGGTTCAGGCCCTCCCGCAGGTATTTTCCCATCGGGCCCGGCAGCGGCAGCCGCACCAGGTGTCCCCGGGATCCACTCGCCTGCTGCCATTCCCGCGCCAGTTCTGCCATCCCCGCGATCTCCGGGCCCCCGATGGTCCGGACGCGGTGCCGCACGCCCGCTGGCGGCTCCAGCGCGGCGTCGAGCAGGGCAGTGGCTACTTCGGAGGGCGAGATCGGCTGGAACCGGGCGCCCTTCACCACCGGGATCATCCGGACCCTGGAGCCGGCCGCGAACATCCTCGCCAGCAGCGAATGGAACTGCGTCGCCCGCAGCGCGACCGTCTCCAGGCCGGACCGCTCGTAAACCCGCTCCTTGGCCGCCTTCGAACGGTAGTACCCGAAACTGCTCTCGTCGCAATTGATGATGGACAGCACCACGGCCTTGGGCACCCTGGCGTCCCGGGCAGCGGCCAGAAGCCGAGCCCCGCCGTCGGCGAAGTTCTTCAGGGCCTTGCCCGACTTGCCCTCAAGACAGTCGATCACGACGTCGGCTCCGTCAAGTGCCGCTGCCAGGCCCTCCCCCGTGGTGACGTCGCCGCGGAAATACGCCGCGCCGTCGGGCCCTGCGGACGAACGGGACGACGGCGGGTTGCGGCTGAGGACGGCCACCGCGAGTCCGCGGGCAACAGCCTGGCGGACTACCTCGCGGCCCACCTGGCCGGTTCCGCCGGCCACACAGATTCGAGTCATGTCCCGAGGCTACCGCCAGGTACGCTCTCCGGGGCAGTCCCCGGCCACAGGAAAGCCCCGGGCAGCCGTGGTGGACTGCCCGGGGCTCGGACGAAGGATTCAGGCGCGGCGGCGCTGGAGGACGTCGTCGAGGTTGCTCAAGGCGCGCTGGCCCTTCCCGACGGGCTTCGAGTCGGCGTCGGCGCTGGGAGACGCGGACGATGCTGCCTGCTCGAGGCCCTGCTTGAGCGACGGCCTGCCGACAGCCTTGGGGGCCTCCGGCAGATCCAGCGGCTCGGGAGCTGCACGCTCCGCTTTGGGCGCTTCCACGTAGGTGGGCTTGGGAACTTCCACCGGATCCCAGCTGACGTGTTCAGACGCCGGCAACGCGGGACCCTGACCCGCGCGGACCGATTCGTCACTGGACGCCGCGGCCTCGGCCAGAGCGGCCTGCCGGAGTTCCAGGGCGGTGAGCGGTTTCGGGGCCGGCTCGGCCGACGCAGCGACGGCCTGGGCATCGAAGAGAGGACTCTCCGCCCGCTTCGCCGGCTCGCGGGGAACCGTCCGCTGCTGGGCGGACGGCACCGGGGCCGTTCTCGCAGGCTCGCTCATGGCGGACCGGAAAGCCGCTTTCACTTTACGTCTGCGGTCACGCACGGCGAGCCGCCGGAGCAACACGACGGCGCCGATGGCGCCCAGCAGAGTCACAGCGGGCAGCCAGGCGGAACCCAGGCCGAAGAGTCGCAGCGCTGCCGAGATGACACCTGTGAGCAGGGAGAGCAACCCTGCCAGCGCGAGGGCCAGGCGCCCGTAGCGGATCCTGAAGACCGGTCCCGGCGCCGCCGGTTGCCGGGCGCCGTCGAACTCTGTGGGACTCGCGGCAGGGACGGTGCGCTGTGTACTGGTCATCGGTTTCTCCTGCTGGGGCGTCATCATCATGACTTTCCCGGCTTGGGGGTCTGCTGTTGCTAGGTCGACGACATCCGCCAGGAGCTCGCCCGCAGGCTGCAACTGGTGGCGTCCGTTCCGGAGCACGTAGGGGGCCACCCACACGATCCAGAGCGCAACAGCAATGACAAGGATCACAGAGCTGCTAAGAGGGAAGTCCACAATCAAAACGGTATGAGCAACACGGCTGGCGGGCCCGCATTGTCCCCGGTGTGTCGCGAGGCAACCGGCAAATGACTTGATTTATGACGTTCCGGCCGGTCAGCTCGGGGGCCGGCCGGTCAGTACGGGGGCCGGCCGGTCACGACGGGCGGTCCTTGCGCCATCTGGCAACAAGGCCCTCGGGCACTTCCTCGGAGGTCAGCGCGAAGGTGCGGTGATCAGCCCATTCGCCGTTGATGTGCAGGAAACGCGGCCGGTAGCCCTCGTCCCGGAACCCGAGCTTCTCGACTACTCGCAGGCTGGGCGCGTTCTCGGGCCTGATGTTGATTTCCATCCGGTGCAGCCCGAGGGTGCGGAAGCAGTAGTCGGTGGCCAGCGCTACGGCGGTGGGGGCAATGCCCTGGCCGGCCCGCTCTTGGTCCACCCAGTAGCCGAGGGTGGCCATCATCGCCGACCCCCAGACTATGGAGGACACCGTCAGCTGGCCCACCATCAGCGGCTCCCGGAAACCGGGCGTCCTGGACGTGATGACGAACGGCAGTGCGGAGGCCTGGGCGGCCTGGGCCTTGAGGGAGCGCACCATCTGCCGGTAGTCGGGCAGACCGCCCCCCGGAATCGGATTCGACGCCTCCCAGGGGGCCAGCCACTCGCTGTTGCGGGAGCGGACTTCCGTCCACTCCTTGCGGTCCCGGTACCGGATCGGGCGCAGCACGATGTCGCCGCATTCCAGCGTCACCGGCCAGTTGAAGCTGCCCCCCACGGGAGTTACTTGGTCAGGCTGGAGGTGAGGCTGGAGGCGAACTCGGGCAGCCATTCACGCAGGCCGGGGCCCAGGTCCTCGCTGTCGCAGGCGAGCTGAACGCAGGCCTTGAGGTAGCTCAGCTTGTCGCCGGTGTCGTAGCGGCGGCCGCGGAAGACGACGCCGTACACTCCATAGCCTTCGCCGTCACCGGCAGCGAGTTCCTGAAGCGCGTCGGTGAGCTGGATTTCCCCGCCACGGCCGGGCGCGGTGCGTTCCAGGACCTCAAACACCGCCGGGTGGAGGACGTAGCGGCCGATCACGGCCAGGTTGGACGGAGCGTCCTGAACATCGGGCTTCTCCACGAGGTGGTTGATCCGGACGTACTCTTCGCCCTGGATCGCATGGACGTCGGCGCAGCCGTAGGCGCTGATCTGGGAGGGGTCCACCTCGATCAGCGCCACCACTGATCCGCCCGTCTTGGCCTGGACTTCGATCATGGTGCTGAGCAGCTCGTCACGGGCGTCGATCAGGTCATCGCCCAGCAGGACAGCAAACGGCTCGTAGCCCACGTGCTGCTTTGCACGCAGGACGGCGTGGCCCAGGCCCAACGGATCGCCCTGGCGCACGTAGTGGATGTCGCCGAGGTTGCTGGCGGCCTGGATGGACTCCAGCTTGGCGGTGTCCCCCTTGGCTTCGAGGGTGGCCTCCAGCGTGGGGACGCGGTCGAAGTGGTCTTCGAGCGCACGCTTGTTTCGGCCCGTGATCATCAGGATGTCGCTCAAACCGACATTGACGGCTTCCTCGACGACGTACTGGATGGCCGGCTTGTCAACGACGGGAAGCATTTCCTTCGGCATGGCCTTGGTGGCCGGAAGGAACCTGGTGCCGAGGCCCGCAGCGGGGATGACGGCCTTGCGGACGGAAGCGATTGGTGTAGTCACTCGACTAATCTAACGGAGGTACCAAACTTTCGGTAATTAGCTACAGCCGCAATGAGCCCGGACGACGCCGCGGCTCGGCACGGGACTGCAACAGGTGGAGGGCCGGGCATTGAAGGCATCAAAGGAAGAGATCCGCGCCAGCCACCGGACGCGGCGCGCCGGGCTTTCACCGACAATGCTCGACGCCGCGGGTGCAGCCATTGCCAGGCACGGCCTGACGTGGGCAAATAAACTCGCCGGCGGCGGGACGGGAACCTTCGCGGCCTACCTGGGGGTGGGTAGCGAACCGCCAACCCTGCCGCTTCTGTCGGCCCTGCACGACGCCGGACACCATGTATTGCTGCCGGTCTGCGAGCCGGGCCTCGAACTGAGCTGGGTGTACTGGACTCCGGCATCCGGTTTTGTCCGCAGCCGCTACGCGCCGATCCGGGAACCCGTCGGGGAACGCCACGGGCCGGAGATCATGCAATCCGCCCTTGGCATCGTCCTGCCGGCCACCGCCGTGGACTTCTCCGGCAACCGCATCGGCCAGGGCGGCGGCTACTACGACAAGTTCCTCGCGCGGCTGGCGTCGATCTGGCCCGGCCACAACCAGCCGGACGACGGCGGAGGGCCTCCTCTTGCGCTGCCTACCGCCGCAGTCGTTTACGACGCCGAGGTGCTGCCCGCCAGGAGCATTCCGGCGGAGTCGTTCGACCGGAAGGTGTCCGCCGCGCTGACCCCGGGCGGGCTGATCCGGCTGCTCTGAAGCCACATTCCCGGGATGATAGAATTAGCACTCAGGCCCTGCGACTGCTAAGGGACGGAACCCGTCGATAGACATATCGGCAGTGTTCCGGACCTTGACGGCACGGGACCTGCTCGTTTGTCCCTGAGGAGGATTTCCAGTGCCCACGTATGCATACGCCTGCAAGGACTGCAGCCACGCCTTCGAGATCGTGCAGCCGTTCACCGACAACTCGCTGACGTCCTGTCCCGAGTGCCAGGGGAGCCTGCGCAAGAAGTTCAACAGCGTCGGCGTCGTCTTCAAGGGCTCCGGCTTCTACCGGAACGACTCCCGCGACACCAAGGGCAGCTCCGTGCCCCCGGCAGCGGCCCCCGCTGCGACCCCGGCGGCAGCTCCTGCCCCCGCACCCGCCGCCGCGGGCTAGGCAACCGCCGCCCGCTCCGGACCGGGCCTGAGCAGGATCGGTACGGAAATTCTCACCAAAGTATTAGAGGGCTGCCCGGGCCTCGTCGACGTTTAGCAGCTTTCCGCCGAGCCCGCCGTGCTGATGCAGGTCGCCCCTCATCAGCTCGATCCGGCCGGCCGCCTCAAGGCCCCCGACCTTCACCGTATCGAAGCCGGACGCGCTGATGAGCCTCTCGGCGGCTTCGGCCGCAGTGTCGTCATCGGTTGCATAGAACAGAACCGCCCGCTCGGATGGCCGATTGGCCGCCGAGCCGAGGGCGTCAGCCCCCAGAGAGCCGAAGGCCTTCACGAAATGGGTGCCGGCTGGAAGCAGGCTTGAGACGACAGAGGCAGCCGATTCGCCCTCCGGCAGCGTATTGGTAAAGCCGCCTTGTCCATCGGGCCCGATCGGGTTGGACGGGTCGATGACCAACTTGTCGGTCAGTGCTTCCGACAGTTGGGAGATGAGTTCCTTCTCCGTGTCCAGCCATACGGCGAAGAGGACGGCGTCCGCCTGCGACACGGCATCGGCAACGGTTGCCGAACTCGCCAGCGCACCCAGTTCACCCGCCAACGAGTCCGCCCCGGATTGGTCGCTGGCCGCCAGTATGACCCGCTCGCCACCCTGAACAAGATTGCGCGCGACCCGGGAACCGATGTTGCCGATTCCGATAATTGCTGTTGCCATGGCAGCCTCCAGATTGTCGGTGATGACAGCAAGACTATGGCTGGATGTCCCGCCCGTAAATGGTGTCTGGCAAGCCTGCTGTGAGCCGGGGCGCCGGAGAGACTGCGGTTCAGGAAGGCAGGGGTGCCGAGCCCGGCCGTTATTCCCGGCGTCAGGTCTAGCGCTGCCGGCCCCTAAGCCTCTGCGTTGCCTGCGTCACGGAGCGCCAGCGCGGCCTGGACGAGGGCGGAGTGGGTCAGTGCCTGGGGAAAGTTACCGAGGTGGGTTTGACTGGCGGGGTCCATTTCTTCGCTGTACAACCCTAACGGCGTTGACCTCTGGAGCAGATCCGTGAAGAGCTCAGACGCTTCTGTGGGCCTCCCGCTGAGAGCCAAAGCCTGGACCAGCCAAAACGAACACGGCAGGAAGGCGCCTTCCGAGCCTGGCAGTCCGTCCTGGCCCGGAGGGTACCGATAGAGAAGCGGACCGCCTGCGGACAACTCTCGCCGGACTGCGTCGACTGTCCCTGTCACCCTAGCGGATGCGGCGTCTTCGAAGCCGAGCAGAGGGAGCACCAGCAGGGCTGAGTCAAGGTCGGCCGATCCGTAACTGCGCGTGTAGCTCCCCATGTCGGAGTTGAATCCCTTCCTCTTGATTTCCTGGGCCATGTCGTCCCGCACGGACTGCCACCGTTCCCGCTGCCGATGGCCCAGATGATGGCTCTCGCCGATGCGCAACGCCCGGTCCAAGGCGAGCCAGCCCATGAGTTTCGAGTGGACATGGTGGGCGGCGTCTCCGCGGATCTCCCAGATCCCGGCGTCGGGTTCCTGCCATCGGCGCGCCACGAAATCGGCGAATCCGCGCATCGTGCGCCACGTTTCGGAGTAGAGCCGGTGTCCGCTCAGTACGAGCAGCCACGCAGCATCCAGAACCCAGCCGTAGCCGTCGAGCTGGTGCTGGTTGGCGGCTCCGTTGCCCACCCGGACGGGTTTGCCGGCCGCATAGCCCGGCCAGCCCGTCAGTTCCCGCTCCATAGGCACATGGCACCCCGTCAGCGTAAAGAGAGCCGGCAGGCTGGGCCGCTGCAGCCGACTGGCGTGCAGCAACCAGCCAAGGAAGCTGCGGGCCTCGTCGATCTTGCCGACTGACAAAAAAGCACCGACGCCGATGCTCGCGTCCCGCGGCCAGGCATACCGATAGTCCCAGTTGCGGATCCCGCCGACATCCTCGGGCAGGGACGTTGTGGGTGCGGCGACTGGTGCCCCCGAGGGCGAGTAGGTCAGCAACCGAAGTGTCAGCAGACTTCGCACCACCTCTTCCCGAAACGGGAGGTCCTGGTCGATCTCCGCTGCCCAGCTTCGCCACCGGGATTCGTCCGCTTCAACGAGTTCCCAGGCGGTTTCCGGGTTGATGTAGATGAGAGGTTCGCCGTAGGCAACGGACAACACCAGGGTGACCGGCTCACCGGGCACAACCGTGATAGGAACAGGCCGCCCGGTTCCAAGATCTATCCCGGGGTGGGAGCTGAGGGATAGGGCCAACGGTCCCCACTGGCAGACCAGGTTCTGGCCCGCACGAGTCCTCGGGCGAAGGTGGTCCTCCCCCAGTCTCGGGTCGAACTCGATCACAGCCTGCACTGGGGAGCCCTCGGCGGAGAGCTTGCGTATAAGTACCGTGGCAGGCAACAGCTGTCCTGCTACTTCGGACACCATCGCCTCGGTCAGAATTAGCCTGCCGTTTCCCACGGCCCGCACCGTCTCCAACGTGGCGGACTGGTCACGGTAGCGGCGCCCTACCCGCTGCGCGGGCAAGGCAGGACCCGCACGAAAGGTTCCCCCTTCCGGGCCGCCCAGCAGCGAGCCGAAGACAGGCTCGCCGTCGAAAGCTGGGACACAGAACCAGTCGATCGCACCCTCGCCGGAGACGAGAAGGCCGGTGCGGGTATCGCCGAGCAGGCCGTAATCCCCAATCGGCACCGTCGGGCGGGATGGCTGGCCACGCGATCCTGATCAGCCAAGCTGGGCTCCTTTCTTCGCACGGCCTCTTCGCACGGCCGGTGCGGGTGGGCCCGGTCAGCGGGCCTGAAGTAGTAGGCCAAGGACAGTGCCGTAGAGCAGATGCGCGCCCAAGGCCACCGCTGGCGTCTGGATTCCGTAATTGAGGCCGAGCAGTCCCGGCGGTTCCAAGCCTGATCTGCTGGCCGGACCGGCCCGGCTCGATGCCATCCGGGGGTGCACTCCCGGCAGCAGCGGAAGGATCACGCCCAGGGCCACCGCGAAATGAAGCAGTCCCAGCAACGTCCCGAGCCACCAGGTCGCCTGAGCACCAGCGGAAGGTCAAGCCTGGTGAGCCCCGACATCTGGGCGGCGATCATCACCACAGTCAGAATGCTGGTGGCCAGCATCCCGAAAAGCGCCCATCCTGCCCAGTCCATCCTGGTTCCGCCTGCCTCAGCCGTGCCCCCGGCGCTGAACGCGCCGTCCCCGTATTCTGCCATTGTCCACGTTCTGTCATTGTCCATGGCAAGAGGCGGCAGCGCCACGGACCGGATATGTCCGTATTCGCGCCGCCTCAGCGCCCATGCACAGGAGCCAAACGCTAATTTCCGTACCGATCCTCCTCAGACTCCCGGACCGTTGCTTATCCACACGTTGCTTATCCACATAGGACTGCACGCCCCGGACCTGCGTTGCGCCTACGGCTAGCGTGGCGGTATGGTCACCGCCGGAACCGTCGTTTCCCCGCACAAGCTTTTGCTCCCTGCGCCATTCCTGAGTGCGGTCTTCCTGAGTGCGGTCTTCCGCACTCGTTCCGTGCTCACGGCCGGCCGCTCCCCCCGCCCGCGCGTCTATCGGCCGCACTCCGGAAGCCCGGCGGGATCCTGGCCCCGGGGCGGACCGCTGAGGCGCCGCCGACTGACCGGGTGGCTGAACCGCAACCGGCGGCTTGCCGTGGCGCTCCTGCTCTGCGTCGCCGCCGGCATCGCCGTCCAGCAACTCACGCCGCCGCCGGCCGACACCGTCGTCGCCCTCGCCGCTGCCCGGGATCTACCGGCCGGCAAGGCCCTCGAGGCTGACGATCTGCGGGTTCTCAACATCCCTCAGGGCCTGCTGCCCGGCGGCAGTTTCAGCAACACCGCGGCGCTCCAAGGGAAGCAACTGGCCGTAGCGCTGCGGCAGGGGCAGCTGATTTCCGACGCGCAGCTCCTGGGTCCTGGCCTGCTCGCCGGCAGCCCGCCGGGCTCGGCTGCCGTGCCGCTCCGGATGGCGGACCCGGCCTCCATCCAACTGGTCTCCCCAGGACAACTGATCAACGTGGTGATGTCCGCCGGCAACGGCTTTGACCAACCGGCAACATCCGAGGTCCTGGCGGCCGCCGTGCCCGTACTGTGGACCTCCGCCCAGGGTGGCAAGGCAGGCCCCTGGCTCGCGGCCGGAGAGACGGATGGCCTCATGGTCGTCGCGGCAGATGCCGGTCAGGCGCGGCGGCTGGCCGGCGCCTCGACCCAAGGAAAGCTGTTCTTCGTCCTCGTAGCCGCCGCCCCTGGCTAGGCATCTTCAGGCTAGGGGCGGCGCAGCCGGCCCGCCTGTTGCTACCCCCAGTGCGGGGGCTTCTGTTCCTGCAGCCAGGAGTCGTGATCGTAGCTGTCGGGCTGGTCGCCCCAGCGGCGAGGGTCGTCCTCAGCCGCCTTGTTCGGCAATACGCCGTCGGGCAAGACACCGTCGGCAGTCGCGGCGTCGGGTACACCGTTCGGCACACCGCCGGCAGTCGCGGCGCCGGGCACACCGTTCGGCACCACACCGCTCGGCACACCGCCTTCGGGCAAACCGCCGTCGGGCAAGACACTGTTGGCGGTCGCGGCGGAATCGCCCGCGGCTTGCGGCGCGCCAGGCTCGGCTGCGTTCTGCTCGGCGGCAGGGTTGCCGTGGTGCTCGGCCGGGGAACTGCCGCCCTTGCCTGTGTCCGGGATGCTGTTGTTCTGGATATCGCCGTCTGCACTCATGCCGTCGGCCTCCTTACTGCCCATTGTTGCTGCTGCTTGCTGTCGCGCGTTGTCCGGCCAGCCGGACGTGGCCCGCCCGGACGTGGTCCGCTCGGATGTCGCCCGCTCTTCGGCGGCCTGTGCATCGTTGACTGCCAGGTTCTCCACGTCATCGTCGAAGAAGCCCGGCGAGGTCCTGTTTCGGCTGGACACCGCCGGCTTCTCCAGCCCAAGGTATCCGCCGATCCGGTCGGCACATGCCGAAGGGTCGGTGAAAACCTCTATGGTCCACAGCGGCATGTAGCGCCAGCCGAGCCGCTCCAGCTGCTGCGGCCGGAGCCTGCTGCGTTCGCGCACGGTCATCCGCCGGTACTGCTCGGTTCCGTCGGATTCGATGGCCACGGGGCGTGGGATCTCGGCGTCGTCCTGGCCGATGGTGTTCAGCGGGTCCGCTGCGGCCACCATGTTCAAGACTCCGTCGTACTGGTGCCAGACCCGTGCGCCGCGGGCCCGGAGCCGGTCGCCCAGGTCGGCCACCAACGGGTCGGCGCCAAGGGCCTGCTCGCTGGCGGCGGCCCGGGATGCGGGGCTGCCCAGATCAGAGTTGCCTGCAATCTCACGGTCCAGCAGCTCGTAGAAGTCCACCGCTCCGTGGCTGAGCCGGGTCACGTCCAGATCTTCGGGACGGAAGCAGCTAAGCACGTGCAGGGAGCGGCGGGCGCGTGTCATGGCGAGGGCAAACTTGGCCCGGCCGCCCTCCGCCGAGAGCGGGCCGAGGTTGTGCAAGGCACGCCCGTGCGGGGTCCGCCCATAGCCCGGGGAGAAGATCACGTGGTCGCGGACCAGGCCCTGGGCGCGGTCCAGATCCACCACCCGGAAGGATTCGTCCCCTGCGGTGAAGAAGCTTGCCAGCAGCGGATAGTTGGGTAGCTGCAGCCGGATGGACTCACCGATTCGGGCGGCGTGGCGGAGGCTGCCCGTGACAACCGCCAGGGAGGTCCGGGGCCGGAGGCGGGCGTGCTCGAAGACGAGCTCGACGGCGCGGTTCACTTCGGCGACGACAGATTCGACCCCGTCCTGGTCCGCGCTGGGCAGCCCGGTACCGTCCGGCAGGTATTCCAGGGTCAGGGCACGGTCCAGCCCGGTCGCGGACTGGCCCTCCGGAAGCCGGCGGAGCCCGCCGTCGTAGAAGCCCTTGCTCAGCTGCCGGACGAGGTCTTCATCGACCGCGCGGTACACAGTCCGCAGCTCCCAGACCGGCACCACAGCGGCCAGGGCCCGGTAGGCGCTTTCAACGCCCTGGTGGGAGCTTTCACCGGCGGCGAGCCGCTCCACGCCGACGGTAAACGTCCTGGGGCTGGAGATCCGGTCGTCGCCAAAGGCAACGACCTGCTGGGCCCGGGCGATGGCGGGGAGGACGGCCTGCAGTGAGGTCGACTCGGCGTCGAGGATGACCACGGCGTCGAACGTCTGCTCGATCGGCAGCAGGCCGGACATCAGGTAGGGGCTGACCGACCACACCGGCACCAGCATCGGCAGCAGTTCCGGGGCCTGTCCGGTCAGGGCGGCGAGGGTTACGCGGCCGTCCTTGAGCAGGCTGCGCAAGAGGTCCGCCTGGCGCGGGTTCTCCGCGACGGCCGCCCGCCAGCGTTCGGCAAGCTTCCAGCGCAGGCGGGCAGCGCCGCTGGCGATGTGGGCATTGTCTGCGAGGCGGTACTCCGCCTCGAGCTGGCGCAGCGCGTCGCCGTCGGACATGGCGAGGTAGTCGTCGCCGCTGATCATGGCCTCCAGCGCGGACTGCCACCACGCCAGCTCGAGTTCCGCCGCCACCGATTCCGCCGGCACCTCGCGTTCGGCCAGGTCGGCAAGCAGTTCGCCCAGGCCGTGTTCCCGCATGTTTTCCACCAGCAGCGTGCGCTCCGGCAGCGTTTCCAGGGTGCCCGTGTCGGCGACCAGCCCTTCCAGGCGTGCCATGAGCTGTTCGTAGGGCGTGGACAGCAGCTCGCCGCCGGCATCTGTGTGCTTTACGGCCAGGCCCAGGTCGAACAGCTCCGCCCCGAGCTCGCGGTAGAGCGCCGTGATCTCGGCGAGGCCCGAAGGGACCGCGGGGTGGCGCTGCGTCGTGGCGTAGCCGGACCAGGCGGCCCGCTGATCCTGGACGAGGACGAGCGAACTGTGGAGATCGGCGATGTGGACGCCCGGGCGGACGTATTCCTTGGCGACGCGGCGCAGCCGGGAGCGCTGCATGGACGGCATCTCGATGTTCCGTTCACGCCGCCAGGAGGAGGCTGCGGTCGCGGAAATGAGGTCGTGGACCGGCCGGTCGAAGATGTCCGGGGTGAACTTGTCGAGGCTTTCGCGCACGGCGACCAGGAGTTCGATCTGCTCGCCCCATTCGGCAAACGTGCTGCCGAGGCGGATCTCGGCGTGTTCGGCGACGCCGTCCATGCGCTCGCGCAACAGCGGCAGCTTCTCTGCCACGGACCCGGCCACCTGCTGGGCTTCCTGGGTTTCCTTGCGGGTCAGGAGCCGGGCCCCGTGCCAGGGGCTGGTGGTGGAGGCGCGGTTGAAACTGCCCAGTTCGGCAGCCCGGCGGAGCCGCCCGGCGAGCTCCTCGCGGTCCCGGATGCTGTCCAGCACGCTGCGCTTGAGCCGCACCGTGGTGGCCGGCGCCGGCTGGATCGACGTCAGCTCGGCCAGCGACTGCATCGCCTCGTACGGCGAGCACCCCCAGCGCTGGCGGACGTTATGGAGCGACGCGACGTGGTCCATGAGGGCGTGGCGGTGCTCGGTCAGGGTGGTGTGAAGGTTGCTCAGCTGCGGCTCGAGGGACTTCTCATTGCGCACAATCGCCCGGACCAGCTGGCCTTTGAGCTGCAGCGGCGTCGCGTTGCCGGAAACCTGGAAGAGCACCGAATCTAGTCCGAGCGTCTCGAGCTGGGAGGAGAGCTCGCCCAGGCTGGCGCGCCGGTCCCCCACCACCAGGACGGTCTTTCCTTCATCAACGAGGGCGCCGATGGTGTTGATGGCGGTCTGGGTCTGGCCGGTCCCCGGCGGACTGCTCACGACGAGCGAGTCCCCCGCCCGGACCGCATCCACGACGTACTGCTGCTCCGCGTCGGCGTCGAGCAGCAGCAGTTCCTCGGCGGGATTGCGTGCATCGGTGCTCGGGAAGCGGCCGGTCTTGAGTTCGGGCAGCTTCAGTGGCACCCCCGCGGCGGCACGCGCCAGGGCCGAGACGAGCGCATTGTTCTCGTTGATCCAGGGGTCCTCCAGGTTGCCGGACAGGTCCGAGAACGTGGACACGAGGAGGTTGTGTTCAATGTCGGCACCATGGATGGGCTGGATGAGCGTGCCGAGGCGGTCCAGGACCGGCTGCGGATCGAAGCGGGCGGTGCTGTAGGCCATCCGGGTCACGGCACTGACGTCGAAGACGATCCCGTGAATGGTCTTCAGATGGCGGATCAGGGCCGGGTTGATCCGGGCCTGTTCGGTCAGCTGCAGTTCGTAATCGTCCTCACCCGGCCGGACGGTGAGGGAAATGGCGATGAGCATGACGGGGGCTGAGACGCGCTGCGGCTTGCCCCCGACGGCGGAAGTCCAGACGACCGTACCGGCGGAGAAGTAGCCCGCATCGATGCCGCGGTCGTTGGCCAGCTCGAAGATCTTCGAGCGCAGGTTCCGTGAGGCGCGGGCGGCGACGACATACTGCTGGCGGTCGCGGATCAGGGTGGAAAGCCGGGTACGCCGTCCCGCCATCAGCTGGGCCAGGCCGGACGGGTGCGCGTTGGTCAGGTCGATGGAGCCTTCGGGCGTCTTGGTGAAGCGCAGCATCGTATCTGCTCCGGTGACGGGCTTGAGCCCCGACAGCCATTTCCTGAGCTCCTCGGAGCCGCCGGGGTGGCCTTGACCAACTGACACTGCTGCCTTCTTTTCTGTGCTCGCTTTTTCTGGGCTCGCGTTGCCGGTACTCACGTTTTCGGTGCTCGCGTTTCCGGTGCTAGCGTTTTCGGTGCTCGCGCGCGGCGCCTTGGTCCATACCGGCATGCCTTCGAGCGTAGCCCGAATCGGCCGCGAGGAAGAGCCCGCAACACTGGCGCCGGTCAAATTGGACCGGAAATGGCCCTATGAGACTACCCGGCTCAAAATACCGTACACACACAAAATGGCCGGCCCCGTCAGGAGGCCGGCCATTTCAGACGCCTGTGTTCACCAGGCTATTCCCACTCGATGGTTCCCGGCGGCTTGCTGGTCACGTCCAGCACTACACGGTTGACCCCGTCCACTTCGTTCGTGATCCGGTTGGAGATCCGGGCCAGCAGATCGTACGGAAGCCGTGACCAGTCGGCGGTCATCGCGTCTTCGGAGGACACGGGACGCAGCACGATCGGGTGGCCGTAGGTGCGGCCGTCGCCCATGACGCCGACGCTGCGGACATCTGCCAGCAGCACCACCGGCATCTGCCATACCTCGTTGTCCAGCCCGGCGGCGGTCAGTTCGGCGCGGGCAATGGCGTCCGCCTTGCGCAGGAGGTCCAGGCGCTCCTTGGTGACCTCGCCAACAATCCGGATGCCAAGGCCCGGGCCCGGGAACGGCTGGCGCCCGACGATCTCCTGCGGCAGGCCAAGCTGCGCGCCGACGGCACGGACTTCATCCTTGAACAGGGCCCGCAGCGGCTCCACGAGTTCGAACTGCAGGTCCTCCGGCAGGCCGCCCACGTTGTGGTGGCTCTTGATGTTCGCCGAGCCTTCGCCGCCGCCGGATTCGACGACGTCGGGGTACAGGGTGCCCTGGACGAGGAACCTGATCTTCTCGCCGTGCGCGGCCGCCTCGGAGATGATGGCCAGCTCGGCTTCCTCGAACGCGCGGATGAATTCGCGGCCGATGATCTTACGTTTGGTTTCCGGGTCGCTGACGCCGGCCAGGGCGGCCAGGAAGCGCTCCTGCTCGTTGGCAACGTAGAGCTTGACGCCCGTCGCGGCCACAAAGTCGCGTTCGACCTGTTCGGCTTCGCCCTCGCGCAGCAGTCCATGGTCCACGAAAACACAGGTCAGCTGGTCGCCTACGGCACGCTGGACCAAGGCTGCGGCGACGGCGGAATCGACGCCGCCGGACAGGCCGCAGATGACGCGGGCGTCGCCGATCTGTTCGCGGATCCGCTCGATCTGCTCGTCGAGGATGTTGCCCGTGGTCCAGTTCGGTTCCAGCTTGGCGCCCTTGAACAGGAAGTTCTCCAGGACCTCCTGGCCGTAGGCGGAGTGCTTCACCTCGGGGTGCCACTGCACGCCGTAGAGGCCCTTCGCCTCGTTGGCGAAGGCGGCAACGTCGGCGCCCGCCGTCGTCGCGAGGACCTCGAAGCCCTCCGGGGCCTCGTGCACGGAGTCGCCGTGGCTCATCCACGTGCTCTGGTGCTGGGGCATGCCCTCCAGGATGGAGCGGGCCTCGCCGACCGTCGTGGTTTCGGTGGCGCCGTACTCGCGGAGCCCCGTCTGGGCCACCTTGCCGCCGAGGGCATTGGCCATGGCCTGGAAGCCGTAGCAGATGCCGAAGACCGGGATTCCGGCCTCGAAGAGGTCCGCGCCGACGCTGGGGGCGCCTTCGGCGTAGACGCTCGCGGGGCCGCCGGAGAGAATGATGGCGGCCGGATTCTTGGCCAGCAGCTGCTCGGTGCTGTAGGTATGCGGAACCACTTCCGAATACACATTCGCTTCCCGGACGCGGCGGGCGATCAGCTGCGCGTACTGGGCACCGTAGTCAACAACCAGCACGGGCTTGTGGGACGTCTGGGATGCAGTGGGAGTAGTCACCGTACTAGCCTACTTTGCACCGCCGCCCGCCCGCACCTTGAAAAGACGGTCCGGCCCCGCAATGAGCCGCCGGGTGAGCGAACTCACACGGGCGCCGCTCCGGAAAGTCCGGACCCGCCGCGGGGGCAGATCAGGGCGGTTCGGACACGCCGAAGCGCCCTGATCTGCACCCCAGCGGCCGACGGCGTCCGACGACGGCCGGCGGGCTGCCGCTTCCGGCCCGGGCGGCTCCCGTTCAGTAGCGCTGCGGCGCCTGCGGGTTCGCGGCGAGCTCCGCGTCAACGTCGGCGTGGAACTTCTTCTCGACGAAGAAGGACAGGAACGGGACGACGCCGCCGAGCGCCATCGCGATGAGCTTGGCGAACGGCCAGCGCATGAGGGACCACAGGCGGAAGTTGGAAATGAGGTACACGACGTACATCCAGCCATGCACGATCAGGACTGCAACGGAGAGGTTCAGCCCGCCAATAACACCGGCCGGCTCGGCATCTGCAAATCCGAATCCGTGGGCCTGTCCGGTGGCGGCGTTGGTGCCGCCCGCAAACAGGTACTGGCCGAACGCGTACCGGGCGATCAGTTCGGCGCAGAGCAGCAGCAGCATGGTTCCGGTGAGGTAGGCAAGCACCTTGTAGAACTTCAGGGCGGAGCGGATCTGTGCCTCGGTTCCGCCGAAGCGGCGTTTCTTGCCGTTGGCGCTTCCCGTTCCGTGGGACTGCTGCGGCTGGATGGCCGGCTGGGGCTCGATCATGATTGCACTTTCGGTTCTGTGGGACGGGCTTCGGTGGGGTGTGGTCCGGCGGGGTGCCTCTCGTCGGCGGCGGACGCCTGCGCGGCCTGCTCCTCGTCGAGTGCGTCTTCCAGCCCGCGGCGGTAGTCGTCCTTGACCAGGCGCCACCAGATGAAGAGCGCGAAGCCAGCAAAGACTACCCACTCGGCGGCGTAGAAGAGGTTCAGCCAGTTGACTTTCTGGGCGGGGGGCTGCGGCCCGATGTTCAGCGGCTTCAGATCGCCGCCGACGGCGGCCGCACCGACATCCGTGGTGCCGGCCAGCTCGGTGTCTGCGGCGATGAACCCGGGGTAGCTGCTGACCTCCCAGATGTTGATGAGCTCGGCGACGGAGACGGCGGTGGCCCGTCCGGGGCCGGCATCGGTGTTGGGAAGCGGGGCCTCGGACGGGATGAGCCGGCCGGTGAGTTTAATGGTGCCCGAAGGCGGCGCCACGACATCCGCAGGATCTGCCACCCAGCCGCGGGCAACCGGGATCCAGGTCTGCGGCGAGGCGCCCACGCCGGCCAGGGCAGGAGCATCCGTGACGGCGAACGCAGACACGATCCAGTAACCCTTCGCGCCGTCGTGCAGGCGGCCCGGAACCAGGACCTGCTTCTGCGGGTCATAGCTGCCCGTGGCCGTCGTTTTCTGGTCCGCGACGGATCCCGGGAAGAAATTTCCCGGCTGCAGCACTGAGGTCAGCGGCTTGTGTTCCTCGGTTGTCGTCGCGACCGGGACCTCGGCCTGCGTGGAGCGGCCGAACTGCCACTGGCTCAGCAGCACAAACACCCCGGAAATGACGATCGCAAACAAGAGGCCTGCAATCCATCGGGGTCTAAGGGCAGTTTTCAGCACCCCTTAACCGTACTTCGTCCTCGTGTAGAACAACGAAACGGGCCCCGGGAGCCTGCCCCAAGAGTGGGCAGGAGGGTCCCTACGTGGCGACGATCATCCGACACACCGGACACTCACGGCAGACAGCTGTTTTTGGTTCGGTTCAAACGATCAGAACCCCGATAACCCGGCAACCCTGGTAGGCGCTGTCTGAAGTGAGGAACATGAGCCATTCCGGGATGGGGTCGTCGAGGGGTGCTGGCCAGCCCGGATCGTCCGGGTCTTCGGCGGGCAATGGGTGCCAGGCGGTGAATTGGGGCCGGTCCGGGAATGAGTGCCAGTCCGGGAAGGGGTCCGGGGGCAGTTCCAGTTCGGGATCCCGGCCGGGGTCTGGGCCGGGGTCCGGGCACAGGTGCCTGGTTGGATCCGGGTCCGGATGTTGTCCTCGATCCGCGGGCGGGCCTCGGCCCAGGCCTGTGTCCGTGTCTGTGTCTATGTCTGTGGTCGGGATGTGGTGCCGCCAGCGGGGTGGTTCCCAGTCCTGCTGTTCGCTGGGGTAGTGCCGACCCGACGGTGAAATCCAGCCAGGTGGTTCGTTCTTGCTGGCGCCGGTTGGTTGCCAGGCGGAGCCGTGTTTGAGGCGGTGGTGACGGGGACACGGCTGTCCGAGATTCGAGATGCCGGTGGTGCCGCCGTCGGCCCAGGCCAGGAGGTGGTCTGCCTCGTTGTCCAGGGAGTGGTTGTTGCAGCCGGGGAAGGGGCACTTGGCGTCGCGGAGCCGGAGCCATTGACGCTGGGCCTTGTTGAGGCGGTAGCTGGTCCGTCCGATTTCCAGGGGTGCGCCGTCACGGGGGTCGGTCAGGACGCGGTAGAAGGAGTCGGCGCCGTCGGCGATCAGGCGGCGGGCCATCGACGGCGGGATAGGCCCGTACCCGTCCAGGGTGGCCGGTTCGTCCGTGAGGCCGAGGAGGGACAGGACCGGGACGGTGATCAGGACCTGCGCCCGCGGGGACGGGACACCCCCGGCCACGCACTGACCCATGCCGCTCCCGCCCGTGCGGGTGCCGTCGCCGGGCATGCCGGTGCCGCCGTCGGCCGCTCCGCCTGTGGTTCCGGTGCCGGGGGTGTGGCTGGTGAGGAGCCAGGTGGCGGCGATGTCGGCGCGGAGCTGGGAGAGGGGCCGGGCCTCGGCCGGGCCCTGGAGGGCGCGGGCGGCGGCGGTGGTCCGTTCCCAGATCCCGGCGGCGGTATCGGCCGGGAGGTAGGCGGAGAGCCAGGCCATGCCGTCCCGGTCCGGGGTGTATTCGACCCGCCGGTCCGCGGCGCTTTTGGTGTGGCGTTTTTCGATGCTGGCCAGGTGGTGGCGTTCCCGCCAGGTGCGGGCCTTGGCGCGGAACCGGTTCGGGACGAGGTCCCCGGCCGGGCAGCCGCGGGCGGGGTTCGGTGCGGCGGGGTCCAGGAAGTGCGCTTCGAGGGCGGCCGCTCCGGCGGGATCCAGGCTGGTGGTTTCGTCGACGATGATCCGGGCGTGCTGCCAGGAGATCGTCCCGGCCTGAAGGGCCCGCAGGGTCAGCGGCAGCGCCGTCGTCAGCGCCTGGCATTCGGACAGGAGGGCTCCGGCGGTCCGTTCGCTGACGGTCAGGACACAGGCGACCTCGGCGACCAGGGCCATCTCCCGGGCGGTGCGTTGCTGCGGGGACGCCGCCGGGGAGGCCAGGGCCCTGGTTGCCTGCAGGTATTCGGCGGCCAGCCTGACCTTCAGCGCGGCGGTCCGGGCTTCGAGCCGGGCCAGGTCGGCGAGCCCGTCCAGGCAGGCATCCGCCAGATCCCGCAACGGATCGGCGGGCGGATCAGCGCTTCGCAACGGATCGACGTCTCGCAGCGGATCGGCGCCGGGCGGATCAGTCCGATCAACGCCTGGGCCGGTGAAGGCGGCAAGCACGGCAGCGGACGCGGCGACGGCCGTCAGGGCGTCCCTGCTCTCCACACTCCAGGCTGCTCTGCTTTCCATACACTCAGTACATCAGGAGGCACCGACAGTAAGAGGTGCTGACATTTAAGAGGCGGCGACATTTATGGGCGGCGCCGGCGACCAATGGTCGTCGCCGTCAGTTCGCGCTGGCCATGTCCAGCGGGAGTTTCCGGGCTGTGGCGGGGGCAGCGGCGTTTGCCCTGGTCAGCAAGGGGTTTCGGTCCGGCCTGGACCTGGCTGTCGCCGCGCCGGGTCCGCCACGGGCCAGGTCGCGGCGGCTTGGCACAACTGGCGGGTGGCTTTGGCCAGAGTCTGGTCGAATCCCCGTCATTGTTTTTGCCTGCAAGTTCGGTGAATGCGTCCGGCATCGAAGACGACGGAGAGTCCGGTGGTGCCGGCCAAGCGGTGTAGCGATCGGTGAGTTCATCGACGATGGCGGAGAATTCAGCCACGTCGGTACACGAGACCACGGATGCGGCCCGATTCCTTCCGAGTGTAGAAACCGCTAGCTAGGAAACTCCCCTAGAGCGGGGCGGCCGGGTCCCTAACGGGCGGCCGGGTCCCTGCGTGGCGGCCGGGTCCCTGCGTGGCGACGAAGCCGACACGAAACGGGCCGGTGGCACAGATGTTGTCAGTGGTCGAAGAAGACCAGGCTTGAGTTGATGAGCTCCGCGATCACTTCGGGATCGTAGGCCCGGCGGAGCGACTCGCGGAACGATTCCTTGGACAGCGAGCGCGCCAGCGTGGCAAGTACTTCCAGGTGGTCTGAGAAGGAGCTGGCCGGCGTCGCGATCAGAAGGACCACCGTTGCCGGGCCGTCGGCGGCGCCGAAGTCGAGGGACCTGCCGTACTTCGTGATGCCGACGGCAATCGAGGTCCGTGCGACGAATTCACTGCGGGCATGGGGCAGGCCGATGCCGCCCGGAAGCCCGGTGGCGAGCTGATGCTCGCGCGCGTTGACGTGCTTGAGGAAACCCTCCAGATCGGAGATCCGTCCGGCGGCATACATCCGTTCCGCCAGCTGCGACGTGGCGTCGAGCTTGTCCGTGGCATCCATCTCAAGGACCACCATCTCGGGGGTGGTGAGTCCGGCGTCATACCTGTCCAGTGGTTCCGCCAAGAGGTGTCCCTTCGAAGTGGCGTGAGTGCGCGCCGTCCGGCAGCCTGGGGATTCGGGCTGCCGTCCGGCGTTGCCGGTCAGCGCAGCGGAACGATGTCCTCGACGCCCATTCGTGCGGCGTCGGCGGACTCATCATCCGGTTGCTCCTGGCTCAGCCGTTCGGCGTCAACCCGGGCCAGGTAATGCTTGATTTCACTCTCGCGCTGCACATCGCTCCAGCCGAGAACTTCCCCCATCAGTTTAGCGACTACCGGAGCGGCGGACACACCGCGGTCCCAGGCCTCGATGGAAATACGGGTACGCCGGGTCAGCACGTCCTGCACGTGGCGGGCCCCTTCGTGGGTGGCGGCATAGACGGCCTCGGCGGCGAGGTAGTCGTCCGCGCCCGGCAGTGGTTCCGCCAGTTCGGGGTGTGCGGTGATGAGGGCCAGCACTTCGGGGGCCATGGCACCGTAGCGGTTGAGCAGGTGCTCGATCCGTGCCACGTGGACGCCGGTTTCTTCCGCCATCCGGTTCCGTTTGTTCCAGGCGGCCTTGAAGCCGCTGGCGCCCAGCAACGGTATGGATTCCGTGCAGCTTGGCGGGACGCGTTCGTCCATGCTGCGGGTCGCCTCGTCGACGGCGTCCTTGGCCATCACCCGGTAGGTGGTCCATTTGCCGCCGGCCACCACCACAAGTCCGGGCACGGGGTGCGCCACGACGTGCTCGCGGGAGAGCTTGGCGGTGGAATCGTTCTCCCCCGCCAGCAGCGGGCGCAGCCCGGCATAGACACCCTCGACGTCTTCGCGGGTGAGTGGCCGCTTCAGGACCTTGTTCACGTGCTCCAGGATGTAGTCAATGTCCTTGCTGGAGGCCGCCGGGTGGGCCTTGTCCAGATGCCAGTCGGTATCGGTGGTCCCGATGATCCAGTGCCTGCCCCACGGAATGACGAAGAGCACGGACTTCTCGGTCCGCAGGATCAGCCCCACGGTGGACTGGACGCGGTCCCGCGGCACCACCAGGTGGATCCCCTTGGACGCGCGGACCTTGAGCTGGCCGCGGTCGGTCACCATGGCCTGGGTCTCATCCGTCCAGACACCGGTGGCGTTGATGACCTGTTTGGCGTGGATGTTGAAGGTGGAGCCGTCCTCGTGGTTGATCACTTTGGCCCCAACAACGCGTTCGCCCTCGCGCAAGAAGTCCACGACGGACATCTGGTTCACCGCGTGGGCTCCGTAGTAGGCGGCGGTGCGGATGAGGTTGGCGACGTACTTGGCGTCGTCGACCTGGCCGTCGTAGTAGCGGATGGACCCGACGAAGGCGTCGTCCTTGAGGCTCGGGGCGGCGCGCAGGGTTCCGCGGCGGCTCAGGTGTTTGTGGAAGGGGACACCGCGGCTGTGCCCGCCGGTGATGGACATCACGTCATACAGGGCGATCCCGGCGCCGACATAGGGCCGCTCAAGGAACGGCTTGGTGAGCGGGTACAGGAAGGGAACCGGCCGGGCAAGGTGCGGTGCCAGCACGGAGAGAATGAGTCCGCGTTCGTGCAATGCCTCCTTGACCAGCCCAAAGTCGAGCATTTCGAGGTACCGGAGGCCGCCGTGGATGAGCTTCGAGGACCGCGAGGAGGTCCCCGCGGCCCAGTCGTTGGCCTCCACGATCCCGACGCTCAGTCCGCGCGTGACGGCGTCCAGGGCGGCGCCGGTGCCGACGATGCCTCCGCCGACGATCAGGATGTCGAGCTCCTTGCCGGGGTCCGTTGTGCCCTTGAGCACCGCGAGTGAAGCTTCGCGTTCCGCGGGCCCAAGGGCACCGCCAGCCACGGGAGAACCGCCGGGAAAACTGTTCATGTCACGCCTCCATCGGGATCAAACCTCGTAGGGCACCAGACTACGTCCAAGTTCTCCGGATGGGCAGGGGCACGTCAGTTGCCGGCGTAGGGCGAGACGACGACGTCGACGCGCTGGAATTCCTTCAGGTCCGAATAGCCCGTGGTTGCCATCGAACGGCGCAGGGCACCGATCAGGTTGGACGTTCCGTTGGTGTGGTGGCCCGGTCCGAAGAGGACTTCCTCGAGCGGGCCCACCGTGCCGACGTTGACCCTGTCGCCACGGGGAAGCTCAAGGTGGTGCGCCTCCTGGCCCCAGTGCCAGCCCTTTCCGGGGGCTTCGTCGGCGCGGGCCAGGGCGCTGCCCAGCATCACGGCGTCGGCGCCCATGGCCATGGCCTTGACTATGTCGCCGGAGGATCCCATGCCGCCGTCGGCGATCACGTGGACGTAGCGTCCGCCGGACTCATCCATGTAGTCGCGGCGGGCCGCTGCGACATCGGAGATGGCGGAGGCCATCGGCGAGTGGATGCCGAGGGCGCGGCGGGTGGTCGTGGTGGCACCCCCGCCGAAGCCGACGAGCACACCGGCCGCGCCGGTGCGCATCAGGTGCAGCGCCGGGGTGTAGCCGGCGGCGCCGCCGACGATCACCGGGACGTCCAGTTCGTAGATGAACTGCTTGAGGTTCAGCGGCTTGTGGTCCTTGGAGACGTGCTCGGCCGAGACGGTGGTTCCGCGGATCACGAAGATGTCGACGCCGGCGGCCACCACGGTCTTGTAGTGTTCCTGGGTCCGCTGCGGGGTCAGCGAGCCTGCCACCGTCACGCCCGCGGCCCGGATCTCGGCGAGCCGGGAGGTGATCAGCTCGGGCTGGATGGGCGCCCGGTAGAGCTCCTGCATGCGGCGTGTGACGGCCGGGCTGTTGGTCTCGTCCTGGAGCGCCGCGATCTGGTCCAGCACGGACTGCGGGTCCTCGTACCGGGTCCAGAGGCCCTCGAGGTCGAGGACACCGAGTCCGCCGAGGCGGCCAAGGGCGATCACGGTTTCCGGGGACATGGCCGAATCCATCGGCGCCGCGATGACTGGCATGTCGAACTTGTAGGCATCGATCTGCCAGGAGACGGATACGTCCTTGGGGTCACGCGTACGTCGGTTGGGGACAATCGCAATGTCGTCCAGGGAGTAGGCACGACGCCCACGCTTGCCACGGCCAATTTCAATCTCGTAAGTCACTGCTCTAGGTTATCCCAGCGGGCGGGGCCAGGTACCGATGGCCCGCCCGGCTGCGCTGCGATGCCCTTGTCCCGGGGCCGGCGCCGCGGCCCGGGGCCGGCGCCGCGGCCCGGGGCCGGTCACGCCCGGCGGGGCCAAGACGACGGCGCCGTCGGTCCCGCCTGGCCTGCGGGGCTGGGACTTTCTCCGCACCCGCATCGACGATAAGATGCACAGTTGAACGTTCAAATAATACGCAGCAGGTAAGGGAGGCCATCTTCATGAGCGGCAGCAAGGCGAAACAGGCGCGGGAGAACACGGCAGCCCGGCTTCAGGCCGTCAAAGCGGCCCAGGCCCGGCAATCACGGAAGCGTAAGCTGCTCTGGGCCGGCGGCGGTACCGTCGCCGTGGCGCTGGTGGGATCCCTGGTCGCGGTGGCGCTGATCAATGATCCGCCCCCGCCCTCGGCAGCGAGCATCGAGATCGCCGGCCTTCAGACGTTCGAGAACCTGACCTCCGCCCATGTGGCCACCCCGGTGTCCTACCCGCAGTCCCCGCCCGTCGGCGGGGACCATGCCAGCGCCTGGCTTAACTGCGGTGTCTACTCCCAGCCGGTTCCGGCCGAGAACGCGGTCCACGCGCTGGAGCACGGCGCCGTCTGGGCGAGCTATGACCCGGCCGCTGTCTCGGAGGCCGACGTTGAGACCCTGCGGAAGGCGCTGCCCGGCACCTACACCGTCCTCTCCCCGCTGGCAGGAACCGCCTCACCGATCATGCTGTCCGCCTGGGGCGCCCAGGTGGGCGTGGACTCCCCCACCGACGAGCGGATCAAGGCCTTCGTCACCAAATTCTGGCAGTCGCCGAATGCCCCCGAACCCGGTGCCGCCTGCACCGGAGGCATTGACGCGCCCGGCCGCACCGCGTGAGCGCAGAGGCTGCCGCCAGTACGGCCGGGAGCCGGGTGCGGCGGCCGCTGGCCGTCCTCGCCGCCGTCCTCGCCGCCGTCGTGCTCGCCGTCGTCGCCGGCTGGGCCCTGGGCCGCCTCACCGCACCAGCCCCTGCTTTCCCCCCTGCTTTTCCCGCTGGGGGCAGCGCCGAGGCCGGCTTCGCCCGGGACATGCAGGTCCATCACCTGCAGGCGGTGGAGATGAGCACGCTCGTCCGGGACCGCACGGACGACCCGGACATCCGCCGGCTCGCGTATGACATCGCCCGGTCCCAGCAGCAGCAGGCCGGACAAATGTTCGGCTGGCTCTCCGTCTGGGGGCTGCCGCAGGCGCCCACCGCGCCCGCCATGGCGTGGATGTCCGACGGTGGCGGCCTCGCCACGCAGGACGGCGGCCACGCTGCGCACGGCAGCGGCGCGGACGCCTCCACCCCCACAACGGAAACCCTGATGCCCGGCATGGCCACCCCTGCGGAGCTGGCGGCACTCGAAGCCTCCACCGGCGCGGCGGCCGAACGCCTCTATCTGGAGCTGATGATCCGGCACCACCAGGCCGGAGTGGTCATGGCCCGGGCCATCGTGGACCGCAGCGACAACGTGGCCGTGACCTCCCTGGCGCGGTCAATCGTGACCGCCCAGCAGTCCGAGATCGACTACATGTTCCAGCTCCTCACGGCCCGGTAGCGGCTACCAGGACTCTTCCGCGACCGCCCAGCCCCGCATCATAAGCCGCCGCGCCCGCGTCACTCCCCGCTGACGTTCTCGGTATCCGGAACGGTAAGCTGCGATTCGAACATCCGGAAATACCGGCCCCGCAGCGCCACGAGTTCCTTGTGGGTGCCCTGTTCCACCACGCGGCCGTCCTCGAGCATGTACACGATGTCCGCCTTCTCGATGGTCGCGAGCCGGTGGCTGATGGCAATAATCGTGCTGCTGCGGTCGGCGAAGAGCCGCGTGAAAATCCGGTGCTCGGCCAGCGCGTCGATGGCGGAGGTGGGCTCGTCCATCACCATGAAAGAGGCGTTCCGGTAGAAGTTCCGGGCCATCGCGAGACGCTGCCATTGGCCGCCGGACAGGCCGCTGCCCTTGCGCCCGCGGGGGTCCTCCATCCAGTTGCTGACGTGGTTGTCCAGTCCGTTGGGCAGCTTGTTGAGAAAGTCCAGGGCTTCGGCGTCGGCGGCGGCCCGGCGGATCCGCCCGCCGTCCCGGGGCGAGTCGACGTCGCCGAAGAAGATGTTCTCCGCGGCGGTGGCGAACTCGTACTTGAGGAATTCCTGGCTCAGCACCGCCAGATGGCGGTGCCAGGACGTGACGTCGACGGCGGCGAGGTCGACGCCGTCGAGCAGCACCTGCCCGGAATCGGGGCGGTAGAGCCCGGCGAGGATCCGGATCAGGGTGGACTTGCCGGCACCGTTCTCCCCCACGATGGCGATGTGCTGGCCTTCCCTGATGGTCAGCGAGATGCCCTTGATGACCTCCAGTTCGCTGCCGGTATAGGTGAAGCGGATGTCCCGCAGTTCCACGGTCTTCGGCGCCTGCAGCAGGGGCGGGGCATGGCTGGAGTGCACCGGCATCGCCATGAACAGCTCGTAGTCCTTGAGGTTCGCGAGGTCCTCGTCGATGGAGCTGAGCGAGGACACGAGGTTGTTGGCGGTGGACAGGGCGCGGCTGACGATCTGCTGGACATAGAGGAACTGCCCTACCGGCTGCGCCCGGGCGATGATCTGGCCCACGACCCAGATCAGGGACACCACCTCCGCGCCGTATTGCAGGGCGTCGGCGGCGAGCTGCTTCGGGATGTAGCGTTTCTGGAAATCCAGCCGCCGCTTCTCGTCCGCGTCCCGCAGCCGGGAGCGCAGGTCCATCAGGTAGCCGACGATCCCGTAGAGGCGCATCTCGGCAATGTGCTGCGGGCGAAGCAGGTTGGTCTCGATCATCCGGCGCTGCCGGCGCGAGTCGACCTGGGTATTCCAGTGCGCGATCTGTTCGCGGGAGAGCTTGAACTGCAGGTAGACGCTGGGGACGATCGCGACCAGGACGATCACCGCGATCCACCAGCTGACCAGCAGCAGCGCGCCGATCGCCAGGATCACCGAGACGAACTGGGTGAAGATCGCGGCGATCCGGTCCAGCACCCGGCCGTAGGAATCGGAAAAGCGCTTGGCGCGGTCGTAGAGGTCGATCGTTTCCTTGTCGTCGTAGCGCCAGAACTCAAGCGCCAGGAACCGCTCATACATGAGGTCGCCCACGATCGCTCCGACCCGGAAGCTCATGAGCTGCTGGATGTACCGGTCCACGCTGCTGAAGGAACCCCAGAACAGCCCCAGCGCGGCGGTGATGATGACGTAGACGATGGCCTGCTGCCCGGCCGCGGCGTTGCCCGAGTAGGCGGCCGCGAGCGCTGTGGTGGTCAGGGCGGCGAAGTAGGTGGTGACCAGCGGCAGCAGGGCCGAGATCAGCGAGCCCACGATCTTCATCACCACTGCGGCCGGCGAGGCCCGGAAACTGACCCGGAGCACCTGCGCGACGGCCAGCGCATACGGCCTCAGCGCAAGCTTGCGCTTGGGCTCACGCGCGGGAAGGAGTTCGGACATGCCTTCAGCCTAGTTGCGGGCTCCGGCGACGCCACCCAGATGGGCACGGCACAGACGCGAGGGGCCACGGGACGAATCCCGTGGCCACTCGCGTTGGCCTGGCGCGGCCGGTATTTGCGCTGGGGCCACGCCCGCCGGGTTCCCTGGCCGAGCTTGCGAGGTTAGGGAGCGGGTGGGGATTAGCGCGAACCGTAGTTCGGTGCCTCCACCGTCATCTGGATGTCATGCGGGTGGGATTCCTTCAGCCCGGCCGGCGTGATCCGGACGAACTTACCGCGGGCCTTGAGCTCGGGGATGGTCGGGGCGCCGGTGTAGAACATGGTCTGGCGGAGGCCGCCCACCAGCTGGTAGGCCACGGAGGCGAGCGGGCCGCGGTAGGCCACGCGGCCTTCGATGCCTTCCGGGATGAGCTTGTCATCGCCGGAGACGTCGGCCTGGAAGTAGCGGTCCTTGGAGTAGGACGTGTTTTTGCCGCGGGTCTGCATCGCGCCGAGGGAACCCATGCCGCGGTAGAGCTTGAACTGCTTGCCGTTGACGAAGATCAGGTCACCCGGGGATTCATCGCAGCCCGCCAGGAGGGAGCCGAGCATGACGGTGTCCGCGCCGGCGACCAGCGCCTTGCCGATGTCGCCCGAATACTGCAGGCCGCCGTCGGCGATCAGCGGCACGCCGGCGGGGATGGCCGCCTTGGCGGACTCATAGATGGCGGTGATCTGCGGGACACCCACACCGGCCACCACCCGGGTGGTGCAGATGGAACCGGGGCCCACACCCACCTTGATGCCGTCGGCACCGGCGTCGATCAGGGCCTGGGCGCCTTCGCGGGTGGCGGCCTGGCCGCCGATGATGTCCACGTGGGCTGCCCTAGGATCCGACTTCAGGCGGCGGATCATGTCCAGCACGCCCTGCGAGTGGCCGTTGGCAGTGTCAACGAACAAGGCGTCGACGCCGGCGTCGATCAGGGCCATGGCGCGTTCCCAGCCGTCACCGAAGAAGCCGATGGCGGCACCAACTCGGAGCCGGCCTTCCTCGTCCTTGGTGGCCAGCGGATACTGCTCCGCCTTGGTGAAGTCCTTGGTGGTGATGAGGCCCTTGAGCCGGCCCTGCTCGTCAACGAGCGGAAGCTTTTCGATCTTGTTCGTGGCGAGCTTGTGGGAGGCTTCCTCACGGCTGATGCCAACGTGCCCTGTGATCAGCGGCATCTTGGTCATGACGTCGCTGACCAGCCGCAGCGGGAAGTCGGCTTCGGGCACAAAGCGGGTGTCGCGGTTGGTGACGATACCGAGGAGCCGCATGCCCTCGTCCACAACGGGGAGGCCGGAAACCCGGTACTGCGAGCAGATCTCGTCCAGTTCCGCCAGCGTTGCTTCAGGGCCGATGGTCAGCGGGTTGGTGATCATCCCGGACTCGCTGCGCTTCACGCGGTCCACCTGGTCCGCCTGGTCCTGGATGGACAGGTTGCGGTGAATGACGCCCAGGCCGCCCTGGCGTGCCATGGCGATCGCCATCCGGGATTCGGTGACGGTGTCCATGGCGGCGGACAGCAACGGTGTGCGGACGGAGATCCGCTTGGAAATCCAGGACGACGTGTCCGCCTCGGACGGGATGACGTCCGTGTGGCCGGGCAGGAGCAGGACGTCGTCGTAGGTCAGGCCAATGAAGCCGAAGGGGTTGTGTTCGGGCTGGGTCATGAGTGCGCCTCTTACCTTGGGTTACCGGGTTTCACGGGTAGGGGTTGCAGCAGATGACCAGCCAGTCATTACGGGCGTGGCCTGTGCAGAAGTGTTGAATAAATAGTAGAACCTTGGCGGCGTCCGCCATATTCCGGGGCAGCAATGTGAGCAACGGCACCCGCCCCGCCACGTCTTTTACCGTGCGACACCCGGGCCGTCACGTCCAGCCGGTGGCCGCGAGCAGCCGCTGTTCGAACATGGGGATCATGCTCTGGACATAGGTCTTGGTCAGGTGGTTGTCGTCCTTGTAGACGTACACATTGCCGACGACGGCGGGGCAGATGCCGCCGGCGCAGATGAAGTCACTCAGGTCCATGAGGTGCAGCCCGGGGACCTTGCCCCGGTACGCGTCCAGCGGCGAGGACTCGGCCAGGGATTCCTGCAGCGGCACATTGCACTCCGGGGCGTCCGGGCCGTTCTTCTGCACGCATTCGGGCATGTTCATGCTGAAGCGCGGGTTGTCGCGGATCCCCACCACTTCCATGCCGGCGTCGGTGAACGGCTTGATGCCCTCCAGATACTGGGGCACTTCAGCTTCGAACGGTGCGTCCTTGTACGTCTGCGAGGCGACAGTGAAGACGGCGTCTGGGCGGTGTTCCTGGACGTACGCGGCGCTGGCCTTGTTGAAGGCGTTGCATTCGGCGTCACGGTCCGGGGATTCCCCGCCGAAGCGGCAGTTGCCCTTCAGGAGGGTGACCACTTCCCAGCCGTGGCTCCGGGCGATGGGGCCGAGGGCCGCCATGTACTGCTGGGCATGCGAGTCGCCCAGCACCACGATCCGCTTGGTGACGGTATCCGGCCGGCTGTTCTGCAGGCAACCGGCGAGCAGGGGGTCGCTCGGGACGTTCCCGTCCGTGCACAGCCCGTCGATGTCCGCCCACTCGTTTTTCATCGCGACGGGGGCGGGGATGATCTTGGCATCCGGCGTCGACTTGCCCGCATACCCGGGCGACAAGGCGGCGGCTCCCGGCGTCAGTTCCCTTGGCTGCGACGCCGCGGCGGCCTCCTCGGCCAACAGCTTGCTCTGCCACACGGACACGGGTCCCGCGAGCAGGGCGCCGCACGCCACGATCACGACGGCGTTCCGCCAGGCGCGGCGCTGCGGCCAGTGCCATTCACGCAAGGGCTTCTCCACGAACCGGGTGGTGAGCACGGCCAGCACCACGGACGTGGCCACGATGGCCAGGCCCTGCACGAGGTTCGGCGAGCTGATCCCCATTCCGGCGAGGGCCAGCACGAGGAGAGGCCAGTGCCACAAGTAGAGGGCGTAGGAGTTGTCGCCGAGGGCAACGAGCGGCTTCCAGGTGAGGAAGCGGTCCACGCCGAAACGGCTGCCGCGCTGCCCGGCCACAATGATGGCGGCCGCGGCGAGGGTGGGCCACAGGGCCATGAAGCCGGGGAAGGAACGGTCCACGGTCAGCAGCAGACCGCAGGAGAGCATGGCGGCAAGGCCGGTCCAGCCCAGCGCCACCCGCAGGATCCTGCCGGGCTTGAGGTAGGGCACGGCGAGCGCCAGCAGGGAGCCGAGGGAGAATTCCCAGAGCCGGGCGCGGGTGTCGAAGTAGGCGTAGGCCTGGTTCGTGGCGGTCTGCTCAATCGAGTACAGCAGCGAGGCAACGAAGATTGCGCCGAAGGCCACGGCCAGCAGGACCCGATAGTTCAGCCGGTCCTGCACAGGAGTCCAGCGGCCAGGAGTCCAGCGGCCGAGGCCGCGGCCGCGGCAGAGCAGCTTGCGGAGCAGCGCGGCACCGGCAAACACGAGCGGCCACAGCAGGAAGACCTGGCCCTGGATGGACAAGGACCAGAAGTGCTGCAAGGGACTGGCACCGGAATGGTCCTGCGCGTAGTAGTCGACGGCGGTGTCCGCCAGGAGCCAGTTCTGCCGGTACAGCAGGGAGGCCCAGGCCTGGTCCAGCACATCCGGCCACCGGCTTTGCGGGAGGATGGCCCAGGTGCCGGCCAGGACGCCGAGGATGACCACGACGACGGCGGGCAGCAGCCGCTTGAGCAGGTGGAGCCAGTGGCTCAGGAGCCGCAGCGGCTTACCGCTTTCCACCTTCCGGGCGAAGCTGAGCGTCATCAGGAAGGCAGAGATCAGCAGGAAGATGTCCACCCCGCCGGAGACCCGGCCGAGCCACACATGGTAGGTGACCACCATGAGGACGGCGAGGGCCCGGAGGCCCTGGACTTCGGGGCGGTAGCTGGATTTTCGGCGCGCCGGGGAACCCGCGTCCGCGGTGCGCGGGCCGGCAATGGTTCGCTCGTTAGACACAAAGACCCCTCAGGCCGGTTTCCAAAGCATCAATGTTACCGAACCGTAATTTGTCTGGCCAATCGTGGGGGCCGGCGGTGGGGGGCGGTGCGGGACGTGCGGCAGGGCGGTGCGGGGTTTTCCGCGGCCCGAGGCCGGGCCGGCGGCTAGTCTGTTACAAGTCAGAGGAGGCCGCATTGTGATCGCGCAACTGCGAATTTGTGTCCCGGAAAAGCTGTCCGGCGTCGTGGTGGAGTGTTGCTCCGGCGAGCTCGGTGTGGCGGAAGTCGCCCGCCACCCCGGGGCGTCCGTGCTCCCTCCGGGGGACGTCATCCACGTCCTGCTGGCGAGGGAGTCGGTCGAGGGTCTGGTGGAGAAACTCCACGCCCTTAACGTCCAGGAAGTCGGCTCCATTGCGGTCACCATGCCGGACCTGGTGCTCTCCGACCGCGCCGACCAGGCGATGGCGGCCGCCCCGGGCGAAGGTGCCGACGCCGTGATCTGGGACGAGGTCTCCCAGCAGACGGGCGAAGACTCGCGGCTGACGTGGAGCTTTCTGGCCTTCCTGGTCCTGGCGACCCAGCTCGCAGCCATCGGCATCGTCACGGATTCGACCATCGCCATCGTCGGCGCCATGGCGGTCGGGCCGGAGTTCGGCCCGCTGGCTGCCCTGGCCGTGGCCCTTGTGCGCCGGCAAGGGCCGCTGGGACGCGGCGCGGCGCTGGCTCTCGGCGTCGGCTTCCCGGTCGCGATGCTGGCGGCCGCCCTGGGCGCCTGGCTGTCGTTGCCCCTCGGACTCTTCCCCGCCGATGCCCTGGACCATGGCTCCGCCGTCGACTTCATCTACCACCCGGGGCCCTACTCGCTGATCGTCGCCGTCCTGGCCGGGACCGCAGGCATGTTGTCCGTGATCAGCCAGAGGTCCTCGGCACTGATCGGGGTGTTCATTTCGGTGACGACTGTTCCGGCCGCCGGCTTCGTCGCCGTCGCCCTGGTACTGGGTGAATACGGGAAAGCCGCTGGCTCCGCCCTACAGCTGTTCCTGAATCTGGTGGGCATCGTGGTTTCGGCGGTGGCCGTACTGGTCTTCTACCGGCTCATCACCAAGCGGCTCCCCCGGGACGCCGCGCTGCGTCTGCGGCGCAAGGCCCTGCGGTCCCAGCGCTGAGCCTCGTTTCCGGGCCGGACGGCATAGAAAAGGCCGGCCCGGATGATGCCGGACCGGCCTTGACTACAGCGACTTGGAGCTAGTGCTGGTGGCCCGCGTGCTGGCCTTCATCGGCAGGCTTCTCGACCACGAGGGTTTCCGTGGTGAGAACCAGTGCCGCGATGGAGGCCGCGTTGCGGAGGGCCGCCCGCGTCACCTTCACGGGGTCGATCACGCCGGCCGCAATCAGGTCTTCGTATTCGCCGGTCTTGGCGTTGAAGCCCTGGTTGTTGGCGGATTCGGCCACCTTGGCGACGACCACGTAGCCGTCGAAGCCGGCGTTCTGGGCGATCCAGCGCAGCGGCTGGGTCAGTGCCCGGCGGACGATGCCGACAGCTGCTGCCGCGTCACCTTCGAGAGCCTGGACGGCCGGATCCTCGTCGAGCGCCTTGAGGGCGTGGATGAGGGCGGCGCCGCCGCCGGCCACGATGCCTTCTTCGAGGGCAGCGCGGGTCGAGGACACGGCGTCTTCGATGCGGTGCTTCTTTTCCTTCAGCTCGACCTCGGTGGCTGCGCCGACCTTGATCACGCCGATGCCGCCGGCCAGCTTGGCCAGGCGTTCCTGCAGCTTTTCCTTGTCCCAGTCGGAATCCGTGCGGGTCAGCTCGGCGCGCAGCTGGGAAACCCGGGCTGCGACGTCCTCGGCCGATCCGGCGCCGTCCACGATGGTGGTGTTGTCCTTCGTGACGGTGATGCGCCGGGCGGTACCCAGCACCTCGAGGCCCACCGTGTCCAGGCTAAGGCCCAGTTCCGGCGAGACAACCTGTGCACCCGTGAGGGTGGCGATGTCCTGCAGCATGGCCTTGCGGCGGTCACCGAAGCCCGGAGCCTTGACGGCAACCACGTTCAGGGTGCCGCGGATGCGGTTGACGATCAGCGTGGAGAGGGCCTCGCCGTCGACGTCTTCGGCAATGATGAAGAGCGGCTTGGAGCTCTGCAGCGCCTTTTCCAGCAGCGGCAGGAAATCCTGCACGGAGGAGATCTTGCCCTGGTTGATCAGGATCAGGGCGTCTTCGAGGACGGCTTCCTGGCGTTCCGCGTCAGTGACGAAGTACGGGGACAGGTAGCCCTTGTCGAACTGCATGCCCTCGGTGAGGACCAGTTCGGTCTGGGTGGTGGAGGATTCCTCGATGGTGATCACACCATCCTTGCCGACCTTGCCGAATGCCTCGGCCAGGAGCTCGCCCACCTCGTCGCTCTGGGCGGAGATGGAGGCGACGTTGGCGACCTGCGTACCTTCGACCGGGCGGGCGTTTTCGAGCAGGCGGGCGGCGATGGCCTCGACAGAGACCTCGATGCCGCGCTTGATCTGGCCCGGGGCGGCGCCTGCCGCAACGTTGCGGAGGCCTTCCTTGACGAGGGCCTGCGCCAGCACCGTGGCGGTGGTGGTTCCGTCACCGGCAACATCGTTGGTCTTGGTGGCGACCTCCTTGGCGAGCTGAGCGCCAAGGTTCTCGAACGGGTCGTCCAGCTCGACTTCACGGGCGATGGTGACGCCATCGTTGGTGATCGTGGGGGCGCCCCACTTCTTGTCCAGCACGACGTTGCGGCCGCGCGGGCCAAGCGTCACCTTGACCGTGTTGGCGAGCTTATCGATGCCGGCTTCAAGCGACCGGCGGGCAGCGTCGTTAAACGCAAGCTGCTTTGCCATGGTTTTGTCCTTTCAAGACAGAACCCCGCGCAACTGACCCGTCAAAGAAGGATCGGCGGCGCGGGGTCCAAGAGAGTTACTTTACGACGATCGCCAGAACGTCGCGGGCGGACAGCACGAGGTACTCGGTGCCGCCGGTCTTGACTTCAGTTCCGCCGTACTTGGAGTAGATGACAACGTCGCCGGTGGTGACGTCGATCGGAACGCGGTTGCCGTTGTCGTCGAAGCGGCCGGGGCCTACTGCGACAACTTCGCCTTCCTGCGGCTTTTCCTGCGCGGAGTCCGGGATAACCAGGCCGGAGGCCGTGGTCTGCTCGGCTTCGAGCGGGCGGACAACAATACGATCCTCAAGAGGCTTAATAGAGACCGACAAGGACCTCTCCTATTCGTCAGCAAATTCATGGACTTTAAAGCTGTGGTGCCAAGGCGTGCAAACCGTCGTCGCGGTGCCGGCAGCAGCCTGGCTGTGAAGCTTCAGGTGTTAGCACCTTCCTAGGGAGAGTGCTAATGACGACTCTATGTACATGGTTAGCACTCGGTCAAGGCGAGTGCCAGAATTTCGTTCCAGGTGAACGCCCGGGGCGGCCGGGGTGAACGCCGGCGGCGGCCAGGATGAACGCCCGGGGGGCGGCCTGGGTGAGCGCCGGCGGGGGCAGGATTACTGTCCCCCGAGGTCCTCGAAGTCCACTTCCTCGCCGTCGTCCGCCTCGTCATTCCGGCCCGGTTCATTCCGCTGGCGGTACAGCAGGAATCCGCCCGCGGCGGCGAGTGCGAGGCCGATAACCAGGGAGATGGTGCCGCCGACCTTGGCGGCAACGTAGCTCTCACGGATGGACCGGGCTTCGTCGGTGGCGTCTTTGACGTCCTTGCCGCCGACCGAATAGACGGTCGCGTTGAAGGAGTCGAGGAAAAAGATGATGACGAGCAACGCCACGCAGACGACGGCGATGACGCAGCCCGCGACCAGCGCCGGCCGGGCGTACCGGGCAAGGCCGTGTCCGGCAACGCCGTTTTCGGCACGACGCTGCCGGGCGGGACGGCCGCCGGCGTCCCGCTGTGCGGAGTCGTCCTCCAGGGGACCTTCGTCCGTGCCGTCGCCTGCCGTACCGCTGTCTTCCATGCCTTCCAGCCTAGCGGGCGCATCGGGGCACCGGCGCCTGAACTAGGCTTGATTCCATGGCTGACGCACCGCAGGACCAGATCGCCCCGCTCCTCAACCCCGAGGGCTGGGAGCTGCTGGCATCGCTGGGGCCGTACGAGGAGGATGAGGCTTTCCGGCTCAACGCCTCGCTCCGGAAGTCCGGCCACTCCCCCGAACTCGTTTCGGCGGTACTCACCCAGTCCCGGCTCCGGACCAGGGCCGAGGCCAAGTTCGGCGAATTTGCCCGGCAGATGATCTTCACCCAGGCGGGGCTGGAGCAGGCCACCCGGCTCACCGTGGCGGCCCGGCACGCGCAGCGCTTCGCGGAGGCCGGCATCCGGCACGTAGCGGACCTGGGCTGCGGCCTGGGCGCCGACTCGATGGCACTGGCGTCCCTGGACATCCAGGTCACCGCGGTGGAGATGGATGAGACCACCGCCGCGTGCGCCACCATGAACCTGATCCCGTTCCGGAACGCCACCGTGGTCCACTCCGATGCCATGGCGGTGCCGCTCGAGGGAATCGACGGCGTCTGGCTGGATCCCGCCCGCCGCACCACCTCCACCTCGGGGACCAAGCGGCTCTGGGACCCGGAGGACTTCTCCCCGCCGCTGTCCTTCGCCGAGTCCCTGGCCGGGTCCGGGCGCGCCGTCGGCGTGAAGATGGGCCCCGGCATGCCGCACGACTCGGTCCCAGCAGCTTGTGAGGCGCAATGGGTCTCGTCCGGCGGGGACGTCACCGAGGTGGCGCTGTGGTTCAACGCCGTGCGGCGTCCCGGGGTACGGCGTGCCGCCCTCCTGCTCGGCCCGCAGGGTGCCGCGGAACTCACCAGCGCCGAGGAGTTCGACGGCGGCCCGGTTGCCCCGGTGGGACCCGTCGAGGGATATCTGTACGAGCCCGACGGCGCCGTCATCCGTGCCGGGCTGGTGGCCGACGTCGCGCTCCAGCTGGGCGGGCATCTGGTGGACGAGCATATCGCCTACATCTGCGCCCCGGAGCTCAAGGACACCCCGTTCGCGCGGGCGTACCGGGTCCTGGAAGTGATGCCCTACAACGTCAAGGCGCTCAAGGCCTGGGTCAAGGACCGCGGCATCGGAGTGCTGGACATCAAGAAGCGCGGCACCTCGGTGACGCCGGAGGAGCTGCGGAAGCAGCTTCTCCCTCCTGGGAAGAACACAGCTGGCAAGCAGAAGAGCAAAGAGACGGCCACCCTGGTCCTCACCAGGATCGGCGAGGAGCGGGTGGCCATTTCGGTGGAGCCCGTCTAGCGCGAAAATAACATTTTCAGCCCGGAACGGGCGTCCCATCAAGGGCACAAAGGCCGGTGGGTATTTTCGTTAGTTCGTCGGGGTCAGGTCCAGGCGCTGGGGGCGTTGGGGTAGAGGCCGCAGGCGGTATCGCGCCAGGCCATCACGGGCGGCGGTTTCAAGGACCTCGACCAGCCTGCCGGGTCGGCCGGAATGCACCCACCTGCCTCAACCACTCGCTGCTACGCCTGAGCAGCCGCGAGCACGCACCGGCAGCCAGACCACGACGGCCTAAACGAAAAAGACCACCGGACCGGACATGCCCCGCGCCGGGTCCCGCCGATGGACATATTCCGGATATGCCCGGTCCCCGGGGCGAAGACTGGACATCTCCTCCCGGGGAAGTGGCCCAACGCCCCCAGCGGAGCCACTGCACGTGCCCCCGGATCAGGACATGCCCCGCGCCGGCGCCGGCGCATGGACATATTCCGGCTATGCCCTGTCCCGGGCGCGAAAACTGGGCATGTCCTCCCGGGCGCGAAGACTGGGCCTCAACCCACGACGAACTAACGAAAATGACCACCAGCTCCACGTCGGACGGCGGACTCTCGCGCGGGGCTACTGTGCCCGCATGAATTCCTCGGCGGCCCGGACCTGCTCATCACTGGGCCGGATGCCGGTGTACAGCACGAACTGCTCCAGCGCCTGGATGGTGGCCACCTCGGCCCCGGTGATAACGCTCTTGCCGGCCGCGCGGGCGGACTTGATGAGCGGGGTTTCCGCCGGCAGCGCGACGACGTCGAACACCACCGTCGCGGCGTCCACGGCCTCCTGCGGGAAGGACAGCGAATCGGCGTCCGGTCCGCCGGCCATGCTCCCTGCCATACCGATAGGCGTGACGTTGATGAGCAGGTCCGCCGCGCCGGACCGGGCGGAGCCCAATTCCGCGCTCCAGGCGAACCCGTATTGTTCGGCCAGGGTGCGCCCGGAGTCCTCGTTGCGGGCTATCAAGGTCACGTCCCGGAAGCCGGCGTCGCGCAGCGCCGCCACGGCGGCCTTGGCCATGCCGCCGGAGCCGCGGAGCCACACCGAGTAGTCAGTTGGGACGGCATTGCGCTGCAGCAGCTGCTCGATCGCCGTGTAGTCGGTGTTGTACGCGGTGAGCCGTCCGGCGTCGTTAACGATGGTGTTGACCGAATCGATCGCCTTGGCGGACGGGTCCATCACGTCCACGAGGGCAATGACATCCTCTTTGTACGGCATGGAGACGGCGCAGCCGCGGATTCCCAGGCCCCGCACGCCGGCAATCGCCTGGGCCAGGTCGGTGGGTGCGAAGGCCTTGTAGATCCAGTTCAGGCCAAGCTGTTCATACAGATGGTTGTGGAAGCGCGTCCCGTTGTTGCTCGGACGGGCCGAGAGGGAGATGCACAGCGTCATGTCTTTATTCAGGATGGGCACCCCTCCATTAAACGCCAGTCCATTAGACGCCAGCAGCGCCGACATCCCAGAACTGCCGTCACTACCGCTGCGGTCAGAGTCCTGTTGTGAACACTTTCACGTTCCCGCGGCAACCTGGCCACGGACCCGATGCGGCCCCTGCACTAGACTTGGACCACCGTTGCCCCCCGCCAACTTCCCTGCCAGTACCGCTGCCAGATGGGTCACGGCAACGGACAGCAGAACAGTGAAGGGACCACATGAAGATTGATTTCGCTTCATCCAGGCAATCAACTCTTGGTGTGGAATGGGAGCTCGCCCTCGTCGATGCAGAAACCGGCGAACTGGCCTCCGTCGCCAACGAGGTGCTCCGGGGGGTTGCCGCTGCGCATCCCGAGCTGAACGAGGACGACGAACACCCCCACATCAAGCAGGAGTTGCTGCTGAACACGGTGGAACTGGTCACCGGAATCTGCACCACGGTGGCGGAAGCGAAAGCCGACCTGGACAGTTCGCTCGCCGCGGTCCGCGACGTGACCGACCCCATGGGCGTCGAGATCTTCTGCGCCGGCAGCCACCCCTTCAGCCCGCCCCAGCTCCAGCCCGTGACGGACAAGGCCCGCTACGCGAAGCTCATCGACCGCACCCAGTGGTGGGGCCGCCAGATGGTCATCTACGGCGTGCACGTGCACGTCGGACTCGACAGCCGGGACAAGGTCCTCCCCGTCCTGGACGGCCTGGTCAACTACTTCCCGCACTTCCAGGCGCTCTCCGCCTCCAGCCCGTTCTGGGGCGGCGAAGACACCGGCTACGCCTCGCACCGCGCCCTGATGTTCCAGCAGCTGCCCACCGCTGGCCTGCCCTTCCAGTTCTCCAGCTGGGCGGACTACGAGACGTACGTCCAGGACATGTTCACCACCGGCGTGATCGACACGCTGTCCGAGATCCGCTGGGACATCCGTCCCGTGCCCAACCTCGGCACCATCGAGATGCGGATCTGCGACGGCCTGGCCACCCTCGAGGAGGTCGGCGCCATCGCCGCCCTGACGCAGTGCCTCGTCGACGAGTTCTCCACCACCCTGGACAACGGCGGCACCATCCCGACCATGCCGCCGTGGCATGTGCAGGAAAACAAGTGGCGCGCCGCCCGCTACGGCCTGGACGCGATCATCATCCTCGACGCCGACGGCAACGAACAGCTCGTCACCGAACACCTCCGCGAGACGGTCAAGCGGCTCGAGCCGGTCGCCGCGAAACTCGGCTGCACCGCCGAGCTGGCCGATGTCTTGAAGGTCATCGAGCGCGGCGCCGGCTACCAGCGGCAGCGCCGTGTCGCCGCCGAGCACGGCGGCGACCTGCGCGCCGTCGTCCTGGACCTCGTCAAGCAGATGCGCAAGGGCACCGAAGCCTGACTCCGCTTCCCCTCCAGGGCGGCCGCCCTCCCGTGCCGCCCGGAAGCGCGGCCGGAGCCGCCGCCGCGCTCAGGCGGAAACGCTGGTGACCGGCATGGACGAATCCGGTGCGAAGCCGATGCCGCTCGGTGCAATCCCTGCCATGACCAGCTGGGCGCCGAGGGCCGCGACCATGGCGCCATTGTCGGTGCACAGCGATAGCGGCGGGACCGTCAGCCGGATCCCGGCCGCGCTGCAGCGTTGCTCGGTGAGCTGGCGCAACCGGGAATTTGCGGCCACGCCGCCGCCCAGCAGGAGCTCGGTGATGCCGTTCTCCCGGCAGGCCAGCACTGCCTTGGCCGTGATCACGTCCACCACAGCCTCCTGGAAGGCTGCGGCGATATCCGCCACCGGCACCGCCTCGCCGCGAGCTTCGAACTGCTCGACGCAGCGGGCCACGGCGGTCTTGAGTCCGCTGAAGGACCAGTCGTAGCGGTGCGGGCCGGGTTCCTCCGCGGTTCCCATGTACTTGGGCTGGCTGAGCCCGCGCGGGAAACGGATCGCCTTGGCGTTGCCGGTGCGCGCCAGCGCGTCGATGGCCGGTCCGCCCGGGTAGCCCAGGCCGAGCAGCCGCGCCACCTTGTCGTACGCTTCGCCGGCCGCGTCATCGATCGTGGAGCCGAGCAGTTCGACGTCATCGGTGATGCTCCGGATCCGCAGGATTTCGGTGTGGCCGCCGGAAACCAGCAGCGCGCCCAGGTTTTCCGGCGGAGTCCCCGGCAGCGATCCCGGAAACGGCTCCGGTCCGCCGTCGGACTGGAGCAGTCCGACGCCGACGTGCGCCACGAGGTGGTTGATCGCGTACAGCGGCTTGCCGGTGGCAACGGCAAGCGCCTTCGCGGCACAGACTCCGACCATCAGGGCTCCCGCGAGTCCGGGACCCGAGGTGACGGCGATGGCGTCGATCTCCGCCAGCGTCACACCCGCTTCCGCGAGCGACTCCCGGAGAGTCGGCACGAAGGCGTCCAGATGGGCCCTGGAAGCGATCTCCGGGATGACCCCGCCGAACCGGACATGTTCCTCCATCGAGGACGCGACGGTGTTGGTCAGCAGCCGGGTTCCGCGGACAATCCCGACGCCGGTCTCGTCGCAGGAGGACTCGATGCCAAGGACCAGCGGCTGGTCGATGTGCTGGGTGCGGTTCATGGGCGGCCTGCTTCCCGGGGCTCAGGGGTGTCGGGGGTGTTGGCTGCGGCGTCCAGCCGGAGGCTCATGATCAGGGCGTCGACGCCGTCGCGGTAGTACCGGGGCCGGACGTGGATCTGTTCAAAACCGAAGCGGCGGTACAGCTGCTGGGCCCGGGGGTTGTCCGCGCGGACTTCCAGCAGCACGGCGTCCGCGTGCCGCAGCCGGCTTTCCCGGATGAGTTCGGTGAGGAGGGCGGAGCCGATGCCCTTGCCTTCCTGCTCCGGGACCACGGCGATGGTCTGGACGTCCGCGATCGGCTCGATGCACATCAGTCCGGCGTAGCCCACAATGTGCCCGGCATGTTCGGCGATCAGGTATCGTCGCGTTTCCGCCTGCGCCAGCTCATCAAGGAACATCCGCAACGGCCAGGCGTCCACCGGAAACAGCCGCCGCTCGAGTTCGTGCACTGCCGGGATGTCAGCCGCGGTCATGTCCCGCAGCGCTATTCCGCCGGGCAACGACGCCGGCACAGCGTCCGGCCCGCTCACAGCGCCCGCTTCCGGGGGCCGGGAACCTGGGCGTCGGACTCGCGCAGGTAGAGCGGGGTCGAGTCGAGCAGCCGCTCCCCGGCGGCGAGCCGGGCGAGCGCAAACTGGCCCAGCGAGAGCGCCTCCGGCTTGCGCGAGCTGAATTCGGGGACTGCCTTGACGGCGTCGGCGTAGATCCCGGCACCGGCACCGTAGACAAGGAGATCCGGAAGATCGGCGGCGAACCCCACATGCGGCCCGTCGAGCAGTTGCGGCAACTGGCCGTCCGTGAGCGCATACCGGGCCCAGTAGACCTCCTTGCGCCGCGCGTCCGTGGCCACGATGAACTCCGGCGCCGCGTCCACGGACTCGGCGACTTCAAGGGCGACGGCGTCCAGGCTCATCAGCCCGTACAGGGGCTTGCCCCAGACGAAGGCGAGGGTGCGGGCGGTGACAATGCCGGAGCGCAGTCCGGTGAAGGGGCCCGGGCCCACCCCGGTGACAATTGCGTCGACGTCGTCGCCGCTCAGTCCCGCCTCGGCGAGGAGCCGTTCGATTCCCGGGGCGAGGACCTCCGCGTGGCTCCGGGTGTCCTCGGTGGCAAAGCTGCCCACCATTGACTCCGGGGCATCATCGGAGACGAGTGCGGCACTGGCCACGGCCGAGGTGTCGATTGCGAGGATCAGCATCAGGAGCTCCGTTCCGTTGGCTCAGGCAGGGGTCCGGGCTCGGTACCGGGCAAGGTCCCGGGCTTCTCAGGCTCGGTACCGGGGCCGGCCCCGGGCAGTGCCTCGGGCAGGGCCGGGGGGTTGACCCAGCGCGGACCGTAGCCGCGGATCACCACGGTGCGGGGCTCGTCGTCGTCCTCGGTGTCGAAATCAAGGGTCTCCGCGTCCGAGGCATCAGCGTGCCGGGTGGGGGCAGCCGGGGTGGGGCCGCCGAGGGTATCCGTGCTGGCGCAGCCGAGGGTGCGGACCAGGTCCACCTCGAGCCGGCTGTCGCTCAGGTGCTCCACCCGTCCGCGGCCCCACTCCACCACGGTCACCGCGCTGTCCATGGTGTTTTCCAGGTCGATGTCGTCGATCTCGGCGGCGGACCCGAGCCGGTAGGCGTCCACATGCACGAGGTCCGGGCCGCCCGGCCGAGGCCCGCCGGGCAGGTTCGGGTGGATGCGGACCAGCACGAAGGTGGGTGAAATGATCCCGGCGCGGACGCCCAGACCCTCCCCGAGACCCTGCGTGAACGTGGTTTTCCCCGCTCCCAGTTCGCCGGTGAGGATCAGCAGATCCCCGGCCTCCAGCGTGGTGCCGAGGCCCGCGGCGAGGGCGTGCGTCTGGTCCGCGGTCCGGACTTCCAGCGTCCGCTCCCACTCCGGGGCGCTCACTGCCCCTGCTCCCCGCTGCTGCGGGGCGCCTCGTTACGGGGTGCCTCGCTCACTGGCTCCTCGTTGACGGGCTCCTCGTTGACGTAGCGGCGCGGTACCCGTGGGCTGATCCGGGTGACGATTTCGTAGTTGTTGGTGCCGGCGGCCCGGGCCCAGTCCTCCGCCGTTGGCCCGCCGTCGGCGCCGTTGCCGAACAGCACTGCCTCGGCACCGAGCACGCTGCGGCCGCCGGCGGAGACGTTCAGTGGTCCCAGGTCGATCACCATCTGGTCCATCGCGATCCGGCCCACCACCGGGTAGGTCACGCCCTCCACCCGGACGGGCCCGCCGGTGGCGATGCGTGGAACGCCGTCGGCATAGCCCAGCGGGATGAGCGCGAGAGTGCTGGTGCCACTGGTGCGGTAGTTCAGTCCGTAGGAGACGCCCTGGCCGGCGGGCACGTCCTTGCAGTGCGAGACGACCGTGCGGACCGTCATGGCCGGGCGCAGGCCCAGCTCTGCGGCGCTCTGCTCCTCGAAGGGTGACAGGCCATACAGGCCCAGGCCCACCCGGACCAGGTCGAAATGCGTGTCGGGACGGGAAAGGGTGGCCGGAGTGTTTGCCAGGTGCCGCACCTCGGGGTCGACGCCCGCGTCCCGGGCGATCGCGAGAACCTCCCGGAAGGCCGCAAGCTGCTCGTCGGTTTCGGGCCGCTCGGGTTCGTCTGCGACGGCGAGGTGGGAGAAGATGCCCACCACCCGCAGCAGGCCCTGGTCCTGGTACTCCATGGCTTCGCCGACGAGGCTGTCCCAGGCATCCAGGGTCGCGCCGTTGCGGCCGAGTCCGGTGTCCACCTTCAGGTGGACCCGGGCCGGCCGTTCCTGCTCGCGGGCCGCCGTCACAATTCGCTGGAGCTCCCAGCCGGAGCAGCCGATGTCGATCCCGGCGGCCACGGCGGCGGCGAAGTTGCTCTCGGGGGTGTGCAGCCACGCTAGCAGCGGGGCCTCGATACCGGCTGCCCGCAGAGCCAGGGCCTCGGAGATGTGGGCCACTCCCAGCCAACTGGCGCCGGCGCTGAGGGCTGCGCGGGCAACGGGGACGGCACCATGGCCGTAGGCATCAGCCTTGACCACCGCCATGACCTGCGCGGGAGAGGCCACGGCGGCCAGGTGCCGCACATTGTGCCGGATGGCTTCGAGATCGATCACTGCCGAGCGTTCCTCGGCGAAGGCCGGCGCGGCGTGTGAAACGGTGTGTGAAACGGACCGGAAATCGCCTGTAGCTGCTGGGTAAGTCACTTAACGATTCTAGGGGTGGCAACGCATCCGGCTTAATTCCGGCCGTCGTGCCTTGCCCCGGCGCCAGGGATGGACATGCCCTCCCGTCCCGCGGAGCATGCCCAATCTTCACGCCAAGGACTGGGCACAAGGGCATCCTGTCCACGCCACGGCCCGGGCGGAGCGCATGTCCACCGTTCACGCACCGAGTCCAGGTTCACGCACCGCGTCCCCCGCCGACGACATTGGACATAGCCTCCCCTCACAAAGGACATGCCCAATCTTCACGCCAAGGACTGGGCACAAGGGCATCATGTCCATGCCAAGGCCCGGGCGGAGGACATGCCCACTTTTCCGCCGCGGCGCCAGGCCCGCCACACCCCCGCATCCACGGCCATCAATGGACATGCCCTCCCGTCCGGGGGAGCATGCCCAATCTTCATGCCAAGGACTGAGCACAAGGGCATCATGTCCACGCCAGAGCCCAGGCGGAGGGCATGTCCAATGGCAAGCAGCGCGCCATGGGCAGACAGCGGCGCGGTAGCGAGCGCCGCGAGCCCGCGCGAGCCCAAACTAAGCGTCGGAGAGGTGCGCGATGGTCGCCGTCGCCCGCCGTTGCGCCTCGGCCGGTACGTCGCGGACGATGTCGTCCAGGAAGCAGTAGCGGCGCAGCCATTGGCTGCTCTGGCGTTCCTTCCGGGCGTTGGCGCGTTGCCACCAGTCGGCGATGTCGCCCCAGCCGGGCGCGGCGAGCGAACCGCCGACTTCCTGCACGGCCAGCGCGGCGCACAGGTTGGCGAAGCGCAGCCTGTCGCCGAGGGGCCAGCCCGCGAGGCAGCCGACGATGAAGGCGGCGCCGAAGCAGTCCCCGGCACCGGTCGGATCGTAGGCGGAAACCGGCAGGGACGGCACCCATTCCTCTTCGCCCGTTTCGGAATCGACGGCCATGGCACCCTGAGGGCCCAGGGTCACCACGGCCACCGGTACCTTGTCCGCCAGCGAGTACAACGCCGACCACGGATTGTCCCGCCCGGTGAACGCCATCGCCTCGTGCTGGTTGGGCATGAAAGCGTGGAAGTACTGCAGGTTGTCCAGCCGGGTCGATAACCAGGCCCCGGTGGGATCCCAGCCGACGTCGCCGAACAGGCGGACTCCGGCCTTGTGGGCGTCGAGGGCCCAGGGTTCCATCTCCTCGTTGAGTTCCGCGACGGCGGCGAGCGCGGGCGGCGGGCAGCCGATCAGCTGGGTGGAGGTCACCGGAGCCGGATGGCCGTGCGTGACCATGGACCGGTCCTGCTCCACGCTCAGCGACACCGTCACGGGAGAGTGCCAGCCCGGTACCCGCCGGGAAAGGGACAGGTCCACGTGCTCCTGCGCGGCCAGGATCTTCCAGTTGTAGTCACCGTAGCCGTCGTCACCGAAGGCGGCCGCAAGGCCGGTCCGCAATCCCAGCCGGGCCGCGGCGATGGCCTGATTGGCGACCCCGCCGGGGCAGCTGCCCATCCCGTCACTCCAGATTTCGGTGCCGGCAACAGGTGCGTGCGGCAGCCCGGTGAAGATGATGTCCTGGAACACGGTACCGGTCAGGAGCAGGTCGAAACCCTCCGCCGCAGGGGTACGGACGGAGGAAAGCGGGTCGAAGCGCCGCGTCGGAGTCGCGTCCATGTATGGCACACTACGCCGTCCCGGTACGGGTGGAAAGGCGCCCCCGATGCCTGCGGAGCAGGCATGAATAAGGAGGCACTAAAAGGCAGGCATGAACAGGCGGGTGTGAATAGACTGTGCGCATGCGGCTCATGATTGCCGGCGGCGGCGGATTCCGGGTACCGCTGGTCTACCGGGCGCTTTGCTCCGGGCCTTTCGCCGGGCTGGTCCGGGAACTCGTGCTGTACGACGTCGACCCCGGCCGGCTGGCCGCGATCGACGCGGTGCTGGCCTCGCTGGCGGCGCGGCAGGCACCCGCCGGCGTGTCCACGGGGACCTCTCCCACGGTCCGGGCCACTACCTCCCTGCCGGAGGCCCTCGACGGCACGGACATGGTGTTTGCCGCCATCCGCCCCGGCGGCACTGCCGGCCGGACCGCCGACGAGCGGATCGCCCTGGACCTGGGGCTGCTCGGCCAGGAGACAACCGGCGCCGGCGGCATCTCCTATGCGCTGCGGTCCATTCCCCGGATGCTGGGGCTCGCCGCGGAAATGCGGGACCGCTGCCCGGAGGCCTGGCTGCTGAACTTCACGAATCCGGCCGGTATGGTCACCGAGGCCCTGGTTCCGGTGCTTGGCCGCAAAGTGGTCGGCATCTGCGATTCCGCCAGCGGGCTCGCGCACCGCGCGGCGCGGGCGGCCGGCGTCGCGCTGCCCGAGGGCCGGCTCGACGGCGTCGGCTACTACGGACTCAACCACCTCGGCTGGCTCTACCGGCTGGAGTCCGGCGGCCGGGATGCCCTGCCCGGGCTGCTGGCGGACGCCGCCGCCCTCTCCGGCTTCGAGGAAGGCAGGCTGTTCCGGCAGCCGTTTCTCGCCGAGCTGGGGTGTCTGCCGAACGAATACCTTTATTACTACTATGAGACCGGGCGCGCCCTGGCCGGCATCCGCTCAGCCGCCCAGACCCGGGGCGAGTCCATCGACCGGCAGCAGTCCGAGCTCTACCCGCGGCTTGCCGACGCCGGGGCCGAGGCGTATCCGCTCTGGGAGGCCGCGCGCCGGTCCCGCGAGGAGGGGTACCTGGCCGAGGCCCGGCCGGCCGGCGAGCGCCGGGACGAGACGGCCCTCGCCGGCGGCGGCTACGAACGGGTGGCCCTGGCAGCGATGCGGGCCCTGTCCGGCGGCGGCGCGACGGACTTGATCCTGAACGCGCCCAACGCCGGGCCCGGCCCGGGCGGTCCGGTCGCTGCGATTCCGGGGCTGCCCGTGGATGCCGTCGTCGAGGTTCCCTGCCTGGTGACGCACGACGGCGTGGTGCCGCTCCCGCAGCAGCTTCCGGCGCCCGCGCAGCTCGCTCTCATGCAACGGGTCAAGGACGTTGAACGGCACGTCGTGGAGGCCGTTGCGGAGGGGCGGCGGGAGGCCGCCCTGGCAGCCTTCGCCCGGCATCCCCTCGTCGATTCGGACGCCCTGGGCGGCAAACTGCTCGCCGGCTATGAGGCCGCGTTCCCGGAGCTGCAGCAGCTCTGGCGCGGCGGCGGCAGTTGACGCACCTGGCAGCCAAAGCACCCGGCAGTCAAGCGCCCGGCCGCTGATTCACCCGGCCGCCAAGCACCCGGCAGCTTATTCACCCGGCCGTCAGAGCCTGCGGTACATCACGTGCAGGCCCACGTAGCCAAGCCGCGGATGGTGGAAAGCTTCCGGAATCGTCGCGAGAACCTCGAAGCCCATGGACGTCCAGGCGGCGACGGCGCGGGCGTTGCTTTCCACAACGGCATTGAACTGCATGGCCCGGAAACCGGCGGCGCGGGCGGCGTCCAGCGAGTAGGCGCACAGGGCCCGGGCCACGCCTTTGCCCCCGTGGGCCGGGTGGACCATGTAGCCGGCGTTGGCGACGTGGCTTCCGCCGCCGCCCTGGTTGGCGTGCAGTTCGCCGGTGCCGAGGACCACGCCGTCGAGCCCGCCTCGGCCGACCGCCACAAAAGTCTGCCCCGGGGCCCGCTTGAACCACCGTTCACGGGCCTGGTCCTGAGTGGTGTCCAGGTCCCAGGTAAACGTCTCCCCCGCCCTGACGACGGGCTCCAGGATCTCCCAGATCGCCGGCCAGTCCTGGCCGGAGGCCTCCCGGATGTCCCACGCGGCCACGGTTGGTTCAGCTTCTGCGTTCGCACTCACAGCCGCCACGTTAGCAGCAGGCGGGGACCGCTGACCGGCGCCGCGAAAACGCCGGTGAATCCGCGGGAACTTCAGGAGTAGTGTTTTATCGAAACGCAGTTCCGGCAATGTCCGCCAGGACCTGTCAAGGGAGGAGAGGGATGTCACTGGTTCGCCGTGTCGCCTTCCTGTCCCTCCATACTTCACCCATGGAGCAGCCCGGTTCCGGCGACGCCGGGGGCATGAACGTGTACATCCGCGCGCTGGCCGCGGCCCTCGCGGAGACCGGCGTCGAGGTGGAGATCTTCACAAGGTCCACCGCCGCCGGGCAGGCCGCCGTCGAGCACCCGTCCCCGGGAGTCTGCGTCCACAACGTCCTGGCCGGGCCGCCGCGGAAGCTGCCCAAGGAAGAGCTGCCCGAACTGCTGCACAGCATGGTGGCCGAGATCGACAGGATCCGCCAGCTCCAGCCGCACGGCCGCTACGACGTGATCCATTCGCACTACTGGGTCTCCGGCGTGGCCGGGCTCGAGCTCGCCAGCCTGTGGGGGGTGCCGCTGGTGCACACCATGCACACCATGGCCAAGGTGAAGAACCTGCTGCTGGAATCCGGTGAGCAGCCGGAACCGCGCCGGCGCGAGGACGGCGAACACCGGATCGTCGACGGCGCCACCCGTCTCATCGCCAACACCGGCACCGAGGCCGCCGAGCTCGTCTCCCACTACAACGCGGACAACGACCACATCGATGTGGCCCCGCCGGGCGTGGACCTGGGCGTGTTCACCCCCGCCTTCCGGAGCCGGGCCCGGGCGGACCACGGTGTGCCGCCGGGCCGCTTCCACCTGCTGTTCGCCGGGCGGATCCAGCGGCTCAAGGGGCCCCAGATCCTGATCAAGGCAGCCGCCGTGCTCCGGGCCCGCCGCCCGGACATCGAGCTGCAGCTGACCATCGTGGGCGCGGTGAGCGGGGCCAAGGATTTTGACCTGAAATCCCTGATCAGCTCCGCCGGGATGGACGACGTCGTCACCCACCATCCGCCGGTCAGCGCACCGGAGCTCGCCGGCTGGTACCGTTCGGCCGACGTCGTGGTGATGCCCTCCTACAGCGAATCCTTCGGCCTCGTGGCCCTCGAGGCGCAGGCCTGCGGGACGCCGGTGGTCGCCACCAAGGTGGGCGGACTCTCCCGGGCGATCTTCGACGGACGCACCGGCCTGCTGGTGGAGGGCCACAAACCCGGAGACTGGGCGGACGCGCTCGAGTCGCTGTACGACGACCCTGCCACGCGCGAGGATATGGGCCGGGCCGCGGCCCTGCACGCCCAGGGCTTCGGCTGGCAGCGCACCGCCGCCATCACGCTGGAGAGCTATCACACCGCGTTGAGCCAGTATTTTGGAAACCTAACCATCCCGGTGGGCCACACGCCCGCAGCCGGGGCAACCGGCCGGTGACTCCCGGCCCGCCGCCCCTTGCCGGACACCCACCGGCCCGAACACCCACCGATGCCACGAGCCGAAGGACAACGATGTCTGAAAACACCCTGCCGGAAGACCTCGCCGCTGCGGCCCCTGCCGTCCTGAGCGATCTGGAGATCGCGCGGCGGGCCACGATGCGGCCGATCGAGGAGATCGCAGCCGCGGCCGGCATCAACGCCGAGGCCCTGGAGTTCTACGGCCGCTACAAGGCCAAGATCGATCCGGCAAAGCTCCGTGCGTCCCAGGGCGGCGGGCCGGCCCATGTTGCCGGCAAGGTGGTGCTGGTCTCCGCGATGTCCCCCACCCCTGCCGGCGAGGGCAAGTCCACCACCACCGTGGGGCTGGCGGACTCCCTGGCCAGGGCCGGCCACAAGGTCATGATCGCCCTGCGCGAGCCCTCGCTGGGGCCCATCCTGGGCATGAAGGGCGGCGCCGCCGGCGGCGGCTACTCCCAGGTGCTGCCGATGGATGAGATTAACCTGCACTTCACCGGCGACTTCCACGCCATCACCTCGGCGAACAACGCCCTGATGGCGCTCGTGGACAACCACATCTTCCAGGGCAACGAGCTGAACATCGACCCCCGCCGGATGACCTTCAAGCGGGTGCTGGACATGAACGACCGGTCCCTCCGGGAGGTCGTGATCGGCCTCGGCGGCCCGGCGCAGGGCATCCCGCGGCAGGACGGCTTCGACATCACCGTGGCGTCCGAAATCATGGCCGTGTTCTGCCTCGCCACGGACCTGGCCGACCTCCGGGAACGGCTGGGCCGGATCACCTTCGGCTACACCTACGACAGGCAGCCGGTCACCGTGGCCGACCTCGGCGTCCAGGGCGCCCTGACCATGCTGCTCAAGGACGCGATCAAGCCGAACCTCGTACAGACCATCGCCGGCACGCCCGCGCTGGTGCACGGCGGCCCGTTCGCCAACATCGCGCACGGCTGCAACTCCCTGATCGCCACGCAGACGGCGCGCAGCCTGGCGGACATCGTCGTCACCGAGGCCGGCTTCGGCGCGGACCTGGGTGCCGAGAAGTACATGGACATCAAGGCGAGGGTGGCCGACGTCGCGCCGTCCGCCGTCGTGGTGGTGGCGACCATCCGGGCGCTCAAGATGCACGGGGGCATCGCCACGGACCACCTCAAGGAACCGAACGTCGAGGCGCTGGCCGCCGGCGTCGCCAACCTCCAGCGGCATGTCCGCAACGTGGAGAAATTCGGCATCACGCCGGTGGTGGCGATCAACAAGTTTGCCACCGACACCCAGGAGGAGCTCGACTGGCTGCTCGACTGGTGCGCCGCGGAGGGCGTGCAGGCGGCCGTGGCCGACGTCTGGGGCCACGGCGGGGGCGGCGACGGCGGCGACGAACTCGCGGCCAGGGTGGCCGCCGCCATCGACGCGCCGCACACGTTCCGGCACCTGTACCCGCTGGGAATGTCGGTGGAGGACAAGATCCGGACCATCGTGCAGGAAGTTTACGGGGCCGACGGCGTGGACTTCTCCGTGCCGGCGCTCAAGCGGCTCGCCGAGATCGAGAAAAACGGCTGGTCCGGATTCCCCGTCTGCATGGCGAAGACCCAGTATTCCTTCAGCGACGATGCGAGCAAGCTCGGCGCCCCGAAGGGGTTCACGGTGCACGTCCGCGACCTCATTCCCAAGACCGGCGCCGGCTTCATCGTCGCGCTCACCGGCGCCGTCATGACCATGCCCGGGCTGCCCAAGGTCCCCGCGGCGATGCGGATGGACGTCGACGCCGACGGCAACCCCGTCGGCCTCTTCTAGACGCTCCCTCACTTCCCGCCCCTCCCCGACGGACGCCCCCGCACCTCCTGCGTCCCCCCACGGACGCTCCCTCACTTCCCGCGGGTTCCGACCGCCGCCGGCGCCGCAGTGGGCCGGCGCATCTGGCAAGGCTGTGGATAACTTCTGCACCGGTTGTTTGTTTCGGGTCACAATCCGACTATGCAAACGCGGATGGCACTTCCCGGCTCGCTGAACTCGGCACCCTTCACCATCACGGCGTCCAGGGCGTTGGGCGTGCCGGACAACAGGCTCAGACGGGCCGACGTCGAGCACATCAGCCGAGGGCTATACCGCCCAGCTGACTGGGATTTCGAGCTCGAGGCCGCGGCGCGTGCACTTTCCTCGGCCTCGCCTGGCGCGTGGATCTCGCATGTCTCGGCGGCGAGGCTGCATTGCCAGCTGCTGCCTCCATGGCTCTCGGACTGCGAGGAATTGCACGTGAGCAAGCCGCGGGCCCTGCCCGAGGTCCGGCGCAAGGGCATCATCGGGCACACCGTTCTGGCTTTAGATGACGAGGTCGAAACTGCGGACGGCATCTGGATCAGCACGCGTCCCCGGACGTGGCTCGACCTCGCCCGGCGGTTGAGCCTGTCCGAATTGGTCTGCATGGGCGACGAGCTCGTCCGGGTTCCCCGGTTCGGTTTGGAGGGACGGAGCGAGGCCTTCGCGACCATCGATGGGCTGCGTTCGATGGTGCGCCGACACCCGAATCTGCAGGGAATCGTCCGCGCCCGGGCGGCCTTGGACTTGATGCGAGTGGGATCCGACTCGGGACCGGAAACACTGCTGCGCCTGGCGATGTGCGACGCCGGTCTCCCGGAGCCGGAGCTGCAGCTCCCGCTGCGCCCGGAGAGCCCAGGTTCCCCGACGGCAGACCTTGGGTATCGCCGACGGAGGTTCGCCGTCCAGTACGACGGCGGCCACCATCTGCTCCCCACCCAGATCTTCAGCGACCGCCGGCGTGACAAGGCCTTCGAGTCAGCGGGATGGACGGTACTCGTCCTGACAAAAGACGACCTTGCGGACGGCTTCGGGAAGGCGATGGCAAGGATCAAGGGAATACTTCGCACCGCTTACCTCAGCCCCGCGGCGGCAGCCGGATTCTCCCGCGCGATCTGAAGGAGCGCTGCGCTAACGATTGCGAAAGGTGAGGGAGGGTCTCGGTTCCCTCGTGAAGCGTCCCGAACCAGAACGCTCCCCCACCAGAGGTGAGGGAGCGTTCTGCCTCACCCGACGAGAGGTGAGGGAGCGTTCCGCCCAACCACCAGAGGTGAGGGAGCGTCCCGTCTCAGCCCACCAGAGGTGAGGGAGCGTTCCGCCTCACCCGACGAGAGGTGAGGGAGCGTTCCGTCTCAGCCCACCAGAGGTGAGGGAGCCTCCGGTGGTTAGCGCTCCACGTCGCCGCGGATGAAGGCCTCGACCTTTTCGCGGGCGAGGTCGTCGTTGAACTGCTCCGGCGGGGACTTCATGAAGTAGCTCGACGCCGAGAGCAGCGGGCCGCCGATGCCGCGGTCCAGGCCGATCTTGGCGGCGCGGATGGCGTCGATGATCACGCCGGCGGAGTTGGGCGAGTCCCAGACCTCCAGCTTGTACTCCAGCGAGACGGGGGCATCGCCGAAGTTGCGGCCCTCGAGGCGGACGAAGGCCCACTTGCGGTCATCGAGCCACTGCACGTAGTCCGACGGGCCGATGTGCACGTCGCGCGGCGCAATGTCGGCTTCCACGTTGGAGGTGACGGCCTGCGTCTTGGAGATCTTCTTGGATTCGAGGCGGTCGCGCTCCAGCATGTTCTTGAAGTCCATGTTGCCGCCGACGTTCAGCTGGTAGGTGCGGTCCAGGGTGACGCCGCGGTCTTCGAAGAGCTTCGCCATGACGCGGTGCGTGATGGTGGCACCGATCTGGCTCTTGATGTCGTCGCCCACGATCGGGACACCGGCGGCGGTGAACTTGTCGGCCCATTCCTTGGTGCCGGCGATGAAGACCGGCAGGGCGTTGACGAAGCCCACGCCGGCGTCGATCGCGGCCTGGGCGTAGAACTCGGCGGCCTCCTGCGACCCGACGGGCAGGTAGCAGACCATGACGTCGACCTTGGCGTCCTTGAGGACCTGGACGACATCCACCGGCTCCTCGGCGGACTGCTCGATGGTTTCGAGGTAGTACTTGCCGAGCCCGTCGAGGGTCGGGCCGCGCTGCACGGTGACGCCGCTCGGCGGAACATCGGCGATCTTGATGGTGTTGTTTTCGCTGGCGCTGATGGCGTCGGCGAGGTCCAGGCCCACCTTCTTGCCGTCGACGTCGAAAGCGGCCACAAACTCCACATCCTTGACGTGGTACTTGCCGAACTCCACGTGCATCAGACCCGGGATCGTGGCCTGGGGATCAGCATCCTGGTAGTACTGGACACCCTGGACCAGCGAAGCGGCACAGTTACCTACGCCTACGATTGCAACACGAATCGGATTTGAAGACACGGAACTCCTTTGAGAACAAACTTCATGTGCCCGGCGCGGACGCACGCTGATGTGCGACGGCGGCAGGCGGGCACGGCGCCATACGGCGCCCTTAGCATTCTAAGTCAACGGCGCCGGGGCCCCGGTTGTTCCCGACGGCCCCGGCGCCTCTGTTACGAGGGACGGCCCGCTACTTCTGGGCCCAGAGGTTGATTTCGGATTCGACGGCGAACTCGTCGATCGACGTGAGTTCCCCGGCGGTGAAGTCGAGCTGCTTGATGGCGGCCAGCGTGTCCTCGAGCTGCCGGACGCTGGAGGCCCCGACGAGCGCGGACGTCACCGGGGAGCCCTTGTCTTGGTCCCGCAGGATCCAGGCGATGGCCATCTGCGCCAGTGACTGCCCCCGGCTCTCCGCGATCCGCTGCAGCCCGCGCACGCGGTTCAGTTTGTCCCCGGTGATCATCGCTTCGTTCAGGGACTTGTCCTGGGCGGCGCGGGAATCGGCCGGGATGCCGTTGAGGTACCGGTCGGTGAGCATGCCCTGCGCCAGCGGGGAAAACGCAATGCAGCCGGCACCCACCTGCTCCAGTGCCTCGTACAGGTTGGGACCGCCGTTTTCGGTCCAGCGGTTCAGCATGGAGTAGCTGGGCTGGTGGATCAGCAGCGGGGTGCCGAGTTCCTTCAGGATCCGGGCCGCTTCCAGGGTCTGCTCCGGGGTGTAGGAGGAGATGCCGGCGTAGAGGGCCTTGCCGGAGCGGACGGCCTGGTCCAGGGCGCCCATGGTCTCTTCCATCGGCGTCTCCGGGTCCGGACGGTGGCTGTAGAAGATGTCCACGTACTCCAGGCCCATGCGGTTCAGCGACTGGTCCAGGCTGGCGAGCAGGTATTTGCGGGAACCCCACTCTCCGAACGGGCCCGGCCACATGTTGTAGCCGGCCTTGGTGGAGATGATGAGCTCGTCCCGGTACGGGGCGAAGTCGTCGCGCAGGTGGCGGCCGAAATTGGTCTCGGCCGAGCCCGCCGGCGGGCCGTAGTTGTTGGCCAGGTCGAAGTGGTTGACGCCGAGGTCGAACGCGCGGCGCAGGATGGCCCGCTGCGTCTCGAAGGGCAAGTCATCGCCGAAGTTGTGCCACAGGCCCAGCGAAATCGCCGGGAGTCTCAGGCCGCTGCGGCCCACGCGGCGGTAGGGCATGGAGTCATATCGGTTCTCAGCCGCAACATAAGTCATACGTACTATCCTGTCTGATTCGAACGCTTATCCGGAAACAGCGCTTATTCGGAATACTTAGTCGGAGACAACGGCCGCGCTGTGGCCGGGCAGGTCGAGGCGTCCGGCGGCCTCCTGGCCGGCAGGACCGGCGGAGCCGGCGTCGAGCAGGGAACCGGCGTCGAGCACGGCGCCGGCGTCCGTGGCGAGCAGCAGGGAGGTGCCGCGGACGGCGACCCGGCGCGGCTCGGCGGAGAAGTTCATCGCCACCTGGACTCGGCCGCGCCGCAGCACCAGCCAGCGGTCCGCTTCGCTGTACTCGACGGCGGTGTCTGCGAAGCCGAGGCCGGCGAGCTCCGGCGTCGAACGGCGCAGCGCAATCAGCGCGCGGTAGAGCTCCAGCAAGCGGGCGTGCTCCCCGTCCGCGGCTTCGGACCAGTCGAGCTTGGAACGGGTGAACGTCTCCGGATCCTGGGGATCAGGCACGACGGCGGGGTCCCAGCCCATGCGCTCGAATTCCCTGATCCGGCCCTCGGCGGTGGCCTTGCCGAGTTCCGGCTCCGGGTGCGAGGTGAAGAACTGCCACGGTGTGCTGGCCCCGTATTCCTCGCCCATGAACAGCATCGGGGTGAAGGGCGAGGTCAGGGTGGCGACGGCGGCGAGCGCCAGCTGCCCGTACGCCAGCGACTGGGACTGCCTGTCACCGGTGGCCCGGTTGCCGATCTGGTCGTGGTTCTGGCTGCACACCACGAGGGCCGCGGGATGGACCAGGGCGGTGTCGATGGGCCGGCCGTGATGCCGCTCCCGGAAGCTGGAGTAGCTGCCGTCGTGGAAGAACCCCGAGCGCAGGACCTTGGCCAGCGCCCCGAGCGATGCGAAGTCTGCGTAGTAGCCCGTGGCCTCCCCGCTGACGTTGACGTGGACGGCGTGGTGGAAGTCATCGCTCCACTGTCCCGCCAGGCCGTAGCCGTGGACGTCCCGGGGATAGAGCAGCCGGGGATTGTTCAGGTCGGATTCGGCGATCATGGTGGCGGGGCGGCCGGTCTCCGCGGACACTTCGTCCGCGAGCGCGCCGAACTCCTCCAGCAGGTGGACCGCCCGCTCGTCCTTGAAGGCGTGCACGGCATCGAGGCGCAGCCCGTCCACATGGTAGTCCCGCAGCCACATCGCGGCGTTGTCCAGGATGTACTCGCGCACGACGTCGGAGCCGGGGCCGTCCAGGTTGATCGAGTCGCCCCACGTGTTGCCCTCCCCCGACTTCAGGTAAGGCCCGAACCGCGGAAGGTAGTTGCCGCTGGGGCCGAGGTGGTTGTAGACCACGTCCTGGATGACGCCAAGGCGGGCAGCATGGGCCGCGTCGACGAATCGCTGGTACGCGGCGGGTCCGCCGTAGCCCTCGTGCACGGCGTACCAGAGCACGCCGTCGTAGCCCCAGTTGTGGGTACCGTTGAAGCCGTTGACCGGGAGCAGTTCCACGAAGTCGACGCCGAGATCCGCGAGGTAGCCCAGCTTCCCGGCGGCCGCGTCCAGGGTGCCTTCGGGGGTGAAGGTGCCCACGTGCAGCTCGTAGATCACGGCGCCTTCCAGCCCGCGGCCCTGCCACTGACCGTCCGACCACTGGTGGCTTCCGGCGTCGAAGGTCCGCGAGAGGGAATGGACGCCTTCGGGCTGGCGCCTCGACCGCGGGTCCGGCAGCGGGATGGTGTCCCCGTCTACCAGGTAGCCGTAGTCCACCTCGCCGGCGGCGGGAGCGCCGGCTGCCGGAGCGCCGGCTGCCGGAGCGCCGGCGGCTGTCCACCAGCCGGGCGCCTCCCCGCCGCGGCGGTTCATGTCATACTTCCGGCCGTCAGCGAGGAGCGTGACCGCCTGGGCTTCGGGCGCCCAGAGATCGAAGCGTTCGGTTCCGTGTGCAGGCAAGGTCATGGCATTCTTCCGTTCCCCAATGTCGGTACTTCAAGGACTGCTTAGGCGGTGGGCACCAGGAGCGCAACGGGGTAGCTCGCCAGGACGTCGGCCACGCGTACCTGGCCCGCGCCAAAGGAACGGCCCGTCAGCTCGTCGGTCATGGCGGCGGCCAGGCTGATGGCGGTGTCCTGCCAGCCGCCCTTGTGCTCCAGCCCGCGGGGCAACCGGGTCGCGAGCGTGAGCGCCCCTACAGTGGCGGTTCCACGGTCAAAGGCGAGCAGGTGCGCAGCGGCGGTGCCCGTGGCCGTAACCGGCGCGTAGCCGGCGAACAGTTCCGGCCGGTCCCGGCGCAGGCGCAGCGCCCGCGAGGTCACCAGCAGCTTCGCCGTTTCGTCGAGGAACGACGCCGGCCGCTCGCCGGCGTCGAGCGCGGCAAGGGCGCGCTTCCGGGCATCGAAGCTGAACGGCCGGCGGTTGTCCGGATCGGTAAGCGAGCGGTCCCAGAATTCCGTGCCCTGGTAGACGTCCGGGACCCCGGGCATGGTCAGCTGCACCAGCTTGGCGCCGAGCGAATTGGCGGCGCCGTACGGTTCCAGCAGCGCCACCAGCGCCGCCAGTTCAGCGCGGACCCCGGCATTGTCGAAGGCCGCGTCGACGGCGGCGGAGAGCTTGTCCTCAAAGCCCGCGTCCGGGTCCGTCCAGTTGGTCGAATTTCCGGCCTCGCGGGCGACCTTCTGCGCGTAGGACTGCAGCCTGCCACGGTCCGCGGGCCACGCTCCGGCGATGGCCTGCCACAGCAGATTCGCCAGCGGGCCGTCCGGCAGCGGAGCGAGTTCCTGCAGCCGGGCCAGGGACGCTTTCCATTCCGGGGCCAGTTCCGCGAGCACCGAAATCCGCGCGCGGGTGTCCTCGCTGCGTTTCGTGTCGTGGGTGCTGAGGGTGGTCATGGACAGCGGCAGCTCCGCCTGGCGGCGGGCCATCCGGTGGTGGAACTCCGCCGGCGTCACGGCGAACTCCGTGGGATCCGCCCCCACTTCGGTCAAGGTGCCCAGCCGGGTGTAGCGGAAGAACGCGGTGTCCTCCACTCCCTTTGCCATCACCATCCCGGAGGTCTGCTGGAAGCGGCGCCCCAGCTCCGCGCCGGCTTCCGGACCAGCATCCAGCAGCAGCGGCAGGAGCACGCCGACGGCGTCTTCCAGTTCGGGGCGTCGGCGGACCGCGAGTTCGCAGGCTTCCTTGAGCACGTCTGCACCCTCCGGCAGGTAGCTGCGGTACACCGGGAACGCGGCAATGATTTCGGACAGCGCGTCAGCGGCAGCCTCGACCGTGAGGCCGGCGTCGGCCGGCACCAGGCGGGCCAGCCGGAGCATCTCGGAGTGCAGGATCCCGTCCGTGATCCTGCGCTTGGTGCCGCGGATCATGGCCTCATAGTCCGCGGCCTGGCCGCCGCGCAGTCCGGTGTCCAGCGCATCGAGGGCGCCCTGGCCTGCGGGGTCGACGAAGACCCGGTCCACGTCCGCCAGGGCGTCGTACCCGGTGGTGCCCTCGCATTCGAAGCCGGGCGGCAGCACTTCCCCGGGCTCGAGGATCTTCTCGATCAGCAGGTAGCTTCCGCCCGTGACGTCCCGCAGCCGGCGCAGGTAGCCCTGCGGATCGGCCAGGCCGTCCGGGTGGTCGATCCGCAGCCCGTCCACCAGCCCCTCGCGGAACCAGCGCACAATCTCCTCGTGGGCCTCGTCGAAGACCTCCGGAACCTCGACCCGGATGCCGGCCAGGCTGTTGACGGCAAAGAACCGGCGGTAGTTCAGCTCGTTGTCCGCCCGACGCCAACCGATCAGCTCGTAGTGCTGCCGGTCGTGGACCCCGCGGGGGTGATCGCCTTCGGTGTAGCTGCCTTCGGCGAGCGGGAAGCGGTGGTCGTAGTACCGCAGCTCCCCGTCCCGGACCTCCAGCGCGTCAAGGTCAGAGTCTTCGCCGAGCACAGGGATCCGGATGCGGCCGCCGCCAAAGTCCCAGTCGACGTCGAACGCCTGGGCGTAGCGGGACTGCCGGCCCTCCTTGAGGAGGGACCACCACCAGGGGTTCTGGGCGGGGGTTGCCACTCCGACATGGTTGGGCACGATGTCCACAAGCACCCCCATCCCGGCCTCCCGGGCGGCCCGGGAAGCTGCGATGAGCCCCCCGGCGCCGCCGCGGTCGGGGTCGACGGCGGAAGGGTCGGTGACGTCGTAGCCGTGGTCCGAGCCCTTCTCCGCGGTCAAAATCGGCGAAAGGTAGATCCAGTCCACGCCCAAGGCCTTCAGGTACGGCACCGTTTCGGCGGCGTCCTGAAGGGTGAAACCGGAGCGGATCTGCAGCCGGTAGGTGGAAGCGGGAGTCCTCATTTAGCGGATCCCTTCCGGGTCCTGGGCTTCTTCGCCTCCGTCTTCTTCGAGGCGGAGCCCTTGGCGGAACCCTGCGTGGAAGCGCTGGCCTTAGAAGCCGCCTCCGGTGCGGCTTCCGCCTCCGGGGCCGCCTCCGGTGCCGGGGCCTCCGGGGCGGGTGCTTCCGACGCCGGCACCGCTGGCGCCGCTTCCGCGGAATCGGCGCCCTCCTGACCGGCCTCGTCCTCCGAAGCCTCGGCCCGGGCGGCCAGGGACGCGGCTGCGGAGTAGTCCACCTCCACCTCGGGGCCCGAGTGGGCGCGCAGAACCACCAGGGACTTGGCCGCCAGCTTCAGCACGGAGCCGGCCTTGAGCGGTTCATCGGTGTCGGCCTGGTCCGAGGTGTCCACCAGGACGTCCCAGAACCGCGAGTACTCGTCCGCCGGGAGCAGGAAGTCCACGTTGTCGTCGTGGGCGTTGAAGGTCAGCAGGAAGCTGTCGTCCGTGATCCGGCGGCCGCGGGAGTCCTGTTCCTGGATGCCGTGGCCGTTGTAGAAGACTCCGATGGTCCGGCCGAAGCCGCTGTCCCAGTCCTCGGGGAGCATTTCCTTGCCGTCGGTGTTCAGCCAGACGATGTCTGGAAGCTTCTCGCCCTCGCCACGGCGGACCGGCCGGCCGTCAAAGAAGCGGCTGCGCCGGAACGTGGGGTGGTCGTGGCGGATCTTATTGACCACCGCAGTGAACTCCACCAGGGGCTGGTCCACGGCGTCCCAGTGCACCCAGCTCAGTTCGGAGTCCTGGCAGTAGGTGTTGTTGTTGCCCTGCTGGGTGCGGCCCAGCTCGTCGCCGTGCAGGAGCATCGGGACGCCCTGCGAGAGCAGCAGGGTGGCGATGAAGTTGCGCTGCTGCCGGGCGCGGAGGGTCAGCACCGTGTCGTCTTCGGTCTCGCCTTCAGCGCCGCAGTTCCAGGACCGGTTGTGCGATTCGCCGTCGTTGTTGCCTTCGCCGTTGGCGTCGTTGTGCTTCTCGTTATAGGACACGAGGTCGCGCATGGTGAAGCCGTCGTGGGCGGTCACGAAGTTGATGGAGGCCACCGGGCGCCGCGCGGAGCTCTCGTAGAGGTCTGCCGAGCCGGTGAGCCGGGAGGCGAATTCGCCCAGGGTTTTGGGTTCGCCGCGCCAGAAGTCGCGGACGGTGTCGCGGTATTTGCCGTTCCACTCGGTCCACTGCGGCGGGAAGTTGCCCACCTGGTAGCCGCCGGGACCGACGTCCCAGGGCTCGGCGATCAGCTTGACCTGGGAGACGATCGGGTCCTGCTGGATGAGTTCGAAGAAGGTGGACAGCTTGTCCACGTCGTAAAACTCGCGGGCCAGCGTGGACGCGAGGTCGAAGCGGAAACCATCGACGTGCATTTCCGTTACCCAGTAGCGCAGGGAGTCCATGAGCAGCTGCAGGGAATGCGGGTGCCGGACGTTGAGCGAGTTTCCGGTGCCGGTGTAGTCCATGTAGTGCTTCAGGTCGCCGTCGACCAGCCGGTAATAGGCCGCGTTGTCGATGCCCTTGAAGGACAAGGTGGGGCCCAGGTGGTTGCCCTCGGCGGTGTGGTTGTACACCACGTCCAGGATCACCTCGATGCCGGCCTTGTGCAGATCGCGGACCATGGCCTTGAATTCCTGGACCTGGTGCCCGACGTCGCCGGTGGAGCTGTAGGTGTTCTGCGGCGCGAAGAAGCCGATGGTGTTGTAGCCCCAGTAGTTGTTGAGGCCCTTCTCCACCAGGGTGCCGTCGTTGATGAACTGGTGGACGGGCATGAGCTCGATCGCGGTGATCCCGAGCTTCTTGAGGTGCTCGATCACGGCGGGGTGCGAGACGCCGGCGTACGTGCCGCGCTGGTCTTCCGGGATCTCAGGGTGCAGCTCGGTCAGGCCCTTGACGTGGGCCTCATAAATGACCGACTCGTGGTACGGGATGCGCAGCTGGCGGTCCCCGTCCCAGTCGAAGAACGGGTTGATGACCACGCCGTGCATGGTGTGCGGCGCCGAGTCGCTGTCATTGCGCGAGTCGGGGTCGCCGAAGTCGTAGGAGAAGAGCGCCGGGTCCCAGTCGATCTGGCCCTGGATGGCCTTGGCGTACGGGTCCAACAGCAGCTTGTTCGAGTTGAAGCGGTTGCCGCTCGCCGGATCGTACGGGCCGTGAACCCGGTAACCGTACTTCTGGCCGGGTTGGACCTGCGGCAGGTAGCAGTGCCAGACGTAGCCGTCCACCTCGGTCAGCTCGAACCGGGTCTCGGTCAGGTCCTCAGACAGGAGACAGAGCTCCACCTGTTCAGCGCGTTCGCTGAACAGTGCAAAGTTCGTGCCTGTGCCGTCAAAAGTGGCTCCCAGCGGATAAGCCGTTCCGGGCCATACTTCCATGTGTTCTCCTCGTGCCGTGCGGACAATCTCTAGACAACACTACTGGTAAGTAGGGTTACCATCCCCGTCGGGGTGCTTGTCGGGGCGCTTCATTACCACTCCCGCAGCACCCCCGGCAGGGCCCGGGCGATGGCACTGGCGGTCACGGGTCCCCCGGCCGAGGCGCGGCTTCCCGCCCGTCCGTGCAGGCTCGCGGCCATGGCGGCAATCGCCGCCCATCTTTCGTCGGGATCGATGCCACGCTCACCGAATCGCCCGACGTCGGCACCCAGTTGGGCAAGCAGGGCACCGATGACTCCGGCCAGGACGTCGCCGCTGCCTGCCGTGGCGAGCCAGGGTGTGCCCTCGGCCTGGCTGTAGAAGTCCTGGAAGGGGGAGGCAACGAGGGTGGTCGCTCCCTTGAGCAGCACCGTGGCTTCGGTCAGACCCGCGGCCCGCCGCACCGCGCTGAGCGTGGAAGCTTCTACCGCCGAGCGGTCCAGGGCAACCCCGAGTCGCTGGAGCAATGACGCCAGTTCGCCGGCGTGGGGTGTCAGGATTACCTGGGGGGCCAGCACATCAGGCAGGGCCGGCAATGCGCCGGCGTCGGCAATCGTCGGCAGGCCCGAGTCTGCGGCGTCGCGGGCGCGCTGCAACTGCTGCTCATCGGAGTCATCCAGCCCGGAGCCCACCAGCCAGGCCTGGACGTGCGTATCGGCCACGGTTCCGGCGCTGCACACAATCTCAGGGCACGCCTGGCGGACGAGATCGGCGACGTCCTGCGGCCCAAGGTAACGCACCATGCCGACGCCGGCTGCCAGGGCGCCCTTGCAGGCCAGCACGGCGGCGCCGGGATAAGCACTGGAGCCTGCGACCACCCCGAGCACTCCCCTGGAGTACTTGTGCGCCCGCCGTTCGGGGCGTGGCAGCAGGGCGGAAAGATCCTCGGGCTCAAGCCGTCGCAGGGCCGGCCACGGGAGCCCTGCTTCGATGCCGATGGGAATGACCTGTACGCGGCCGGCGAAGTCCGCTCCGGGGTCTGCCAGCAGGCCGGCCTTGGCGGCGCCGAACGTCACCGTGACATCGGCGGCCAGCACCGGCGCGTGCGCTTCCCCGGTGTCGGCGTCGACGCCGCTGGGAATGTCGCAGGCAACCACCAGCCCGGGGCGGGAACGCCCCAGCTTCTGCATCAGCGCCGCCGCGGGTCCCCTGAGCCCGCCTTGGGCGCCCGTTCCGAGGACCGCGTCAATCACGACGCCGGTACGCGCGGCCGCCGCTGACACTTCCGCGACGTTTGCGGGTGTCAGGCGCAGCACCCGCCCGCCGGCTCGTTCGAAGGCCGCGAGGCCTTCCGCGTGGGCGTCGCCCGCGGTGAGCACCGCGGTCGTCCGCATTCCCCGGCCGGCCAGCAGCGCGGCGGCGAACAGTCCGTCGCCGCCGTTGTTGCCCTTGCCCGCGAGCACCGTCACGCCGGCGCCGTAGAGCCGCTCCCCGCGACGCTGCAGCTCACGGACCACGGCGTTGGCCAGTCCGTAGGCGGCCCGCTGCATCAGGACAGCGCCCGCACCTTTATCCAGGAGGCGCTGTTCAGCCTCGCGTATCTGGGTTCCGGTGTAGGCGCTGATCATGATTTCAATCCATTCACTGTCGCTGGGAAGTGCCTGGTCCTTCAGCCGGTTCTATGTCAGCCTTCGGCGAGAACCGTTGCGGTGGCGATCCCGCCGTCGTGGCTCATCGAGAGATGCCAGCGCTTGACACCCTTCGACTCGGCCACGGCCAGCACGGTGCCCTTGACCTGGACCGTGGGCCCGTTCTGGTCCAGCCCTATCCAGCAGTCCTGCCAGTTCATCCCGGCCGGAGCCCCAAGGACCTTGGCCACGGCTTCCTTGGCGGCGAACCGGGCGGCCAGGGACCGCGTGTTCAGTTCGCGCTCGGCCGGCACGAACAGCCTGTCGCGCAGCCCGGGGGTGCGCTCCAGCTGCCGGCCGAACCGTTCAATGTCTACGACGTCTACGCCAATGCCAACAATCATGCGGCTATTCTACGGTCACGCTCTTGGCCAGGTTGCGCGGCTGGTCCACGTCATAGCCCTTGGCGGAGGCAAGAGCCAGCGCGAAGATCTGCAGCGGGACCGTGCTGAGCAGCGGCGCCAGCAGCGTGGGAGTCTCCGGGATGTAGAAGACATGCTCGGCGTACGCCTTGACCGCCTCGTCGCCCTCTTCGGCGATCACGATGGTTTTCGCGCCGCGCGCCCGGACTTCCTGGATGTTGGAGACCACCTTGGCATGCAGCGAATCCCGGCCACGCGGTGACGGGACCACGACGAAGACCGGCTGGCCCTCTTCGATCAGGGCGATGGGACCGTGCTTGAGTTCACCGGCCGCGAAGCCTTCAGCGTGGATGTAGGCGAGCTCCTTGAGCTTGAGAGCACCTTCCATGGCCACCGGGAATCCGACGTGACGGCCCAGGAACAGCACCGACTTGGCGTCGGCCATGGAGCGGCCGAGTTCCTTGATCTGGCCTTCGTTGTCCAGGATTTGCTGGATCTTGGCCGGGATCTTTCGGAGGTCGGCCAGGATGTCCTTGATCTCGCCCTGGAACTTGTTGCCGCGCAACTGTGCCAGATACAGGCCCAGCAGGTAGGCGGCCGTGATCTGTGCAAGGAACGACTTGGTGGAGGCGACGGCGATTTCCGGGCCGGCGTGCGTGTAGAGGACGGCATCCGATTCACGCGGGATGGTGGACCCGTTGGTGTTGCAGATGGAGACCGTCTTGGCGCCTTGTTCCTTGGCGTAGCGGACGGCCATGAGCGTGTCCATGGTCTCGCCGGACTGGGAGATGGAGACGATCAGGGTGTTCTCGTCGACGATCGGATCCCGGTAGCGGAATTCGTGCGAGAGCTCCACCTCGGTGGGGATCCGGCACCAGTGCTCAATCGCGTACTTCGCCACCTGCCCGGCGTAGGCGGAAGTGCCGCAGGCCAGGACGATGATCTTGTTGACGCTCTTGAGCAGCTGCGGGTCGATCCGGACTTCGTCCAGCGTCAGCTTGCCGTGGAGGTCGGAGCGGCCCAGCAGGGTCTGCAGCACGGCGTCCGGCTGGTCGTGGATTTCCTTTTCCATGAAGGACGGGAACCCGCCCTTTTCCGCCGAGGCCGGGTCCCAGTCGACCTTGTATTCCTTGCCTTCGGCCGGTGCACCGTAGAAGTCGGTGATCTCCACGGAGTCGGCGGTGATGGTGACGATCTGGTCCTGGCCCAGCTCGACGGCGCGCCGCGTGTAGTCAATGAAACCGGAGACGTCGGAGCCGAGGAAGTTCTCCCCCTCGCCGAGGCCCACCACGAGCGGTGAGTTCCGGCGCGCCGCCACGACGACGTCGGGCTGGTCGGCGTGCACGGCGAGCAGGGTGAAGGCACCTTCGAGTCGCTGGCAGGCAAGCTGCATCGCCTTGGTGAGGCCCCCGTTGGCGGGATCGCCCTTCAGCTGGTTCCGGTAGATATCGCCCAGGAGTGCGGCCGCGACTTCCGTGTCCGTCTCGGAGCGGAATTCCACTCCCTTGGCCACGAGCTCCAGCTTGAGTTCGGCGAAGTTTTCGATGATGCCGTTGTGGATCACGGCCAGCTTCCCGCCGTCGGCCAGGTGCGGGTGCGCGTTCTGGTCCGTCGGGCCACCGTGGGTGGCCCAGCGGGTGTGACCGATGCCGGTCAGGGATTCCGGCAGCGGGCTCGCCTCGAGCTCGGCGATCAAGTTGCTCAGTTTGCCCGACTTCTTGCGCGAGGAAATGGTACCGTCCGCCACGACGGCGATGCCCGCCGAGTCGTAGCCCCGGTACTCCAGGCGCCGCAAGCCCTCGAGGACAACGTCCAGGGCATTGTGTCCAGTATTTGTCCGGCCAGCGGAGTGGCCCACATATCCAACGATTCCACACATGGGCTCAAGCCTAGCCGGTTTCCCGTACCGCCCGCGCAGGATGAGCCGGTGTGACAGCCGTCCCGCTTCGCTCCGGCCGGGTGGTGCGGACCCGTCCATTTCGCTCTCAGGCCGGTGAAGGGCAGAATCTCTAGGGTGACTTTGCAACGCAATGAAGCGAACGGCGACGGCGTCTCCCCGTTCGTGGAGCTGGACCGGCAGACCTGGTCCCGGCTCGCCGCCCAGATGGAGCAGCCCCTCAATGAAGAGGATGTGCTGCGCCTGCGGGGCCTCGGCGATCCGCTCGACATGAAGGAAGTCCGCGAGGTCTACCTCCCCCTGTCCCGGCTCCTGCACCTGTATGTGGAGGCGGCCGGCCAGCTGCACGCTGCGACCACCACTTTCCTCGGCGAGCAGACCCAGCGCACGCCCTTCGTGATCGGCGTCGCCGGCTCGGTTGCGGTGGGCAAGTCCACCATCGCCCGTGTGCTCCGGGAAATGCTCCGGCGCTGGCCCGGCACGCCCAACGTAGAACTCATCACCACGGACGGTTTCCTCTACCCGCTGGCCGAACTCAAGCGCCGCCAACTGCTGGAACGCAAGGGCTTTCCCGAGTCTTATGACCGCCGGGCGCTGCTGCGCTTTGTGAGCGAAATCAAAGGCGGCGCCGAGGAAGTCCGGGCGCCGTGGTACTCCCACGTGACGTATGACATTGTGCCGGGCAGGGAAGTCGTGGTCCGGCGCCCCGACGTGCTGATCGTGGAGGGACTCAATGTCCTGGCACCGGCCCGGCCCCGGCACGACGGCCGGCAGGGCCTGGCGCTGAGTGACTTCTTCGACTTTTCCATCTATGTTGATGCCAAAACGAGCTACATCGAGGAGTGGTACGTGGACCGTTTCCGCAAGTTGCGCACCACGGCCTTTGCGCAGCCGGAGTCCTACTTCCACCGCTACGCCACGCTCTCGGACGCCGAGGCCGAGCAGACTGCCCGGGATATCTGGAAGCGCATCAACGAGCCGAACCTGGAGGAAAACGTCCTCCCCACCCGGGGTCGGGCCCAGCTGGTCCTCACCAAGGACGCCGACCATTCCATCCGGCGCATGCTTCTGAGGAAGGTGTAGCACAGGTGTGCCACGACGCCGCCGGCGGCCCGGCAGCCGTGCCGGACTCCGGCCAGGCAATCCCCAGCCGGCGCGCCTTCAGCCGCTTGTTCCTGGCCGGTTCCGGCCTGACGGCCCTCGCCGCCTGCGCCCCCGGAGCGCCCCAGCCGCCGTCGTCCGCGTCTGCCTCCGGCCTGGCCTCCAGCACGGCAGGCACGACGGCGACGCCGGTCCCCGGTGCCAGCGTGCCCCCGCCCGCCTCGGCCTCCGCGGCGGCCGGCGCCGGCGAGCCGGTCCCGGGCAGTACCCCGACCACGGAGTCCACCCCGGCGGTCCCGGAGTCCACCGCACCGGTGGACGCGGCAGCGCCCCTGCATTCGCTCAGTGATCCGGCGAGTCCGTGGGTGGTCGTCAACAAGCACCGGCCGCTCTCGCCCTCCACCTACAAGCCGGCAGACCTCGTCCGGCCCGCCGTTCGCCTCGCGGTCTCCGGCGAAGCCGCACAGCTCAACAGCACGACGGCGGCAGCTGCGGAGAAGATGTTTGCGGCCGCGGCCGGGGCCGGCGTCACCATGACGCTCGCCAGCGGATACCGTTCCTATGCCACGCAAGCGGCCACCTACAACGGCTATGTGAAATCGCAGGGACAGGCCGCGGCGGACACCGCCTCCGCCCGTCCGGGCCATTCCGAGCATCAGACAGGCTGGTCTTTCGACATCGGCGACGGCGGCGGGGCGTGCAGTTTCCAGCCGTGCTTCGCCGATCAGCCGGCAGCAGTCTGGGCGAAGGCCAATGCCCACCTGTTCGGATTCGTGGTGCGCTACCCCTGGATGCGCCAAGGCATCACCGGCTATTACTACGAGCCCTGGCATCTGCGTTACATCGGATCCGCGGCAGTCATCGAGATGAAGAACCGGGGCGTCGAAACGCTGGAGGAGTACTTCGGCCTCGAGGCTGCGCCAGCCTACCTGTAGCGGACCGCTCAGTCGGAAACGAGGGCCAGGGCCAGTTCGGTCCGGACCACCTGCGCCAGACGTTCAGCCACGGCCTGGGCGGTCGCCTCATCCCCTGCCTCCACCATGACGCGCACCACCGGTTCGGTGCCGGAGGGACGCAGGAGGACGCGTCCGGTGTCGCCGAGTTCGGCTTCGGCGCGGGCCACGGCCTCGGCCACCGCCTGGTCGCCGTTCACCCGGGTGCGGTCGACGCCCTTGACGTTGATGAGGACCTGCGGGAGCTTGGTCATCACTGTAACCAGGTCCTTCAGCGGACGTCCCGTGAGCGCCACCTGGGCGGCAAGCTGCAGGCCCGTGAGGACGCCGTCGCCGGTGGTGGCATGGTCGGCAAAGATGACATGGCCGGACTGCTCGCCGCCGAGGTTGAAGCCGCCTGCGCGCATTTCCTCCAGCACGTAGCGGTCACCCACACCGGTTTCGCGGAGGCTGATTCCGGCCGCGCGGAGCGCGATCTTGAGTCCGAGGTTGCTCATCACGGTCGCCACCAGGACATCGTCCTTGAGCTTCCCTGCAGCCTTCAGCGCAACGGCGAGGACGGCCATGATCTCGTCGCCATCCACTTCGTTGCCCTCGTGGTCCACTGCCAGGCAGCGGTCCGCGTCGCCGTCGTGCGCAATGCCCAGGTCTGCCCCGTGTTCCAGGACGGCGCGCTTCAGCGGCCCCAGGTGGGTTGAGCCGACGCCCTCATTGATATTGAGGCCGTCCGGTTCGGCGCCGATCACAATCACATCAGCGCCCGCGTCCTTGAAGACGTGCGGGGAACAGCCGCTGGCTGCTCCGTGGGCGCAGTCCAGGACCACCTTGAGCCCATCCAGGCGGTGCGGCAGGGTGCCCAGCAGGTGCACGATATACCGGTCCTCGGCGTCCGAGAAGCGCTGGATGCGGCCCACGTCGCCGCCGACGGGCCGGATGGGATCCTTGCCCAGCTGCTCCTCGATGGCGTTCTCGACGTCGTCGGGAAGTTTCTGGCCGCCGCGGGCGAAGAACTTGATGCCGTTGTCGGGGGCGGGGTTGTGGGAGGCGGAGATCATCACGCCGAAGTCTGCGTCCAGATCGGCCACCAGGTAGGCCGCTGCCGGGGTGGGGAGCACGCCGGCGTCGTAGACGTCGATCCCGGAGCTGGAGAGTCCCGCTTCCACGGCAGCCGCGAGGAACTCGCCGCTGGCGCGGGGGTCACGGGCCACCACGGCGCGCGGCCGCTTCCCGGTGGTATTGCGGTCATGGCCCAGCACGACGGCGGCCGCCTGAGCCAGCTGCAACGCCAGCTCGGCGGTCAGCAGGCCGTTCGCCAAGCCTCGGACACCATCTGTTCCAAATAATCTAGACATCGGGTCAAGTTTAGACGATGGGACGGAAATTCTGGCCCCGGGGTCCGTTCGCGGGACGAAGTGGACGGCTTAAAAGGCGAAAGCCCGCCCCGCCACAAAGGGCGGAACGGGCTTTCGTGCAAGCACACTATGTGCCTGGAAGCGGAATTAGCGCTTGGAGTACTGCTGAGCCTTGCGGGCCTTCTTGAGACCAGCCTTCTTACGCTCGATGACGCGTGCGTCACGGCGGAGGTATCCGGCCTTCTTCAGGGTGGCGCGGTTGTTCTCGGTGTCGATCTCGTTCAGTGAACGGGCGATGCCGAGGCGCAGGGCACCGGCCTGGCCGGAAATGCCGCCACCGTGGATGCGGGCCATGACGTCGTAGGCGCCATCAAGATCAAGGATCTTGAAGGGTTCGTTGACATCCTGCTGGTGCAGCTTGTTCGGGAAGTAGTTGGCCAGGTCGCGGCCGTTGATGGTCCACTTGCCGGTGCCGGGCACGATGCGAACGCGTGCGACGGCTTCCTTACGACGGCCAACTGCTGCGCCGGCGACGGTGAGTGCCGGGCGTTCCTTCTTGGGCGCTTCTGCTTCCGCAGGACCGCTTTCCGAGGTGTAGCTGGTCAGGTTTTCCTCAGCCACGACGGCCTCGGTGGTCAGTTCTTCGTTCTGAGCCACGATTCTCCTTGATTAAAAGTTGGTTGGTGGCCAGGACTACTGGGCGACCTGGGTGATTTCAAAAGTCTTGGGCTGCTGGGCGGCGTGCGGGTGCTCTGCACCGCGGTAGACCTTCAGCTTGCCCAGCTGCTGTGCAGCGAGGGAGTTCTTGGGGAGCATGCCCTTGATGGCCTTCTCCACAGCGCGGACCGGATTGGATTCCAGCAGCTCTGCGTAGTTGACGGAGGTCAGGCCGCCCGGGTAGCCGGAGTGGCGGTATGCGCGCTTCTGCTCCAGCTTGGCGCCGGTGAGGGCAACCTTTTCAGCGTTGATGATGATGACGAAGTCGCCCATGTCCATGTGGGACGCAAAGGTGGCCTTGTGCTTGCCGCGCAGCAGGATTGCGGTCTGGCTCGCGAGACGACCAAGGACAACGTCTGTGGCGTCAATGACGTGCCACTGGCGGTTGATATCGCCGGGCTTCGGGGTGTACGTACGCACGGTGTTTGCCTCGTTCTTGTTCTGGCGTTCTTGTTTTAGGCGTCACGCGGAGGTGCACCTACTATCTATGCGCTACCGGAACAGAGGTGAGGACTCTATCTAACCAGTCATCCTGAGGTCTCGAATGTGTACGTTGAGTAGCTATCCTGCAACCGGATTCCCAAGCGGACACGCATCATCGAGAAAGGACACGCACAACGACTACCAAGAATAGCGGAAGTGGGGCGGCTCGGTCAAAATGGGGTGTCCGGATGCATCCCGCCCGCCGCCGGCCCGCCGCATCCCTGGAGGTACCGTGTCCGATCCCGCCGTTGCAGACTCCGCATCCCTGCTGTTCATTGCCGGAACCGGGCTGGCCGGCCTGGGCCTCGGACTGCTTAGCGACCTGCTCGTCCGCCGGATACTGCCGCAGCTTGCCGGCGCACCTTCCACCCCGCTGAGAATCACGACGACGGCCCTCACCTTTGTATTGTCCGCCCTGCTCGGGTGGCGTTTCGGCGCTTCTCCGGAGCTGGCGGCTTATCTGGTCCTGGTAGTCACCGGCGTGCAGTTGTCCCGGATCGATATGTTCCACCATCTGCTGCCCGACCGGCTCGTCCTGCCGCTGCTGGCGGCGGGATTGGTCCTGCTGACCGTCTCCGCCGGAGCACACGGAGCTTCGGAAAACCTGCTGCGGGGCGTGGCTGGCGCCGCAATATTGTTCGTTTTGTACCTCTTCATGGCCCTGACCAGCCGAAACGGTCTTGGAATGGGCGATGTGAAGCTCGCGGCACCCCTCGGGCTGTACTTAGGCTACCTAGGCTGGTCACAGCTGTTCTACGGAGCGGCCCTGGGCTTCGTGGCGGGCGGCATCGCCTCGGTGGTGCTCGTGCTGAAAAACCGCGGAAACAAGCCACGGGAAGTCGCCTACGGCCCGTCCATGCTGGCGGCCGGCCTCGCCGCTATTCTGCTGCTTCCATAGGCCTGGCTGCGCCCCGCGCGACGGCGTCAATAGCAAGCCGGCTTATCAAACCAAGTACTCACGCGCCTGCCATCGCATGAAACTGAGTACACCTCCCGCATGCGGGCAAGTGGTAGCTCCATATTCCTTCCAAAAGTCGAGTATCCGGATTCATTGCGCCGCCCTAACTGGCCGTGCAAATGTTTTCCCAACGGAACTCCAGCGAATAAGCAATCGGGGATTTGCTGGAATTTCGTAAATTTACTCACACTCTGGAAAAGGAAAATAAAATGACTGGCCTCATGGTCTCAATGCTCTCTTTCATCGCCGGTGTCAAGAACAAGTTCGAATCCGAAAAGGGCGCCACCGCCACGGAATACTCGCTGCTCGTGGCCTTCATCGCATTCGCGGTCATCGGCGGCGCCACCATCTTCGGCAAAGATCTGAGCAGCTGGTTCGAAACGCTCGGCGGCACCGTCAAGGGATGGTCCAACAAGTAGCCCCTCGCCGGCACTCGGGAAGATTTCGTCAGGTCTCAGCAACACCCGGTGTGCCGCGTCCGTGTATCGCGGACGCGGCACACTCTTCCTTCTTTAGCTGCATCTATCCCTGGGGGGATCAAATGAAACGCAGCAGTTCAAGAGCGCCCGGGTCTCTGGGGCAAGGGCGTGAGCGTGGCGCGGCAGCCGTCGAGTTTGCTCTTGTAGCACCCATCTTGCTGGCCCTGGTTGGTGGCATCGTCGAATTCTCACATGCCTACAACCTGCAGATTTCTGTCACCCAGGCCGCCCGGGAGGCGGCCCGGACCATGGCGATCGAGAATGACCAGGGCTTGGCCCGGGCGGCCGCCGTGGCTGGTGCGCCAGGACTGGATCCTGCGGCTTTTGGCTTCACTATCTCGCCGGGCGCCTGCGCAACCGGCGTCAATGCCACGGTGACTGTCACCTACACCGCCAAAACCCTAACGGGGCTGTTGGGTAGCAGTCTCACCCTCGAAGGCGTAGGAGCCATGCGATGCGGCGGCTGATGCGCAGCCCCGACAACGAGCGTGGTGCGACCGGGGTCCTGGTTGCCGTCATGATGCTGGTACTCATGGGCGCCGGCGCCATGGCGGTTGACGTGGGCCAGATCTACGCCGAGCGCGCGCAGCTGCAGAACGGCGCCGATGCCGGCGCCATGGCCGTCGCTCGGCGTTGCCAGAAGGCCGGCGGCTGCACGGTGCCGCAAGCCATGGCCTGGGCAACGGAGCTCTCCGGGCCGAACGCCAACGACGGCGCAACGACGGTTGATTCGGTGGACCTGTCTGTCCCGCACCAGGTTACGGTGGTCACTTCAACGCTCAACGGCACCAGCGGTGCAGGATTTCTCACCAAGATGTTCGCCAGCGCGCTCAACGCACCACCAGTGACGGTCCGGGCAGGCGCCATTGCCATCTGGCAGGACACCACTGCAGCAGGAGCGTTTCCCCTCGTATTCGACCAATGCCAAATCACACCGGCGTATGCGCCCCTGGCAACAACGGTACTCATCAAGGAGCACGGCAAGAGCCCCTGCGTGGGGAGCCCGTCCGGGCACCATATTCCGGGCGGATTTGGCTGGCTCGCCGAGGCCGGAGTCTGCGATATCGGCGCTGGCGCTGATGGGTGGGTCGGATCCAATACCGGAAATAGCAAGCTTCCGGCAGACTGTGCGGCCACCTTGGACGCCTGGCGGACAGCGATTGACCACTCGAAAAAGCGGTATGCAACGGCCTTCTTCCCAATTTTCGATGACGGAGACAAAGGGGGAAAAGACGGCCGCTTCCATCTGTCCGGCTTTGCAAGAGTTGAAATCCACGGCTGGTCATTCGTGAAAGACGTTGACGGCCTGTCGGCTCCAAAGGCGGACCCGGCATGCGCAGCGCTCTTCAAGACGGGCAGCGACCTGGGCATCTGTGGTCAGTTCCAGGAGTTCATTCCCTGGGCCGACCGGGGCTCAGAGAGAGGTCCCTACTACTTGAATTCCGTCGTCAAACTCATTAAATAGTGCTCTAAAGGGGAATGAAATGAAAACACGCCTGCTGGGGGGCATCGCCGCATTAGTTGTGGCGATAATCGGAACCGTATTGCTGGTCTCCTATGTTCAGAATGCCGATAAACGCGCACTAGCCAACACTGAAACAGAAGACGTCTACATCGTCCAGAAGTCCATACCGGCCGGATCGTCCGCAGACGCGATTGCGGGATCGGTGGCCCGGAAAGCGGTCCCGCAGCTCGCGCTTGCCGACAACAACGTCACCGACCTTGGTTCCCTCGGATCGAAGGTCACGGCCGTGGCACTGATGCCGGGCGAACAGCTCCTTTCCACGCGGATGGTGGAGCAGAATGCATTCCTTGGCCCCTCACGCGTCCAGGTACCCGCAGGGCTCCAGGAAATCACCCTGAAGCTGCCCATTGAACGAGTAGTCGGCGGCAAGTTGATGGCCGGCGACACCGTGGGCGTATTCATTTCCCTCGAAGAGGCCGCCACAGGCGCCGATGGCCAAGCGAAGTCGAGCAAAACACAGCTGAGCTTCCACAAGGTACTCGTGACCGCCGCTCAGTTCAGCGACGGTGCCGCCGCCCAGGCCGACATCTCGGATTCGAAGTCGGGTACGAGCCAAGCCTCCTCAACATCCAGCAGTAAGGCACAGAGCGACGGGACGTATCTGATCACCGTCGCCAGGAACTCGGCCGACGCCGAACGGATTGTCTTCGCAGCCGAGTTCGGAAAGGTCTACCTGTCCAAGGAACCGGGCGATGCTGTCGAAACAAGCGCCGGCTTCGTCGATACGGCAAGGCTGTTCCGATGAGCCGCTTTGTATTGATCACGCCGAACGGCGACTTTGAGCGGCTGGTCCGTCTGGCCATCGCCGGAATGCACGGCTCGCTGCATGTCTTCCAGGCTGACTACCTTCCCTCGGGACCGGCAGACATCCTGCGCCAGATGGTGGGAGAACCGCCAGAAGTCCTGATCCTCGGCCCCGGCGTGCCGGTGGAGGGATCGCTCAAGCTGGCATCTGTGATGGACCTTCAGTATCCGGAAGTGAGCGTGGTTCTTGCAACCCCGAACACACCGGAGACGGTACTTCAGGCGATGCGGGCCGGAGTCCGGGATCTGCTGGACCCTGGTGCCGATCCTGATACCATCCGCGTCATGCTGGAGCGGGCAAGCCTTGCCGCAGCCGGACGGCGGAGAGGGCTTGCGCCGCAGGCCTCCGAGCACGCCGATCATGGCGGGGCCGGCCGGATCATCGCGGTGATGTCGCCTAAAGGCGGTGTTGGCAAGACAACGGTGGCAACCAACATCGCCGTAGGACTCGGCAAAACAACTCCGATGGGCGTGGTGATTGTCGACCTTGACCTCCAGTTCGGTGACGTAGCCAGCGGTCTGCTGCTCGAGCCGGAGTTCACCATCACCGACGCTGTGATGGGCGCTGCCAGCCAGGACTCTATGGTCCTCAAGACCTACCTCACCGTTCATCCGGCTGGCATCTATGCTCTGTGCGCCCCTCGCACTCCCGTGGAAATGGACCGAATCACCGCCGCAAACGTCTCGCACCTTTTAGACCAGCTGAGGCAGGAGTTCCGCTACGTCGTGGTGGACACCGCCCCCGGCTTGGGCGAACACGTACTGGCAACCCTGGAGCAGGCAAGCGACGCGGTATGGATTTGTGGCATGGACGTACCCAGCATCCGGGGGCTGCGGACCGGTTTCCAGATCCTGGAGGAACTGAACCTGATCCCGGAACAACGGCACATCGTGCTCAATATGGCAGACCGCCGTGCCGGGCTCAGCCTGAAAGACGTGGAAGCAACGATTGGCGCACCCGTGGACGTGGTGCTACCGCGTTCCAAGACTCTGCCGTTCTCCACGAATAAGGGCGTTCCTGTTCTTCAGGAGGGCAACCGGGACGCCGTTTCCAAGGGGCTGCGCAAACTCGTGGACCGTTTCAAACCCGATTGGGAAGCAAGACCGCACAAGCAACTGCACAGAAGGGCGGTATTCCAGTGAGCCTCACAGAACGATTCCTGCAATTGCGCGGGGAAGCCGTGCCCGGGAAGTCCACAGAAGCGCAGCCGGCACCCGTCGATGTCTTCCAGCCGCAGCCCGCGACCCTGGGCCGGATCCTTGAGGCAAAGACGGCGGCGGAGACACAGTCCGGCATCGTGGAGGTCCAGCAGACTGCTTCCGTCGCCAGTGAAGCACTCAATGCGCTCAAAGAGCGCGCCAGCCAGGCACTGTTCGAGCGATTGGGCGCCAGGATCACCGATTCGTCGATCGAGGAGGCGGAACTTCATCAGTCCGTCAAAGACGAGCTGAAGGCTGTCCTCGAGGAGGAGCAGATACCGCTCTCGGCACTCGAGCGCCAACGCCTGATCCGGGAGATCACGGATGACGTCCTGGGCCACGGACCCATCCAGCGTTTCCTGGACGATCCCTCGGTCACGGAGGTCATGGTCAACCGCTTCGATCAGATCTATGTCGAGAGGGAGGGGCAGCTCACCCTGACAGACACCAAGTTCACCTCGGATGACGCCCTGCGCCGGGTCATCGAAAGGATAGTGTCCAATGTAGGCCGGCGAATCGACGAGTCTTCCCCCCTCGTGGATGCCCGGCTTGCCGACGGCTCCAGGGTCAACGCCATCATTCCGCCCCTGGCGGTGAACGGCCCGGCTCTGACCATCCGGAAATTCGGGCGGGAACCCCTCACTGTCGACAAGCTGATCGCAATGGGCAGCCTTTCGCCGGAGATGGCAGAACTGCTGCGGGCCTGTGTCCTCGCAAGGATGAACATCATCGTTTCCGGCGGCACCGGCACGGGAAAGACCACGCTCTTGAACGTGCTCTCGTCCTTCATCCCCGCCTCGGACAGGATCGTCACCATCGAGGACGCCGTGGAGCTCCAACTGCAGCAGGATCACGTGGTGCGTTTGGAGAGCCGTCCGCAAAACATCGAGGGCAAGGGCGAAGTCTCCATCCGGGATCTGGTCCGCAACTCGCTGCGCATGCGGCCGGACCGGATTGTGGTCGGAGAGGTCCGTGGCGGGGAGTGCCTCGACATGCTCCAGGCAATGAACACCGGCCACGATGGTTCCATTTCGACAGTGCATGCGAACTCCCCCCGGGATGCCATCGCGAGGCTGGAAACCCTCGTGCTGATGGCGGGCATGGATCTGCCGCTGCGGGCAGTCCGTGAACAGGTGGCGTCGGCAGTGAACCTGATCGTCCACATCTCCAGGCTTCGCGACGGCTCGCGCCGCGTCACCCACATCACTGAAGTACAGGGCATGGAAGGGGACATCGTCACGCTGCAGGACGCGTTCGTCTTCGATTACTCGGCGGGCTTGGACGCAAATGGAAAATACCTCGGAAAACCGGTGCCCACTGGAGTCCGGCCACGGTTCACTGACCGCTTTGTCGAGCTCGGCATCGCTATTTCGCCGACGGTGTTCGGCGCCCAGCCGGTCACGGGGCGGTAGCCGTGTTGTCGGAACTCTCGCCCCTCGCCTTCGTTGCGGGCCTCCTTCTGGTATACGCCGCCTTGGCCATCACAATCACCGTCGTCTTCAAGTCGAGGCAAGTATCGCTATCTCGGCGTCGGCCTGATGAAGTGGCCGTCAAGGCATCAAACCTGACCAAGCTCACCGACCAGGCAGTCCACACCTTGAACAAGGGTCTCCGGAGTCGCGGAACCGGCTTGCTCAGCCGGGAAAAGCTCGAAGACGCCGGCTTGAAGAAGCAGCCGGGCGACTATCTGCTGATGGGCGGCTCTGTCACCTTTGTCGTTGTCGTCCTGGGATTCCTCCTGGGAGGACCGTTTTTCGCCCTGCCGATGCTGGTCCTGACTCCGGTTTGCCTGGCGCTGTTCCTTAACGTGCTTGTCTCGCGGCGGCGGAAGAAGTTTGACGAGCAGGTTCCCGATACCCTGCAAATGCTCGCCGGTGGACTCCGGGCCGGGCATAGCCTCTTGCGCTCAGTTGACGCAGCCGCCCAGGAAAGCGAAGCTCCGATGGCGGACGAACTGAACCGAGTCGTCAATGAGACAAGGATCGGCAGGGATCTCGGCGAGTCACTCAACGATGTAGCCCGCCGGACGGACAACGAGGATTTCGGCTCGATAGCGCGAGCCATTGAAATCCATCGCGAGGTCGGCGGAGACCTGGCCGAGGTCCTCGACCATGTGGGCGAGACCATCAGGGATCGGAACCAGATCCGTGGCCAAATCAGGGCGCTGAGCGCGGAGGGCCGAATGTCTGCAATCGTCCTGATGGGACTCCCGGTCGTGATGTTCATTGGGTTGACCTTGTTCAACCCGCTGTACTCCAAGGTCTTCCTGACCACCGTCCCGGGCTACCTGATGGTTGCCGCCGCATTGGTCCTCCTGACCGTGGGTGGATTCTGGCTCAGCCGTCTCATCAAGCCGAAGTTCTGAGAAGGAGATAACCGTGCAAACTATTGCCTACGCCGCCATCCTGGCGGTCATCGCCCCAATCTCAGTCATGACATGGTTCGCGTTCACGGGCGATCGTGCCGGCTTTAGGAACGTTCAGGCAAATCTGGGGAAACGCGTCGACTCGAGCGGATCAACGGACGGTGTCAATGAACAGCTGGCCTCACTGACCAGCAAGGCGATGCCGCATGGCTACGCCTCCTGGCTGGACAGACAGCTCGCGGGTGCCGGCCGGCCCAAGGCATGGCCGCTGGCGCGCGTGATCATGCTCAGGCCGCTGCTGGCCCTGGCCGGAGCCGTGATGGGAATCCTGATTGTTGCCGCTGATCCCTCACCTATCAAGTTTGTCTTGATGGCCGGAATAGCATCCCTGGCCTACTTCCTGCCGGACATTCTCATCCGGAACTACGCAGAAAAGCGCCGTGCTGCGATCAAGATTGCACTCCCTAATACGCTGGACCAGATGCTGATTTCCGTGCAGGCAGGCCTCGGCTTTGAAACGGCCATGGCGCGGGCTGGACAGAACGGCAAGGGCCCCCTTGCTGAAGAGATCATCAGGACCCTGCAGGACATCCAGGTGGGGCGATCCCGCAAGGAAGCATATCTGGCCATGGCACAGCGAGTTGATGTGCCGGATCTCCGATCCTTCGTGCGGGCCGTGGTCCAAGCCGACACCTACGGTATTGCCATCGCCAACGTGCTGAACTCGCAGGCCAAAGACATGCGTGTCAAGCGACGCCAGCGGGCGGAAGAACACGCCATGAAAATGCCAGTCAAGATGCTCTTTCCGCTCATTGGCGCAATTCTTCCCACGCTGTTCATCGTGGTCCTCGGACCCACGGTGCTGAGCATCATGGACGTTTTCTCCAAGAAATAGCCCACCCTCGCTTGCCTGCCCTCCAGGTAAGCCCAAATACCGGACCCCCTCGGATCCAGAGCCGAGGGGGTCCTCCTGTGTGTCCGGACAAAGGCGGCGCCCAGCGCAGGATCCGCGCAGGGAACGCACAGGAAATATGCAGTTTGGAAAGCCTTAGCACAGGATGCGCCAAAGTCGAATCGTCGGCGTGTCGGTGATTGCTAAGTTCCGTTCAGTGCTGGTGCAGGGCCAGCCACCGAACTCGCTCAGGAGTCCACATGCGTTCGTTTTTCTCCAATCTCGCAGCCCGTCTTCGCCGTGACCAGCGCGGTGCCACCGCCGTCGAATACGGCATCATGGTTTCGCTCATCGCCGTCGTGATCATCATCGCAGTCACCGCTCTTGGCGGGACTTTGACCGACACGTTCACCAAGGTCCAGTGCGACATCGGCGGCGGCGGCAAAACTTACACCGCAGGCGCGACCGCCGGAAGCGGCAAGTGCGCCTAACCGCACCGCTGGCTCCGTGCCGGAAGTGAAAAGTGTGGTGGTGGCCCTGAGCCGCCACCACACGCTCGTCTCTGGCAACTGGCACATTCAGGAAGGCGGCTCCGCATGTCCAAGACCTCTGAACGGGGCGCGGTCGCGGTTGAGTTCGCTCTCCTCGCGCCTGTCCTGGTGATGCTGCTGCTCGGCATTATGGAGTTCGGCCGCGCATACAACGTGCAAATCACGCTTTCAAACGCTGCCCGAGAGGGCGTGCGAGTCATGGCCATCAACAATATCCAGTCGGACGCCAAAGCCGCGGCTGTGAGCGCCGCCGCCATCCTCAACCCAGGTGTTCAGGACGGAAAAATTCAATTCAAGTTCCAGACAACGCCCGCAACCACACCCGCACCAACGGCTTGTGCCGCGGGGCGCCAAGTTACCGTGACAATTGACTACAAACTCGCCACGATAACCGGAATCGCCGGGCCGTTTGACATGAAAGGCGTAGGGACGATGCAATGCGGCGGATAGCAGCGCCGGTTGACAGTGAGCGCGGAGGAATCGCAGTCATCGTTGCCCTTCTCATGGTGGTCCTGCTCGGCTTCGCAGCCATCGCCGTTGATGTCGGAATGCTCTACTCCGAGCAAGCGCAACTGCAGAATGGCTCCGACTCGGCGGCCCTGATGCTGGCCCAGAAGTGCGCCAAGAATGTGAACGATTCGGACTGCTCGACCACTTCGACCCTGGCCGCTGATCTGGCAAATAAGAACGCCGTGGACGGAATGAGCAACGTGAAGTCCGTTGTCCTGGACAAGCCAAACCGTAAGGCCACGGTCACCACGGGTGCCAGAGAAACGGGTGGCGCGCCCAACTCAGTGTCGACTCTTATTGCGCGCGCACTTGGCATTCCGAGCTCTGAAGTCACGGCCACCTCGAATGTTCAGTGGGGCACGCCGTCCAAGGGCACCGTGATTGTTCCGTTGGCGATCGCTGAGTGCAAGTTTTCTCCTGACCCCTCTTTTGTTCAAACCCTTAATATGGCTTTCGGGGGATGCGGCGGAATTCCGGGTGGCTTTGGCTGGATCACCGATGAAGCCGACAGCACGTGCAGCGTGAAGATCAGCGCCGGCGCATCAAGCGATCCAGGAATCTGGTTCAGCAGCGATACCGGCGCCCCCCGACCCTCCGATTGCTCTTCCGCGGACATTAGCGCCCTTAGAGATCAAACCGTCCTTCTTCCTCTCTACGCCGTGGCCACGGGAACGGGATCCGGCGGTAAGTATTACGTCAAAGGGTTTGCAGCCTTTCACGTCACCGGATACCACTTTGCCAGTGACAGCTGGACATCCGGCGGGACAATTGCCAACAAGTCCATCCGCGGCTATTTCGTCAAATTCGTTTCCTTGTCCGAAGCCCTCGAACTCGGCAGCGCACCGGACTACGGTACAGCGGTCGTCCGTCTCAGCATTGGAGAACCCGCATCGTGAAGTCACGCTTATTGGCAGGGATAGCCGCACTCGTACTGGCTATCCTCGGGGCGGCCCTGGTGGTCAGCTATGCGCAAGGAGCAGACACCCGGGCGGTGCAGGGCCTCGAACCCGTGGACGTCCTGGTGGTGGCCAAGGCCGTGCCTGCTGGAACCTCCGTGGAGAGTCTCCAGCCATTTCTCGCCACCGAGAAGCTCCCGGGCACTGCCGCGGTAAAGTCTGCGGTGAAGAGCCTCGCCGGCCTGGCCGGCAAGGTCACCGCCGTCGAACTGCTGCCGGGCGAACAACTGCTGGCGGAACGGCTGATCGCGCCGGAGGACCTCAAGGCGAGCGGATCCGTGGAGGTGCCGAAGGGGCTGCAAGAAATCTCTTTCCAGCTCGAGCCGCAGCGCGTAGTCGGCGGCCGGCTGGTACCGGGTGACCACATCGGCATCTTCATATCCTTGAAGAGCGGCGGCATTGAAGCCAAAGCCGATAAGGAAACCACCCAGCTGACCATCCACAAGGTCTTGGTGACCGCGGTACAACGCGCGCCCGTGGCCACACCGTCGCCCCAATCCTCAGCGGCCGGCGGCTCGGCTACTCCCGCCGAGGACACCTCGCTCCCCACCGGAACCTTGCTGCTAACGGTCGCAGTGAACGACGTCGACGCGACGAAGATCGTCTATGCCTCGGAATTCACGGAATACGCCAGTATCTGGCTGAGCAAGGAGCCGCTCGACGCGACGGACGCCGGACGCCCTGGAATCATGACGAAACCGGAGGTCTACAAGTGAGCCGCTTCGTACTCATCACCCCCAACACCGACTTCGATTCCCGGGTCCGCCAAGCCCTGGCCGGCGGGCTCCCGGGCGGTCTGCAGACTTTTGCGTTCGTCAATCCCGCCGACCCCGGCGAGCTGTTCGCAAACCTGAACCAGGAACGTCCCGAGGTGCTGATCCTGGGCCCTGACATTCCGGTGGAGGACGCCCTGCGGCTCGCCACAGTCTTCGACGTGCAACTGCCCGAGCTGAGCGTCATCCTCGTCGGCGAGGCGGATCCGGCCTTCGTCCTGCTCGCCATGCGTGCCGGCATCCGGGACATCCTCAGCCCGGCCGCTGACCCGGCGCAGATCCGGGTGCTCCTGGAACGCGCCTGCCAGTCCTTTGCCAGCCGCAACCGCAACACCAACACCAGCAGCGCAGACAAGAACCCGGAGGGCCGCAAAGGCCTGGTCATCGGCGTATTCTCCCCCAAGGGCGGCGTCGGCAAGACCACGATTGCCACCAACATCGCCATCGGACTGGGCAAAGTGGCGCCGATGAGTGTGGTCATCGTGGATCTGGACCTCCAGTTCGGGGACGTGGCGTCCGGGCTCTACCTCGACCCGGAGCACACCGTGACGGATGCCGTATCCACCTCGGCAAGCCAGGACTCCTTGGTCCTCAAGGCGTTCCTGACCGTCCACCCGGGGAGCATCTATGCCCTGTGCGCTCCAGGGACCCCGGAGGAAGCAGATGACATCACTCCGCACCAGGTCAGCCGGCTGCTCGAGCAGCTCGCGGAACAGTTCCAGTACGTCATCGTGGACACCGCACCCGGGCTGCCGGAGATCGGGCTGGCAGCGCTGGAGCAATGCACGGACGTGGTCTGGGTGACCGCCATGGACGTTCCCAGCATCCGGGGGCTCCGGTCCGGGCTCAATATCCTGCGCAGGCTGGACCTGCTGCCGGAGACCCGGCACGTCGTGCTGAACATGGCCGACTCCAAATCCGGGCTGAGCGTCCAGGACGTTGAAGCGACCATTGGCGCGCCGGTGGACATCAGCATCGCCCGGTCCAAAGCCGTGGCGTTCTCGACCAACCGCGGGATCCCGGTGCTCCAGGACGGACGCAGGGACCCCGCCGTCAAAGGACTCCGGCAGCTCGTGGCACGGTTCGACCCCGCCTGGCGCGCCACGGCCCAGAAGAAGCTCCACCGCCGGGTGGTGGTCTAAGTGAAGCTTTCCGAACGACTCCGGTCCGCCGAAGGAGCTCCCGCCGACGCCCCGCCGGCCGTGTCCACGTCCCGTAGCGGCGGGCCGACGGCGGCACCGCCGGCCGCCGTCGTCGTCGTCGAACCAGCCGTTCCAGTGCCCCACGCCGGCTTCGCGGACCCCCAGGATGTGCCGCGGTCAAAGACGCAGCAGCCTGTCGATGCCTTCGCCGCCCTGAAGCAACGCGCGGCGACTGCCCTGTTTGAACGCATGGGCGCGCGCTTCAACGATTCCGCCGTCAAGGAAGATGAACTCCGTTCCTCGGCCCGGGAGGAACTCACCCGGATTATCGACGCCGAACAGGTCCCGCTCTCGGCCGAAGAGCGTTCCCGCCTCGTCCGCGACGTGGCCGACGACGTGCTCGGCTACGGCCCGCTGCAGCGGCTGTTGGACGATCCTGCGGTCACCGAGATCATGGTCAACCGGATGGACCAGATCTATGTGGAGCGGCAAGGCAAACTGACGCTGACCGGTTCACGTTTCAGCTCCGAAGACCACCTGCGCAAGGTGATCGAGCGCATTGTCTCCAAGGTGGGGCGCCGGATCGATGAGTCATCCCCGCTTGTGGACGCGCGGCTCGAGGACGGTTCCCGCGTCAATGCCGTCATTCCCCCGCTCGCCGTTGGTGGTTCCTCCCTGACCATCCGAAAGTTCAGCAAGGTGCCGCTGACGGTCCGGAACCTGATCGAGTTCGGCACGCTGACCCCGGAAATGGCCGAATTGCTGAACGCCTGCGTCCGGGCCAAGTTGAACATCATCGTGTCAGGCGGTACCGGAACCGGAAAGACGACGCTGCTGAACGTGCTCTCGTCCTTCCTGCCGGACACGGAGCGGATCGTGACGATCGAGGACGCCGTCGAACTCCAGATCCAGCAGCAGCACGTTGTCCGGCTGGAAAGCCGGCCCCCGAACACCGAGGGCAAAGGCGAGGTCACCATCCGCGAGCTCCTGCGGAACTCCCTCCGCATGCGGCCGGACCGGATTGTGGTGGGTGAGGTCCGCGGCGGAGAGTCCCTGGACATGCTGCAGGCTATGAATACCGGCCACGACGGCTCGCTGTCGACGGTGCACTCGAACTCACCCCGCGACGCCGTCGCCCGCCTGGAGACCCTGGTCCTGATGGCGGGTATGGACCTGCCCTTGCGGGCCATCAGGGAGCAGATCGCCTCGGCGGTGAACCTGATCATCCAGATCTCCCGGCTCCGCGATGGAACCCGCCGGATCACCCACGTCACGGAAGTCCAGGGCATGGAAGGGGACATCGTCACGCTCCAGGACGCCTTCGTCTTCGACTACTCCGCAGGCGTTGACGCCCACGGACGTTTCCTCGGCAAGCCGGTCCCCACCGGGATCCGCCCCCGGTTCATCGACCGCTTCGAGGACCTCGGCATCCACGTCTCCCCCAGCGTGTTCGCGGCTCCCCTCACCGCGGTCGGAAAGCCGTGAGCCGGCCGTGACGCTCCTGCAGATTGGAACAGGCCTGCTCTTCGCCGCGGTGCTGCTGCTCGGGATCGTGTTGATTGTCCCGGGCGGGGCCAGTGTGCCGCTGGACCGGCGGAGGCCCGTCCAGAACCAGTCCGACTCGCAGCTCACCCGGTTCGCCGGTTCTGCCGTGCATCTGGTGGACGGACTCTTCTCGCAACGGAAGGTCCGGCTCTTCAACCGGGAAGCCCTCGAGAATGCAGGGCTGCGTCTGAGCCAGGCCGATTTCTTCGTGCTGGTGGCGGCCGGGGCGTTCGTGGGGGCGCTGGCAGGCCTGGTTGTCGCCGGCCCCTTGCTGTCGCTTCTCCTCGTCCTGCTGGCACCGCTTGCCGGCCACCTCGTGCTCGGCCTTCTGGCGGGCAAACGGCGGAGCAAGTTCGATGAGCAACTCGGCGACACGCTCCAGCTGCTCGCCGGCGGCCTGCGGGCCGGGCACAGCATACTGCGCGCCATTGACGCGGCGGCAACCGAGTCGCAAAGCCCGACGTCGGAAGAGATGCGCCGGGTGGTCACCGAAACCAGCCTGGGCCGTGATCTGCTGGCATCGCTGACGGACACGGCCGAGCGGATGCGGAATGAGGACTTCACCTGGATCGCGCAGGCCATCCAGATCAATCGGGAAGTGGGCGGCAACCTCGCCGAGGTCCTGGACCAGGTCAACGAGACCATCCGCGAGCGCGGTGAAATCAAGGGGCACATCAAGTCGCTCGCGGCCGAGGGCAAGTTTTCCGCCTACATCCTGATGGCCATGCCGATCGGCATCGTCGCCACGCTCATGCTGGTCAATCCCGGCTACATGAACGTCATGTTCACCCATCCCCTAGGGTGGGGCATGATTGCGGCGTCGGTCGTCCTCATGACGATCGGCGGTCTGTGGATGCGCAAGATCATCGACCTGAAGTTCTGAGGCAGTGATGGATCCTGTGGTGCTTCTTGCCCTCCTGCTGGTGTCCCTGCCGCTGGGCTATCTCGGATGGTCCCTGCTGTCCGTGGACCGGAAATCGCAGCGCGCCATCCGGGGGATGCTCGCGCTCGGCACGGACACTGCCGGGCTCGGGGAGCGGAAACGCAGCAACCTGCTGGAGCGGATCGGCTATAGGCTGACGCCCGCCGGGTATGTCCGCAAACTCGACAAGCTGCTGTCCCTCGCCGGACGCCCCGCGTCGCTGCCGCTCGGACGGGTGCTCGCGGCCAAGCCGCTTCTTGGCATGAGCGGCGCAATGCTGGGCTTTTACATCAGCGCCAGCTCTCAGACGCCGATGCTCAAGCTGGTGGGGGTCTTTGTAGTACTGCTGGGCTACTTCATCCCTGACCTCCTTCTCTACAGCAAGGGCCAAGAGCGCCAAAAGATCATGCAGCTGGAGCTGGCCAACACCTTGGACCAGATGCTCATCTCGGTGGAGGCCGGCCTGGGCTTCGAAGGCGCGATGGCGAGGGCAGGCGAAAACGGCAAGGGCCCCCTCGCGGAGGAACTGGTCCGGACCCTGCAGGACATGCAGGTGGGCAGGAGCCGCCGCGAATCGTACCTGGCGCTGTCCCAGCGGACGAACATCCCGGAGCTGCGCAGCTTCGTCCAGGCGGTGATCCAGGCGGACACCTACGGCATCGCCATCAGCCGGGTCCTCCGGATCCAGGCCAAAGTCATGCGGGTCAAGCGCCGGCAACGGGCCGAGGAAAAGGCGATGAAGCTGCCCGTCACCATCTTGTTCCCGCTGCTCTTCTTCATCTTCCCTGTGCTCTTCATCGCCATCCTTGGCCCCGCCGTGATCAACGCAATCGCCACCTTCAGTGGCCAGTAGGCCGGGGCGGCCGGAGGCCCAGCCGCCCTGCGCGGATTGCCACAAGGAAAGCCGAAAGGTTTCCGCAGGAAAGCCCGCGGCGCGAAGCACCATCCTGGACAGGAAGTAGCGTGGTCGCATGCCCTTCTTAGGTGCCCCAGACGACGGCGACGCCAGCGCCGCCCTCTCCCCCGAGGCCTCTCCCGGCGGCGCGGGGCTTTCTGCTCCAGCGGGCCCGCGGCACACCAGTCATTCTTGGAGTCCGATGCCATGCCGGTCAAAGCCGTGTTAACCCTCGGGAAGTGTCACCACCAAAACCCGCCGGAGTGTCACCAATGTCCTGAGACAGAACTGTCACCGATGTCCTGCGACATAACAGGTTTAACAGGAGTTCTTCGTGATTAAAAGCCGCCACGCCCGGCGGTGGGTCAGCTGGTCTTCAGAGAGTCAGGGGTCGCCGACTTTGATATGGCCCTGCAAAATGGGGTGTCCGGATGCATCCCGCCTGTCGCCGGACCGCCCGCACTGCCGATTAACCGTCACGATTTTCATGGCGAGTCGAACTACACCCCCTGGCCCGCAACACCGGCACAACAGCGAGTTGTTTACTCACACTCTGGCAACCAGGTCTGAGTCGAACTGTGGACAGCGTCCACACCCTTCTCGAGGGGAAAAAGCACATGACCGGGGGAAACACTGTGCCCGCGGCGCCGATGATGCCGTCGACTGTCCGCTTCGTCGAGCGCCGGCCGAGCCGTTCGCGGATTGAGTGGGCACCGAAGATGATCATCGTGAGCAAAGGGCATTCCTTCGATGTCGCGGACGAGCCCGGGCAAGATGCCCATCGCCAGGTGATGAGCGGGGATAAACCATGGAAGTACCGCGAGGCTAAACGCGGAGATCTTGGGGTTGAGTAGGTTGGTCAGCAGTCCACGGCTCCACGAGCGCCAGGTGTTCGCTACGGCGGGCACGATCTTCGAGAAGACCCGTACGACGCTGACGGTGTGGTTCGCCACGGTCTGGAGGATGTTCGGGGACAAGGTCGGGGTCTCGGCGACCCCAGGGGCAGCGGGAGATGGAGCCGGTAGCGGTTCAACGTCAACGCGCTTCCTTGACGTTGACTTCCTGGTAGGTAAATACTGTGGTGCATACCACAGTTCGAGAGGAAATGAAGAACATGGACACCGTGGAGCACGAGAACTTTGGGAGGCCCAGCGAGACACGCACCTTTCCTCACGGCAAGGCCGAGATCTTGAACATGGGTGATGGCACCGTAGGCCGGCTGACCCTGGAGCCGGGGTGGCGCTGGTCGAATGACGTCAAACCGATCGCCGGAACGGAGAGCTGCGAAGCGCCGCATTTCCAGTACCACGTCTCCGGACAGCTGGCCATCCGGATGGACGACGGAACCGAGTTCGTCGCAGGGCCGGGCGACGTCACCAGTCTCCCTCAGGGGCATGACGCCTGGGTTGTCGGCGACGAAACGGTCGTCACGGTCGATTGGTTCGGTGCCACGAACTACGCGAAGGCTCCTGAGTAGCATCGATCCACCTTCAGTGTGGCGGTGATCTTGGTTTCAATTTCGGTGCCGGAAACCGATGGCTCCGAAAGCCCGCGCCGAGTATGAGCCGACTATGGACGGTCCTCCAGGAATCAGGTCAAAACCGTGGATGATACGGCTGCAAACGAGAATGTAGTTAACCGGCTGATCGGTTGTATTAACGACCGTCAAATTGAGATCATGGACGAGCTGTTCCACGACGATGCGGTAATGCACTGGCCGCAATCCGGAGAACTCGTGCGCGGCGCCGAGAACCGGAGGGGAATCTACAGCGCTTTCCCGCAATTGCCGACCATCACGCCGCGTCGGCTGCTCAGCGGCGGGGATCTGGTCGTCGCCGAGGCGTCGTTGGATTATGGCGGCCCAAAGTATGAAACGGTTTTCATCTTTGAATTTCGGGGCGGCAAGATTGCCAAGGAAACAGCCTACTGGAGTGAGGCATTCGAAGCACCACAGTGGCGCTCGCAGTGGGTTGAAAAAATCTAGAGACGGATCCGCGGCTGCGCGTTTCCACAGCCAGCTCCGGAATACTGGTTACCGTCGAAGAACACCGTGCCCTCGATCACCCGGACGTCGGATGCGCCGGGCCGATAGCGGATGAGGGCGGTGGCGAACAGTTTTTGCGCTGGTGTCGTGACTGCGGCGATCCTGTTCCTTCTCGTGGTGCCACAGTGGCGGACCCTGCCAGAGTCTCTTCGTCGCTGACTACAGGTGGTCAGGCTTGGCATACCGATTACTCTGATGTTTGCGTGTTCGGTTCCGCCGCGGAACCGGTTCCGCCAGTCACCGCCTGCCGTTGACACTGCTCAGGGCCGCGAGGAGACTTTTCTTTGGGGGGTGCCTCTTCGAAAGGAGCCCCAAAATGACGTGGCATGTCGAGGGTACTTATTTTGAGAATTGCAATTGCAACATGGTCTGCCCGTGTACGGCTTCGGGGCTGACTGCACCTGCCGACAACGAACGCTGCAACGTGGCCTTGGCCTTCCATCTGGACACCGGTGACGTCAACGGTGTCGACGTCGGTGGCCTGACAGTCTGCGTCGTGGCCGATACACCGGCCCTGATGGGCGACGGTGGGTGGAAGATAGCTGTCCTGATGGATGCCGCCGCCTCGGCCGAGCAGGCGGAGGCGCTCGGAGCAGTCTTCGGCGGCCAGCTCGGCGGGCCGATGGAGGGCCTGGCCCCCCTGATCGGCGAAATGGCGGGAATGGAGTCCCTGGAAATGGCCTACGCCGACGACGGGCATAGGCACCAGGTCCGGATTGGCAGTGCCGTCGACATGGCGGTCGAGGACTTCGTGTCGCCCCTGGACGCCACAGGCCGTGGAGTGAAAATCAGCGGGGTCGGATTCCCGGCCGATACCCTGGCGGCCGGCACGGCCAGCACCGCCCGGGTGGACGTGTTCGGGATGACCTGGGATAACGCGGGAAAGAACTCCTTCTCGGCCCCCTTCGCCTGGTCGGCTTAGGTGCCCGGGCGGAGCTACCTGACCGTTAGCCACCATGCCGGAGAGCTGGCGTTGATCGGGTGCGCCGCACTGGCGTGGTACATCACTTTCTCCGGCTTCGGGGGCATGTCCGCGGGCCCGGGGACGATGGGGCTCGGGCTCTTGCGGTTCCTGGCGGTGTGGACGCTGATGATGGCAGCAATGATGTTGCCGGCACTCGCTCCGTTCACGTCGACATATCTCCGGTCCATCCGTGCCGTGCGCAGCAGCCGTGTCAGGACCGCCCGGACGGCTGCCCTGATCGGCGGTTACCTTTTGGCATGGGTCGGGTTCGGCGTGCTTGCATTCGCGGCCGCAGCGCTGTCGGCGCTCCTGGCTGGGAACGCGGCGGATCTCGCACCCTGGGTGGGGGCGGGGGCGCTGGCGGCGGCCGGGGTCTACCAGCTGACCCCGATTAAGGATTTCTGCCTCAGGCACTGCCGGTCGCCGGTGGCATTCCTGCTGCACGTATCCGGATTCAAGGGCCGCCTACGGGATGTCCGCGTTGGCATGTACCACGGCGTGTACTGCGTCGGCTGCTGCTGGGGGCTCATGGTCGTGCTGATCGCCGTCGGTGTGATGAACCTGGCCTGGATGGCGGCGATCACGGTGGTCATCTTCCTGGAGAAGACATGGAAACACGGGCCCGCCTTCAGCAGGATCACCGGAGCATCGCTGATCGTCTTCGCGCTCTTCGTCCCGGCACACCCGGAGCTGCTGCCCGGACTCCAGATGACCGCGGGCATGTGAAGGAAGGCAGCGGCACCTACAGCATCGCCGTCAGCCGGGTCCTCTGGATCCAGGCCAAAGTCATGCGGGTCAAGCGCCGGCAACGGGCCGAGGAAAAGGCGCCGAAGCTGCCAGTCACCATCTTGTTCCCGCTGCGCTTCTTCATCTTCCCTGTGCTCTTCATCGCCATCCTTGGCCCCGCCGTGATCAACGCCATCGTCACCTTCAGTGGCCAGTAGGCCGGGCCGCCCGGCCCGGCGCCCCGGCCGCCCTGCGCGGATTGCCACAAGGAAAACCGAAAGGTTTCCGCAGGAAAGCCCGCGGCGCGAAGCATCATCCTGGACAGGAAGTAGCGTGGTCGCATGTCCTTCTTAGGTGCCCCAGACGACGGCGACGCCAGCGCCGCCCTCTCCCCCGAGGCCTCTCCCGGCGGCGCGGGGCTTACTGCTCCAGCGGGGCCCGCGACGGTGCAGGGTCCCGCGGCGGTGCCACTGCTCGTGGATCCGTCGGCGCTCCAGGATCTGGGTGTCCAGCTGGACAGCCCCGCCGTCGCCAAGGGCTTCGCCCGGGACTACGCGAAAATGTGGCAGCACCGCTACGGTGCCCTGTCCTCGGCCCTGGCCCGCGGCGACCAGGCCGCGGCCCTCGATGCCGTGCTGAGCCTGAAGACGTCCTCCGTGATGGTGGGCGGTGTCCGCCTGGCCCAGCTGGCCGGGGAACTTGAGGAAGCCGTCCGGGGTGACCGCATGGACCGGGCCAGATCCCTCCTGCAGGACGTGGCGGAACGCGGGAGCGAGACCGTGGACGAACTGCAGTTCAGCTACGTGCTCTGGGAGAGCTGAACCCGCTCCGGCGCCAGCCGGTAACCCACACCGCGGACCGTCTGCAGCCAACGCGGGTCCAGCGGGTCCTCCCCCAGCTTCCGCCGGAGGTTTCCGATATGGACTTCCACCGCCCGTTCATCGGATTCGCTGATGTACGCGTCCGCACGGTAGTAGTCACCCCGCACCACCCGGACCAGTTCGGTCTTGGAACGGACCGCACCGGCACCCTTCAGCAAGGCGTGCAGTAGGTCGAATTCGCTGCGGGTCAGCGTCGCGGCCGAGCCGTCCACCGTTACCGAACGGCTGTCCGGATTCAAGGCCAGCCCGTTGTGCCGGAGCACTGAATCGTTCACCGCCGCGGCGCTGAGGGCGGCTTCCGGGCCCGGCTCGAGCCGGCCGCCCGGCGCAGCGCCGGTGGTGTCCTGGCGTGGCCGACGCATCATCGCGGCCACCCGGGCACGGAGCTCGCGCGGCCGGAACGGCTTGGTCAAAAAATCATCCGCGCCGGTATGCAGCGCGGTCAGGGTATCGAGCTCATCGGTCCGGGCGGTCAGCATGACGACGTAGGCGTCGCTGAACTGCCGGATCTGGCGGAGCACTTCGTAGCCGTCAATGTCGGGCAGGCCCACATCCAGCGTCACCACGCTGGCGTCCCGGCTCCGGACGACGTCGACCCCTTCCCGCCCGCCGGCTGCAGAATGGACTTCGAATCCCGCCTGGCTCAGCACGGCTTCGACAAGATTGCGTACGTCTTCGTCGTCCTCTACTACGACGGCGACTCCCAGGTCAGTCATGGCCCCCCTCATGTCTGGTGCTCTTCGCTACCCAATGCCGGTGCATCGGCCCAACTTCTCGGCCAGCCCGCATCGGTATCGTCAGAATACCCACCCCGGCGGGCAAATATGGCTCTGGCGCAGAAACAGAAGCCACATTACTTAGTTTTGTGTCAAGTTCGTGTGACATCCGGTGTAAAAATGAAACAGCGAGGAAGGGGCGCTGCTTCATTGGGTGAACAACAACTGGTTCAGGGCGCAGACAATGTGATGGCGGCTTTTCCCGTCGTCTTAATTTCAACCGCGGTTCTGCTGATCGCGCTGACACTGGCTGTGCTGCCACTCGCAGCGCTGGTCATGCGGCGGCGGCTGCGCAGCCAGCGCAGACGGAGCCAGGCCCGGGAAGCCGGGCTGGAGTCGCTGCTCGCGGACAGCCGGGAACGCGAACGTCTGCTCAGCATGATCCTGGACACGATCGACGTCGGCATCGTGGCCCTCGACGCCACCGGCCGCCGCCTCCTGACGAACAGCTGGCAGTCGGAGCTGGAGGCCTCCGCGGCACCCGAGGGCTGTCCTTCGCCGGTGCCGGAAGCGGAACTGCTCCTCGCCGGTCACGCCCAGGCGGCACCCCTCCCCGTCGACCGGCGTCCCATCCGGCGCGCGGCAGCCGGGGAGTCCTTTGCGGACTACCTCGTGTGCTTCGGCGGGCCGCTCGGGGGGAGGGTGGTCTCCACCGGGGCCCGGCCGCTGACGGACGGCCACGGCGGTCCCGGCGGCGCGGTGGTCCTGTTCAACGAGGTGACGGGGCTGATGGAGGCACTGGCCGCCAAGGACGATGTTGTCTCCACCGTCTCGCACGAGTTCCGTACTCCGCTGACCTCGATCATTGGCAACCTGGACCTGGCCCTCAGTGACTCGGAGGAGCTGTCCGGGGCTGCGGTGCGCCGCATCGAGGTGGCGCAACGGAACGCTGAACGGCTGCTGGCGCTCGTCTCCGATCTGCTGATGTCCGCCAACACTGCTGTCCACGTCCACCCCCGGCGGACGGATCTGGCCGGCCTCGTGGAAGCCAGCCTCGGCTCGGCCCACGCCCACGCCCAGTCCTCGCAGGTGGTGCTGTCCATGGACGTTCCGGAACCGCTGTGGGCACACGTGGATCCGCTGCGGATCAGCCAGGCGCTGGACAACCTCGTATCCAACGCCATCAAGTACTCGCCGGGCGGGGGCACCGTGCGGGTCTCCGCCAGCACCGAGGGGGGCCGGGTGCGCCTTCAGGTTCAGGATGACGGAATGGGCATGACCGTTGCCGACGCCGAGAGGGTCTTCACCCGCTTCTACCGGAGCCCGGCGGTGCGGGAAGGTTCCATTCCCGGGGCCGGACTCGGGCTCTCGATCACCAAGGCAATCGTCGAGCGTCACGGCGGAACCATTTCGTGCAGCACCCGCCCCGGCCGCGGGAGCACGTTCACGCTGGAGCTTCCTGCGCAGGCTGGCCCGCCCGCCCCCTAGCAGGACCCGACAGGGCCCCTACGCGGCCCTTACAGGCGGCGCGCCCGGGTCAGCTCGGCCCGCGCCAGCAGCCCGGCCTCGGAGGGGTAGGCCACTTCCTCCAGCACCAGCGGGTGCGGGGCAGCCAGCACGGATTTGGCGTCCCGCTGGCGCGCCAGCAGCCTCTGCAGCAGCCATCCCGGGGCTTCCACGCCCTCGCCCACGAACAACGCCGAACCCACCAGGGAGCGCACCATGTTGTGGCAGAACGCGTCGGCCTGGACGGTGGCGACGATGACGCCGTCGGAACCGCGGGCAAACTCAAAGCGCTGCAGCTCCCGGATGGTGGTGGCGCCCTCCCGGGGCTTGCAGTAGGAGCGGAAATCCTGCAGCCCGAGCAGCTCGGACGCTCCCTCATTCATCGGCTCGACGTCGAGCCGCTCCCGGTGCCAGAGGGTCGAGGTGCGGCCCAGCGGATCCCACAGGGCCGGTCCGTCCGCGATCCGGTAGCTGTAGCGGCGCCAGAGTGCGGAGAACCGGGCGTCAAAGCCTTCCGGAGCCATACCCACGTTGTGGACCTCGATCGCCCCGGTAAGCTCCCCCAGCACCCGGCTGAGGGCGCCGCGGAGGCGGCGCAGCAGGGCAACAGCGGGATCCAGCTCAACGCCACGGTTCAGGCCCATCCACTCGGTCTCAGTGAGACCCAGATGGACCACCTGGCCGCGGGCGTGGACACCGGCGTCCGTCCGCCCCGCGACCGTGACCCGGACCGGGCGGCGGATCAGCATCGCCAGGGCCTCTTCCAGCGTGCCCTGGACGGTGCGCCGTCCGGGCTGGACGGCCCAGCCGCTGAACGCCCCGCCGTCGTACGCAAGATCAAGCCGGATACGCAAAAACCCGCCGCCCCCTCTAACGGGGGCAGCGGGTTTTCGGTCACTCATAAACACAAGTCTACTGCGACGAAACAGCCAAACCTACTCGGCTTCAACTTCCTGCGCAGCGTCGCCGCCGGCAGGTGCGAAGCCGGCGGCCTGTGCAGACTCAGCAGAGTCGAACCAGACTTCAGCGATGGTCGAGTCGTACCAGCGCGAGCCGGGAACGTGGAACTTCATGGAGTCCTCGTTGCCCTTGACCTCGAAGCCCTCGGGAGCCTCGTTGTCCTCGGTGGCGGGGTGCGAGCCGGCGAACTTGGCTTCAGCAGCTTCGGTCTTTGTAACCTCAGCTTCGGCGGGAGCTTCCTCGGCAACCGGGGCAGCCTTTGCGGCAGCCTTCGTGGCCTCGGCTACAACAGCCTGCTTGGCGGAAACCGGCTCAAGAACCAGTTCGATGACAGCCATGGGAGCGTTGTCGCCCTTGCGGTTGCCGATCTTGGTGATGCGGGTGTAGCCGCCATTGCGGTTCTCCACTGCCTGTGCAATGTCGGTGAACAGCTCATGGACGATGCCCTTGTCGCTGATCAGGCCGAGTACACGACGGCGGGAAGACAGGTCGCCGCGCTTGGCGAAAGTCACCAGGCGCTCAGCGTACGGCTTCAGTCGCTTGGCCTTGGTCACCGTGGTGGTGATCCGCTTGTGCTCGAACAGTGCGGCTGCCAGGTTCGCGAGCATAAGACGCTCGTGGGCCGCTCCGCCTCCGAGGCGCGGACCCTTAGCGGGTGTAGGCATAATATTTTCTCCTCATATGGAAGCCAGTGGGCTGCGCACACCGTGGTGCATCAGCCCGCCAGCCAGGATCTGTTTGTTAGAGTTCGTCGTCGCTGAAAGCGGCGTCGTCCTCTTCAATTGCTGCGGCGCGTGCTGCGAGGTCAAATCCGGGAGGCGAGTCCTTGAGGGACAGGCCCAGTTCAACCAGCTTTGCCTTGACCTCATCAATGGACTTCGCACCGAAGTTACGGATGTCCATGAGGTCGGCCTCGGAGCGCGCAACGAGTTCACCCACGGAGTGGATGCCCTCACGCTTGAGGCAGTTGTAGGAACGGACCGTGAGGTCCAGGTCCTCGATCGGCAGTGCCATGTCCGCTGCCAGGGCAGCATCCGTCGGCGACGGACCAATCTCGATACCTTCAGCTGCGGTGTTCAGCTCGCGGGCCAGACCGAACAGTTCCACCAGGGTGGTACCTGCCGAAGCAACGGCATCGCGCGGGGCGATGGCCTGCTTGGTCTCGACGTCGACAATCAGCTTGTCGAAGTCAGTGCGCTGCTCAACACGGGTCGCTTCCACGCGGAAAGTAACCTTCAGCACCGGCGAGTAGATGGAGTCGACCGGAATACGGCCGATCTCGGAATCGCCGGACTTGTTCTGAGCTGCCGAAACGTAGCCGCGGCCGCGCTCGATGGTCAGTTCGAGTTCGAACTTGCCCTTCGAGTTCAGCGTGGCAATGTGCAGATCCGGGTTGTGGAATTCGACGCCGGCCGGCGGAGCGATGTCCGCGGCGGTGACGACTCCCGGGCCCTGCTTGCGCAGGTACGCAACAACCGGCTCGTCGTGCTCGGAGGAAACCGACAGGCTCTTGATGTTCAGGATGATCTCGGTGACATCTTCCTTGACACCGGGAACCGTGGTGAACTCGTGCAGCACGCCATCGATCCGGATGCTCGTGACAGAGGCACCGGGGATGGAGGAGAGCAGGGTACGGCGGAGGGAGTTTCCGAGTGTGTAACCGAAGCCCGGCTCCAGCGGTTCAATAATGAAACGGGAGCGGTTATCGGAGACGACCTCTTCGGAGAGGGTGGGGCGCTGTGCAATGAGCACTTAGGTTTTCCTTTCGGCGAGCATCCGCTATATGACGCAACACAGGTGGTGGAAAGTCGGTCTGACGACTTAACGCGGCTGGGCCTGCCCGGACCGGTGAGGGTCCGGGCAAGCTCCTGAGCGCTGGAAAGCCTTAGACGCGGCGGCGCTTCGGCGGACGGCAGCCGTTGTGGGCGCTGGGGGTTACATCCTGGATGGATCCAACCTCGAGGCCAGCGGCCTGCAGTGAACGGATGGCGGTTTCGCGTCCGGAACCCGGTCCCTTGACGAATACGTCAACCTTGCGCATGCCGTGCTCCTGTGCACGCTTTGCAGCGGCTTCGGCAGCCATCTGGGCAGCGAACGGGGTGGACTTACGCGAGCCCTTGAAGCCAACCTCACCGGACGAAGCCCAGGAGATGACAGCACCGTTCGGATCCGTGATGGAAACGATGGTGTTGTTAAAGGTGCTCTTGATGTGCGCCTGGCCCAGCGCGATATTCTTTTTGTCCTTCTTACGCGGCTTGCGAACCGCGCCACGAGTCTTCGGGGGCATTTTTTCTCCTACAGAAAGTTATCGGGGGAAGCGATCGCTTGTTCCCTCATTTGCCGGGTTCCTTGAAATCGCGCCAGCGATTTCAAGGGGCAAATGGGATTTAGCGAGTCTTCTTCTTGCCGGCGACGGTACGCTTCGGACCCTTGCGGGTACGTGCGTTGGTCTTCGTACGCTGTCCGCGTACGGGGAGGCCCTTGCGGTGGCGCAGGCCTTCGTAGCTGCCGATCTCAACCTTGCGGCGGATGTCAGCGGCCACCTCGCGGCGAAGGTCACCCTCAACCTTGTAGTTGCCTTCAATGTAGTCACGCAGCTGGACCAGCTCGGCGTCGGACAGGTCCTTGACCCGAACGTCGGCGCTGATGCCGGTGGCAGCCAGGGTTTCGTGTGCACGGGTCTTGCCGACGCCGTAGATGTAAGTAAGCGCAATTTCCAACCGCTTTTCGCGGGGAATGTCTACGCCAGCGAGACGAGCCATAGTGGCAGTGCTCCTTGAATAAACCGGAGGTCGTAGGCAGTACACCCGCACATTCCGTGCGGCCCCAGCCTCCGACCGGGGGTTAGCTGTACGGGCCCATATGTCCCAGATCAGCTTGTGCTGCCTTTATTTACTTGCGTGGGTTAGCAACCCAGGGTTTTCCCGGCAGGGAAATTAGCCCTGGCGCTGCTTGTGGCGCGGGTTCTCGCAGATCACCATGACCCGGCCATTACGGCGGATCACTTTGCACTTTTCGCAGATCTGCTTGACGCTCGGCTTGACCTTCATGGCGTTCCTTTGCGTGTTGCAGTTGGTCAGCTGGACCGGCCTTCGGCTGTTGCCCTGGCCGCCCAGTGTTTACTTGTAGCGTTTACTTGTAGCGGTAGACGATACGACCACGTGTCAGGTCGTACGGGCTCAGCTCCACCACTACCCGGTCCTCAGGGAGAATCCTGATGTAGTGCTGGCGCATCTTTCCAGAGATGTGTGCCAGAACGACGTGCTTGTTGGTGAGCTCAACGCGAAACATCGCGTTGGGCAGCGCCTCAGTCACAACGCCCTCGATCTCAATGACCCCGTCCTTCTTGGCCATACCCTCCGCTAACTGTTGTTTGCCACAGCCCTCCGGCTTGCACCGAAAATGACCGCGGACGTTTTTGATTGATTGGCTGATGCCTCCCGGCCCACAAAGGGCACAACAGGGCAGACAACCAACAGGCAACATTACGCCATCTCGGGACGAATGTTAAATCCAGCAATGCTAGCGCACAACGTCTCCGTATGCACGAAAATCGCCGTCCGGAGTGCTCACAGCCTCCGCGCTGGCGATCCCGTCGAGAATGGCCAGGCGGACGACGTCGGCTGCCGCACTCTGCAGGGTGATGAGACTCACCTGCCGGGCGGCTTCGCTGCTGCGGTCCAGGGCCAGGTCTCCGGTGGCCAGACAGAAGACCGTGTCCCCGTCCGCCAGGGTGTGGCTCGGGTTCAGCGCCCGGGCCAGCCCGGCGTGCGCCGCCGACGCCGTCCGCTTGCATTCGGCCTTGTCCAGGATGGCGTTCGTGGCGACGACGACAAGGGTTGTGTTGAGGGGCGGGGGTTGTGACGGTCCCCCGCCGCTGACCGCGGTTTCCGCCGCAGCGGCCGAAACCCTCGGCGTGCTCGCTCGTGCCTCGCTTAGACGCACGCTGCCGGGTTCCGTCAGCTGCGTCGATGTGCCAAACGGCAGTCCCAGCGCGTTGACCACTGCTAGTGCCCCTACAACCACAGGACCCTCGCCGGAGATGTTTTCGAGGGTGATGGAGGCGGTGCCCACTCCCCCCTTGTACGTCCCCCGGCCGATTGCCGCTCCGGTGCCGGCACCGACGTTGCCGCGTTCGACGTCGTGCCCGTTCTCGCGCGCGGCGGCATCTGCGGTGGCGGCGTAGCCCATGGCCGCATCCGGACGCGCCGCGAAGTCCCCGCCGCGGCCGAGATCGAAGATCGCCGCGGCCGGCACGATCGGGACCACGCCGCCCTTCACGGGGAAGCCGCGGCCGTCCTCCTCGCACCAGCGCTGGGCGCCGTGGGCTGCCACCAGTCCGTAAGCGCTGCCGCCGGTGAGCACCACGGCATCCACGCGGGACGTCAGCGTGGTGGGGTCCAGCGCGTCGGTCTCATGTGTTCCGGGACCCCCGCCGCGCACATCCACGGAACCGACTGTCCCGGGCGGGGGCAGCACCACGGTCACTCCGCTCTGCCAGCCGCCCCCGGTTTTCGTGGCATGCCCCACCCGTACTCCCGGCACATCGGTAATCGCAGTCATGGCTCCATTGTGCCCTTCGGCCCGCCGGCATCCCCCATCTGACTGCCGGAGCCCCCAACTGACCCGCAGTTGTTGTCGTTATGAGCCCTTGAAACGACAACAACTGCTAGCCAGTTGGGCTGGCTGGCGCGCCGTCAGGGAACCGGGACCGGCACGACGCCGAGGGGCGCCAGCCGCGCGGCTCCCCCGTCCGGAGCCGAGAGTACCCAGATGCCCTTCTCGTGGACCGCCACGGAGTGCTCCCACTGGCACGACCGTTTGCCGTCGGTGGTGACCACGGTCCAGTCATCAGCCAGGACGGCCGTGTCGATGCTTCCGCGCACCAGCATGGGTTCGATCGCGAGGCACAAGCCGGGCCGGATCTTCGGTCCGCGCTGGCTGGTCCGGTAGTTCGGCACGTCCGGGGCCATGTGCATCTCCGAGCCGATCCCGTGGCCCACATAGTCCTCCAGGATCCCCAGCGGCTTCCCCGGGACGGAGGAGACATAGTCATCCACGGCGCAGCCGATGTCGCCGATGAACTTGCCGGTGGCGAGGGCGGCTATGCCGTGCCACATCGCCGCTTCCGTAACGTCGGAGAGCCGCTGGTCTTCCGGATCGGCGGTCCCGACGATCACAGTCCGGGCCGAGTCGGAGTGCCAGCCGTCCAGGATGGCGCCGCCGTCAATCGAGATGATGTCACCGTCTCGCAACACCCGGTCCCCCGGTATGCCGTGCACCACTTCCTCGTTGACCGAAGTGCAGATGGTGGCCGGAAAGCCGTGGTAGCCGAGGAAGTTGGACGTGGCCCCGGCATCCTGGAGGACGGCAGCGAACACGGCGTCGAGGTCCCGGGTGGTCTTTCCGGGCGCGGCTGCCGCCACCGCGGCATCGAGGGCACGGCTGAGCACCAGCCCGGACTCGTGCATGGTGCGCATCTGGGCGTTGGTCTTGTATTCGATGCGGGGCTGGCCGAAGGCCATCTGCAGCTCCCTTTCAGTGGACTTTCAGTGGGGCCGCGCTGCTTGCCGGCTGGGGCTGCGCGCGGCCAAATGGCTGAGGCCCCTCCCGGGGGTCCGGGAGGGGCCTCAAAGGTCGAATGCCTCGCTCAGGCCGACTGGGCCTCTTTGATGGCCTGCATGACGCGGTCGGTGACCTCGTCCATGCCGCCGATGCCGTCGACCCGGGTCAGGATGCCGCGGTCGGCGTACTTGGCGACCACGGCTTCCGTCTGGCCGTGGTACAGGTCGAGGCGGTGGCGGATGACGGCCTCGTTGTCATCGCTGCGGCCGGTTTCCTTGGCACGGCCCAGGAGGCGGGCGACGAGTTCCTCGTCATCGGCCGTGAGCTGCAGGACGACGTCGAGCTTCTGGTCGCCGTCGGCCAGGATCGCGTCGAGGTAGTCCACCTGCGCGGTGGTGCGGGGGTAGCCGTCCAGCAGAAAGCCGTTTTCGACGTCGTCCTCGCTGAGGCGGTCGCGGACCATCTTGTTCGTCACGCTGTCCGGAACGAAGTCGCCCGCGTCCATGTACTTCTTGGCTTCGAGGCCCAACGGCGTCTCACCTTTGACGTTGGCACGGAAGATGTCGCCGGTGGAGATCGCAACGACGCCGAGGCGCTCCGAAATGCGTTCCGCCTGCGTTCCCTTGCCGGATCCGGGAGGTCCGATAATCAACATTCTCGTCATCGCAAAAGCCCTTCGTAGTGACGCTGCTGTAGCTGCGCGTCAATCTGCTTGACGGTCTCCAAACCTACGCCGACCATGATCAGGATCGAGGTGCCACCGAACGGGAAGTTCTGGTTGGCATTGATCAGCACCAGTGCGACCAGCGGGATCAGTGCCACAAAGCCCAGGTACATGGCACCGGGGAGGGTGATCCTGGAAAGCACATACTGCAGGTAGTCCGCGGTCGGCTTACCGGCACGGATACCCGGAATGAAGCCGCCGTACTTCTTCATGTTGTCAGAAACTTCTTCAGGGTTGAAAGTGATCGAAACATAGAAGTAAGTAAAGAACACAATCATGGCGAAGTAGAGCGCCATGTAGATCGGGTGGTCGCCGCGGGTCAGGTTGTTGTTGATCCACTCAACCCAGGGCGCGATCGACTCGCCGGGCTTCGGCTGGTTGAACTGGGAGATCAGGCCCGGCAGGTACAGCATGGAGGAGGCGAAGATGACCGGAATGACGCCGGCCATATTGACCTTGATGGGGATGTAGGTGCTGGTGCCGCCCACCGTGCGGCGGCCGATCATACGCTTGGCGTACTGCACCGGGATGCGGCGCTGGGACTGCTCCACGAAGACCACGAGGGCCACGGTGAGCAGGCCGATCACAAGGACCATAAAGAAGGTGCCGGGACCCTGCGAGGTCCAGATGGCGCCGAGCGATCCCGGGAATCCTGCGGCGATGGCGGTGAAGATGAGCAGCGACATGCCGTTGCCCACGCCCTTCTCCGTCACGAGCTCGCCCATCCACATGATCAGGCCGGTGCCGGCCGTCAGCGTGATGATGATCAGGATCGTGGTGATGATGGAAGTGTCAGGGATGATCGGCAGCTGGCAGTTCGGCAGCAACTGCCCGGAACGGGCCAACGACACCAGCGTGGTGGCGTTCAGGAGGCCCAGTGCGATCGTGAGGTAGCGCGTGTACTGCGTCAGCTTTGACTGACCGGAAGCGCCTTCCTCATAGAGGATCTGGAACCGGGGAATGACCACCCGGAGCAGCTGCACGATGATGCTCGCCGTGATGTACGGCATGATCCCGAGGGCGAAGATCGAGACCTGCAGCAACGCACCGCCGCTGAACAGGTTGACGAGCTGGTAGATACCGCCTGAGGTCTGACCGTTCTGCAAGCATTGCTGGACATTCTGGTAGTTCACACCAGGCGAGGGGATTTTGGCACCCAAGCGGAAGATTGTGATGATTGCCAGCGTGAACAACAACTTGCGTCGCAGATCAGGCGTGCGAAAGGCCCGGCCAAATGCGCTAAGCAAGCGTCCTCCTGATGAATAAGTAAAGTCGTGTGAGACAGGTCAAATGAAGCCAACAACCGAGTCTAACGGGTGGATGCGCCCTGCGGGCAATCGGCAGGGCCCGAAAATCAAAAAAACTCCCGGCCCCGGGGCCTAGGCCCCTGGTACCGGGAGTTTCAACAACGGGCAGTTGCCCCGCCGCCTCGTTAGAGGGCGGTGGTGGTTCCGCCTGCTGCTTCAATCTTTTCTGCGGCACTGGCCGAGAATTTGTGGACGGTGACGTCAACCTTGACGGTGATGTCGCCGGTGCCCAGCACCTTGACGGGCTGGTTCTTGCGAACGGCACCCTTTTCGACAAGGTTCTCCACGGTGACTGCGCCACCTTCCGGGAACAGCTCGTTGAGCTTGTCCAGGTTTACAACCTGGTACTCAACCCGGAATGGGTTCTTGAAGCCGCGCAGCTTCGGCAGGCGCATGTGCAGCGGCAGTTGGCCGCCGGCAAAGCCAGCCTTGATCTGGTAACGGGCCTTCGTGCCCTTGGTACCGCGACCGGCGGTCTTACCCTTGGAACCTTCACCACGACCAACACGGGTCTTGGCGGTCTTGGCACCCGGGGCGGGACGCAGGTGGTGAACCTTCAGTGCGTTCTGCTTCTCAGCAGCGGCGCCCTGTGCCTTTTCGGCGGTGTTCTTCTCTGCCATTTACTTCGCCTCCTCTACCTTTGTCAGGTGCGGAACCGTGTTGAGCATTCCGACGGTCACGGCGTCGGCGGTGCGGACAACGGTGTGCCCGATCCGCTTCAGGCCGAGGGACCGCAGGGTGTCGCGCTGGTTCTGCTTGCCGCCAATGGCGGACTTGATCTGAGTGATCTCCAACTGCGCGTCGGAGACAAGCACGTTCTTAGCCATAACTCAGACACCTGCCTTCTGGTTCAAAAGCGCCTTCACCATTGCCGGCGGGGCGATCTCGTCGAGCGGGAGGCCGCGGCGTGCTGCCACTGCTGCCGGCTCTTCGAGGCGCTTCAGCGCGTCAACGGTCGCGTGAACGATGTTGATGGCGTTGGAGGAACCGAGCGACTTGGAGAGGATGTCGTGGATGCCCACGCACTCCAGGACTGCACGGACCGGACCGCCGGCAATAACACCGGTACCGGCGGAAGCCGGACGCAGCATGACGACGCCTGCGGCGGCTTCACCCTGGACACGGTGCGGGATGGTGCTGCCGATGCGGGGAACGCGGAAGAAGGACTTCTTGGCCTCTTCGACGCCCTTCGCGATGGCGGCAGGAACTTCCTTGGCCTTGCCGTAGCCGACGCCGACCATACCGTTGCCGTCACCGACGACGACGAGGGCGGTGAAGCTGAAGCGACGACCACCCTTGACGACCTTGGAAACACGGTTGATGGTTACGACGCGCTCTACGAACTGGCTCTTTTCGGCTTCGCGGCCGCCATCGCGGCCACCACGGCCACCACGGTCGCCACGGCCCTGGCCGCGGTCGCCGCGCTCGCCACGACGAGCAGCGCCACCACGGGCGCCGTCGGTGGTAGCAGGCGCAGCGGTCTCAGTCGCCGGAGCAGCTACAGCTTCAGTCACCTGAATGTCCTTTTCGTTATTTTCGGTCACAGTGACAGCCCACCTTCACGGGCGCCGTCAGCGACGGCGGCGATCCGGCCGTGGTACTTGTTACCACCGCGGTCGAAGACAACTGCTTCGATACCGGCAGCCTTGGCACGCCCGGCAACCAGTTCGCCAACGCGCTTGGCCTTGGCGGTCTTGTCACCGTCGAAGGCACGAAGGTCGGCTTCCAAGGTGGAGGCGCTCGCTACAGTCAGGCCCTTGGTGTCATCGACAACCTGGACGAAGATGTGGCGTGCGGAACGGTTGACGACCAGACGAGGACGTACAGCCGTTCCGGAGATGCGCTTGCGGATACGAAGCTGGCGGCGGCTGCGCTGGGCAGACTTGCTCTTGTTCGTACGCTTCTTGTTAATTGCGATCGCCATGGTTACTTACCAGCCTTTCCGACCTTGCGGCGGATGACTTCGCCTGCGTAACGGATGCCCTTGCCCTTGTAGGGGTCCGGCTTCCGCAGCTTGCGAATGTTGGCAGCAACCTCGCCGACCTGCTGCTTGGAGATACCTGAAACAGAGAGCTTGGTCGGGGTCTCAACTGCAAAGGTGATGCCGTTCGGTGCCGAGACGTTGACCGGGTGGCTGTAGCCGAGAGCGAACTCCAGGTCAGAACCCTTAGCCTGAACGCGGTAACCGGTACCGACGATTTCAAGCTTCTTCTCGTAGCCTGCGGTGACACCCTGGATCATGTTCGCGATCAGGGTGCGGGTCAGGCCGTGCAGCGAACGTGAGGCGCGCTCGTCGTTCGGGCGGGCGACAGTCAGGGTGCCTTCTTCCAGGGATACCTCGATCGGGCTGGGCACAGTGTGGCTCAGCTCGCCTTTGGAACCCTTGACGCTGACGACAGAGCCGTCAACCTTGACCTCAACGCCGGCAGGAACGGTGATGGGGAGACGTCCAATACGTGACATTATTCTCTTCCTTTCCCGTTACCAGACGTAAGCGAGGACTTCGCCGCCCACGCCCTTCTTGCCGGCCTGCTTGTCAGTCAAGAGGCCGGAAGAGGTGGACAGGATTGCGACACCCAGGCCACCGAGCACGTGCGGCAGGTTGGTGGACTTTGCGTAAACGCGCAGTCCCGGCTTGGAAATACGACGAACACCAGCGATTGAACGCTCGCGGTTCGGACCGAACTTGAGCTCGAGAGTCAGCTTCTTGCCGACTTCAGCGTCTTCTTCTTTCCAGGAGGCGATGTAACCTTCAGCCTTCAGGATGTCGGCAACGCGTGCCTTGAGCTTGCTGTACGGCATAGACACGGAATCGTGGTATGCCGAGTTTGCGTTGCGCAGACGCGTAAGCATGTCTGCGACGGGATCTGTCATTGTCATGGTGGGCTCTTGCCCTTCCTCATAACGGTTTCCGCCGTGCTGCTTGTCCCGAAAATAATTCGGGCTCAGCGCGGACGGACCTTTTACGTAGCTAGATTAATCTTCGGTCTTGAACGGGAAGCCAAGCGCCTTGAGCAGCGCGCGGCCTTCGTCGTCGGTCTTGGCAGTGGTCACGACAGTGATGTCCATGCCGCGTACGCGGTCGATGGAATCCTGGTCGATCTCGTGGAACATAACCTGCTCGGTCAGACCGAAGGTGTAGTTGCCGTTGCCGTCGAACTGCTTGCCGCTGAGGCCACGGAAGTCACGGATACGCGGCAGAGCCAGCGTGACCAGACGGTCCAGGAATTCCCACATGCGGTCCCCACGCAGAGTTGCGTGTGCACCGATCGGCATGCCTTCGCGCAGCTTGAACTGTGCGATCGACTTGCGGGCCTTGGTTACCTGCGGCTTCTGGCCGGTGATCAGGGTCAGATCGCGGACAGCGCCGTCGATCAGTTTGGAGTCCTTGGCGGCATCTCCAACACCCATGTTCACAACGACCTTCACCAGGCGGGGAACCTGGTTGACGTTCTGGTACTTGAATTCCTCAACGAGCGAGCCCTTGATGGAATCCGCGTACTTGGTCTTCAGACGAGGAACGATCTTGCTTGCCGGAGTCTCGAGAGTCTCAGTCATTAGATGTCCTTCCCTGAGCTCTTGGCCACGCGGACACGCACTTCGCGCTTCACGCCATCGCGCTCAACGGTCTCGGTGCGGAAACCGACGCGGGTGGGCTTCTTGGTGGACGGGTCAACCAGAGCCACGTTGGAGATGTGGATCGTAGCCTCAACGACCTCGATGCCGCCGGTCTTGGTGCCGCGCTGCGACTGACCGACCTTGGTGTGCTTGGTTACGCGGTTAATGCCTTCGACCAGCAAGCGGTTGGTCTCCGGGAAAACGCGCAGAACCTTGCCCTGCTTGCCACGGTCGCCGCCGCGCTCAGCCTTGGCGCCAGTGATGACCTGAACCAGGTCACCCTTTTTGATTTTAGCCATGGACTAAAGCACCTCCGGAGCCAGAGAAACGATCTTCATGAACTTCTTGTCACGAAGTTCACGACCAACCGGTCCGAAGATACGGGTACCGCGGGGGTCACCGTCAGCCTTCAGGATCACAGCTGCGTTCTCGTCAAACTTGATATAGGAACCATCCGCACGGCGGCGTTCCTTCTTGGTACGGACGATGACAGCCTTGACGACGTCGCCCTTCTTTACGTTGCCGCCCGGAATTGCGTCCTTGACGGTAGCGACGATAACGTCGCCAATGCCTGCGTAGCGACGGCCAGATCCACCGAGAACGCGAATGGTAAGAATTTCCTTAGCACCCGTGTTGTCGGCGATCTTGAGTCGCGACTCCTGCTGAATCACTATTTACTCCTTGCGTCGCGCTGGTTCTCAGACCGAAAATCTTCCTACGGAATGAGCCTTGCGGAACGGTTGATCGGGGTGTCTCTTGACCTGCCTGGATTTTGCCAGACCAGGCCTAAACGCCCGTGCCAAAAACATTTGCTTCCCAGGCGGTTCCGACGAGTCGGGGCGCGAGGGGGCACTATGCCGTGGCACGATTGTTTACGAGGTTTACTGACGGCGCACAAACGGCGCCATACAAACTCAAAATCCTAGCACGTTTTAGGCGCAGTCCCATATCACAGCCCCGGGACGACGGCGGTGCCGGCCGGCCGCCGTCGGGCGTGGGCTTTGCGGTCAGCCCGAAGTCTTCTGGCTCCGCCAGGAACGCAGAAACCCCCGCTCCCAGAAGGGAACGGGGGACTCTGGACAGCATCCGCTTACAGCGGGGCCGCAGGTGTTACTTGGCCTTCTCGAGGATCTCCACCAGACGCCACCGCTTGGTAGCGGAGAGCGGGCGGGTCTCGGCGAGGAGAACGAGGTCGCCGATGCCGGCGCTGTTCTCTTCGTCGTGAGCCTTGATCTTCGTGTTGCGGCGCAGGACCTTGCCGTAGAGGGCGTGCTTCACACGGTCCTCGACCTGGACAACGATGGTCTTTTCCATCTTGTCCGAGACCACGTAGCCGCGCTTCGTCTTACGGTCACCGCGCTCGTCAGCCGTAGCTGCGCCGGAAACAGATTCCGTCACGTTCTCGTCCTTTTCACTCACTTGGCGTCCTCCTCAGTCTCAGCCTCGGCCGGCTTTTCAGCCTTCTCAGCCTTGGCTGCGGACTTCTTGGACTTCTTTTCTTCCTTGGCTTCCACAACCGGTGCGGCAACCTCGGCACGAATGCCCAGCTCGCGCTCACGGAGAACGGTGTAGATGCGTGCGATGTCCTTCTTTACCGCGCGCAGGCGACCGTGGTTCTCCAGCTGGCCGGTGGCGGACTGGAAACGCAGGTTGAACAGCTCTTCCTTGGCCTTGCGGAGTTCTTCAACGAGTCGCTCGTTGTCGAAACCGTCCAGCTGTGCGGATGCCAGTTCCTTGGATCCTATTGCCATTTCTATTCACCACCTTCGCGACGCAGAATGCGTGCCTTCAACGGGAGCTTGTGGATTGCCAGGCGCAGGGCCTCGCGAGCTACCGATTCCTCGACGCCGGAGATCTCAAAGAGAACCCGGCCCGGCTTGACGTTGGATACCCACCATTCCGGAGAACCCTTACCGGAACCCATGCGGGTTTCAGCAGGCTTCTTCGTCAGCGGACGGTCCGGGTAGATGTTGATCCAGACCTTGCCGCCACGCTTGATGTGGCGGGTCATCGCAATACGGGCAGATTCGATCTGACGGTTCGTGACGTATGCCGGGCTCAGAGCCTGGATACCCCACTCACCGAAGGAGACCTTGGTGCCGCCCGTAGCAGCGCCGGAACGGCCCGGGTGGTGCTGCTTACGGTGCTTGACTCGACGTGGGATAAGCATTTAAGCCTGTCCTCCTTCTACTGACTGCGCCGTGCCTGCGGCAGCGGCTTCAACAGCCGGAGCTTCGGCAGCAGCGGGTGCAGCCTCGGCCGGGCGGTCGGTGCGACGACGGCGGTCACCACGGTCAGCGCCGGCGCCACCGGGGCGGCCCGGGCGGTCGCTGGCACCACGGCCGCGGGACGGAGCAGCAGCTTGCTGCTGCGCCAGTTCCTTGGCGGTGACATCACCCTTGTAGATCCAGACCTTCACGCCGATGCGGCCGAAGGTGGTCTTGGCCTCGTAGAAGCCGTAGTCGATGTTCGCGCGGAGGGTGTGCAGGGGCACACGGCCTTCGCGGTAGAACTCCGAGCGGGACATTTCTGCGCCGCCCAGTCGACCCGAGCAAGCGATCCGGATGCCCTTGGCCCCGGCACGCTGTGCGGACTGCATGGCCTTCTTCATCGCACGGCGGAAAGCCACGCGGGAAGTCAGCTGCTCAGCAACGCCCTGGGCAACAAGCTGGGCTTCCATCTCGGGGTTCTTGACCTCGAGGATGTTCAGCTGCACCTGCTTGCCGGTGAGCTTTTCGAGCTCGCCGCGGATGCGGTCTGCTTCTGCACCGCGGCGGCCGATCACGATGCCCGGACGTGCCGTGTGGATATCCACACGGACACGGTCGCGGGTGCGCTCGATTTCAACCTTGGCGATACCGGCGCGCTCCATGCCCGTGGACATGAGCTGGCGGATACGGATGTCTTCGCGGACGAAGTCCTTGTACCGCTGGCCGGCCTTGGTGCTGTCGGCAAACCAGTGCGATACGTGATCGGTGGTGATGCCGAGTCGGAACCCGTGCGGGTTAACTTTCTGTCCCACTTAGCGAGCCTCCTCTTTCTCCGGGGTAGCAACTACCACGGTGATGTGGCTCGTGCGCTTCTTGATCTGAAATGCACGACCCTGGGCTCGCGGCTGGAACCGCTTCATGGTCGGGCCTTCATCAACATACATTTCGCTGATGATGAGGTCACCTTCGTCAAACGCCACACCGTCGCGGTCCGCGAGGACCCGGGCGTTGGAGATTGCTGACTGTACTACCTTGAATACCGGCTCCGAAGCTGCCTGGGGGGCAAACTTCAGAATTGCCAGAGCCTCATTCGCTTGCTTACCACGAACAAGGTTGACGACGCGCCGGGCCTTCATAGGCGTTACGCGGATATGACGCGCAATTGCCTTGGCTTCCATTGCTTTCCTTCTCTCGTCTATGACGTAAGTGCAGGCGCCTAGCGGCGCTTGCCCTTACGGTCGTCCTTGACATGGCCGCGGAATGTCCGCGTTTGAGCGAATTCGCCGAGCTTGTGCCCGACCATTGACTCGGTGACAAACACCGGGATGTGCTTGCGTCCGTCGTGCACGGCGATCGTGTGGCCGAGCATGTCGGGGACGATCATCGAGCGGCGGGACCAGGTCTTGATGACGTTCTTGGTGCCCTTTTCGTTTTCCCTGGCTACCTTTACAAAGAGGTGCTGGTCAACGAAAGGACCTTTTTTCAGGCTGCGTGGCATGTGTCCAGGCTCCTATCGCTTGTTCTTGCCAGTACGACGGCGACGAACAATAAGCTTGTCGCTCTCTTTGTTGGGACGGCGGGTGCGGCCTTCGCGCTTACCGTTCGGGTTGACGGGGTGACGTCCACCGGACGTCTTACCCTCGCCACCACCGTGGGGGTGGTCGACCGGGTTCATCGCGACACCACGGACGGTCGGGCGGACGCCCTTCCAGCGCATGCGGCCGGCCTTGCCCCAGTTGATGTTCGACTGCTCGGCGTTGCCGACCTCGCCGACGGTTGCTCGGCAGCGCACGTCAACGTTGCGGATTTCGCCGGAAGGCAGACGCAGCTGGGCGAAACGGCCTTCCTTTGCCACGAGCTGGATCGATGCGCCGGCGGAGCGGCCCATCTTGGCGCCGCCACCCGGACGCAGTTCGACTGCGTGGATTACGGTACCGACCGGGATGTTGCGCAGCGGAAGGTTGTTGCCGGGCTTGATGTCAGCGTCGGCACCTGCCTCTACCGTGTCACCCTGGGCCAGCTTGTTCGGGGCAATGATGTACCGCTTGGTGCCATCAATGTAGTGCAGGAGGGCGATGCGAGCCGTACGGTTCGGATCGTACTCAATTTCGGCAACGCGGGCGTTGACGCCGTCTTTGTCGTGGCGACGGAAGTCGATCAGACGGTACTGGCGCTTGTGGCCACCACCCTTGTGACGGGTCGTGATCTTACCGGTGTTGTTACGTCCACCCTTTTTCGGGAGGGGACGAACCAACGACTTTTCCGGCGTCGACCGCGTGATTTCAGTGAAGTCCGCTACGCTCGAGCCGCGACGGCCCGGGGTAGTCGGCTTATATTTACGGATTCCCATAATTTATTTCCTCGTTAAAGTGGTCTCCGCTACGAGAGCGGACCGCCGAAGATGTCGATAGTGCCTTCTTTGAGGCTCACAATTGCACGCTTGGTGTTCTTGCGGGTACCCCATCCGAATTTGGTGCGCTTGCGCTTACCGGCACGGTTGATGGTGTTGATCGAGTCGACCTTGACGGAGAAAATCTTCTCCACGGCCAGCTTGATCTCGGTCTTGTTCGAGCGGGGGTCCACCAGGAAGGTGTACTTGCCCTCATCGATCAGGCCGTAGCTCTTTTCCGAGACGACCGGTGCAAGCACGACGTCGCGCGGGTCTTTGATGGTGGCTGCACTCACTTGGCATCCTCCTCGTTCTTTGCCACTGCCCGGTCAGCAACGAATGCTTCGTAGGCAGCCTTGGTGAAGACGACGTCATCCGAAACGAGTACGTCGTAGGTGTTCAGCTGGTCTGCGTACAGAACGTGAACATCCGTGAGGTTGCGCACGGAGAGTGCAGCAACATCGTTGGCGCGCTCGATGACGACGAGCAGGTTCTTGCGCTCGGAGACACCTCGCAGAGTTGCCAGCGCGGCGCTGGAGGACGGCTTGGTGCCGGCGACCAGTTCAGCAATAACGTGGATGCGGCCGTTGCGTGCGCGGTCAGAGAGAGCGCCGCGCAGTGCAGCAGCAATCATCTTCTTGGGGGTGCGCTGGCTGTAGTCACGCGGCGTGGGGCCGTGGACAACGCCACCACCGGTCATGTGAGGAGCACGGATTGAACCCTGACGGGCGCGGCCGGTGCCCTTCTGCTTGAACGGCTTGCGACCTGCACCGGAAACCTCGGCGCGGGTCTTGGTCTTGTGGGTACCCTGGCGAGCAGCAGCGAGCTGGGCGACGACGACCTGGTGCAGCAGCGGCACGTTGGTCTGTACGTCGAAGATCTCTGCAGGCAGGTCAACCTTGACAGTGCTAGTCATTGAACTAGGCTCCCTTCACGGCGGTGCGTACGAGTACGACCTGGCCGCGGGCGCCGGGAACGGCGCCCTTGATCAGGAGCAGCGACTTCTCGACGTCAACCGCGTGGACCGTGAGGTTCAGCGTGGTGTGACGAACGGCGCCCATGCGGCCGGCCATTTTCATGCCCTTGAAGACGCGGCTCGGGGTGGATGCGCCACCGATAGAACCGGGCTTACGGTGGTTCTTGTGGGCACCGTGGGAAGCTCCAACGCCGTGGAAGCCGTGACGCTTCATAACACCGGCGAAGCCCTTACCCTTGGTGGTGCCAACGACGTCGATCTTCTGGCCGGCTTCGAAGAGCTCAACGGAGAGCTCCTGGCCCAGCTCGTAAGAGTCAGCATCTGCAGTGCGCAGCTCTACGACGTGGCGGCGAGGCGTGACGCCTGCCTTTTCAAAGTGACCAGCCAGCGGCTTGGTGACCTTGCGGGGATCGATCTGGCCGTAGCCGATCTGAACGGCGACATAGCCATCAGTCTCTGCATTGCGCAGCTGCGTGATGACGTTCGAGTCAGCCTGGACCACAGTGACGGGGATGAGCTTGTTGTTCTCGTCCCAGACCTGGGTCATGCCGAGCTTCGTGCCCAGCAGGCCCTTTACGTTACGGGTTGCGGTCATAGTCTCTCAGCACCTCCCTACAGCTTGATTTCGATGTTCACGTCGGCCGGCAGGTCGAGACGCATCAGCGAATCAACAGCCTTGGGCGTGGGGTCGATGATGTCGATCAGACGCTTGTGAGTACGCATTTCGAAGTGCTCACGGCTGTCCTTGTACTTGTGCGGAGAGCGGATGACGCAGTAGATGTTCTTCTCCGTCGGCAGCGGCACAGGGCCAACCACCGTGGCGCCTGCGCGCGTGACCGTCTCAACGATCTTCCGTGCTGAAGAGTCAATGACCTCGTGGTCGTATGACTTCAGCCGGATGCGGATTTTTTGTCCCGCCATGTCGCCTGACTCTCTTTCAGTTAGTGCCGCTCCAGTTCGGGCTGCTCTGTTTACTTGCGTGTTGCATGTGGCTGCCGAAGCAATTGAAGTCGTAACTGCCACCCGCCGCACAACCTGAATCCGGAAGAATCCGGGTTCCTCAACCTGCCGGCGTAACCGACCCCCGCGGTCGGGCGTGTCGCGCTTTTGCACGCGTACTCGCCCGCAGTTCCATGGGGAGGGTTATGTTTGGTCTCCTACCTGGACCCTGACACCCGGCATTATCCGGATCGGGACGCGAAGGAGCGCTTGAACAACTCATCTAGTATGCCGGAAATAACGGACAGAAGCGAATCAGGGCCTGCACGAAGGCCCTCGGCGGCCCCCGGGCCGCTGCGGGAATCGCGCGGCGAAAGTGCCCGCTCATTGCCTTCAGCAACTATCGAATGGATGATAGAGGGATGACTGTGCAGGATTCTGTAGCAGTGCAGGCCCTTGCCGCGCGCCTGAGCCCCGGCTTCAAGCTCGGAGTGGCTTCCGCCGCCTTCCAGATCGAGGGCGCCCTCTCGGCAGGCGGCCGCGGCCCCTCCGGCTGGGACGCCTTCGCCGAGAAGCCCGGCAGCATCGTGGACGGGCATTCCCCCGCGGTGGCCTGCGACCACTACAACCGTGCGCCGGAAGACGTCGAGCTGATGCGTGACCTCGGCATCGACTCCTACCGTTTCTCCATCTCCTGGCCGCGGATCCAGCCGGATGGTACCGGTCCGTTCAACCCGGAGGGGCTCGATTTCTACGACCGGCTGATTGACCAGCTGCTCGCGGCGGGCATCTCCCCCATGGCCACCCTCTACCATTGGGACACGCCGCTCCCCCTGGAACACCGCGGCGGCTGGATGAACCGCTCGACGGCGGAACGCTTCGCCGAGTACAGCGCGGCGGCCGGCAAACGCTTCGGCGACCGCGTTGCCCAGTGGGTGACTCTCAACGAACCTGTCTCGGTGACCCTCAACGGCTATGCCTTGGGAACCCACGCGCCGGGGAAGGCCCTGATGTTCGACGCCGTCCCGTCAGTCCACCATCAGCTCCTGGCCCACGGTCTGGCCGTACAGGCCCTGCGTGCTGCAGGGGTCAAGGGTGCCGTGGGGGTTACGAACCTGCACTCCCCCGTCCGCCCGGCCAGCCGAAAGCCCCGGGACAGGATCGTGGCAAAGCTTTATGACCTGCTCATGAACAGGATCTACGCGGATCCGGTGTTACTGGGGCGCTATCCCTCCTTGCCCGTAGTGGCGCGTCCGTGGCTCCGTACACTCGGCAGGATTTCCGACGATGACCTGAGGACCATCCACCAGCCCCTGGACTTCTACGGCCTCAACTACTACTTCCCGGTCAAGGTCGCTTGGGGGCACGGAGCCATTGCCATCCCGGCGAATACCCACAAGGACGTTGCGCGGTTGCCCTTCCACGAGGTGGGCTACCCTGAAAATGGAACCACCGGATTCGGTTGGCCGGTGGCCCCCCATCACCTGGGGATTCTGCTGCGGGAACTCAAAGACCGGTACCAGGAGGCCCTGCCTCCGGTGTACATCACGGAAAGCGGCGCCAGCTTCCCGGAACCGGACCATGTCACGGGGCCCATCCCGGACACCCAGCGGATCAGCTACATTGCGGCCCACCTCAGCCAGGCCCTCGAAGCGACCGGCCCGGGCGGGATCGCCGAGGACGTTGAACTGCTGGGCTACTACGTGTGGACCCTGATGGACAACTTCGAGTGGGCGGCCGGCTACTCGCAGCGCTTCGGCCTGGTGCACGTCGATTTTGAGACCCTCAAGCGCACGCCCAAGGATTCGTACTACTGGTACCAGGCGCTCAGCCGGGCCCGGCAGGCCTGACGCGCCGGCAGCCGTGGGCCGCCGGACGCGCGGGGCTACTGGTTCTTATTCGCGCGGTTGATGCGCTTGGCACGCTCAATTTCCTTGCGGAAATGCTTTCTTGCCCAGAAGACACCTGCGACGACGGCCACCGCCAGCACGAGGAAAATTAGCCATTCCATGCCGGACTCCCTTCCATCTCGAACACGGCTGATCTTGCAACCGTAACAAGAAAATACAGCCAAGAATGAACCGGCATGGGCACAACGAAAAAAGAACAGCCCCGCTGCAATGCAGCGGGGCTGTTCCACACTTCACGGCGACCGTCTGGCGGCCAAACCGATCGGAGATCTAAACACAGATCAGCAAGTTGTTACTTGAGGATCTTGGTAACGCGTCCCGAACCAACGGTGCGGCCGCCTTCGCGGATAGCGAAGCCGAGGCCCTCTTCCATGGCGATGGGCTGGATGAGCGCAACGGTCATCTCAGTGTTGTCGCCAGGCATAACCATTTCCGTGCCTTCCGGCAGGGTGATAACGCCGGTTACGTCCGTGGTGCGGAAGTAGAACTGCGGGCGGTAGTTGGAGTAGAACGGGTTGTGACGCCCGCCTTCGTCCTTGGACAGGATGTAGACGTTGGCCTCGAAGTCGGTGTGCGGGGTAATGGAACCCGGCTTGACGACAACCTGGCCACGCTCTACGTCATCGCGCTTCAGGCCGCGGAGCAGGAGGCCACAGTTCTCGCCGGCCCATGCTTCGTCGAGCTGCTTGTGGAACATCTCGATACCGGTAACCGTGGTCTTCTGGACCGGGCGGATGCCGACGATCTCGACCTCCGAGTTGATGGCGAGGGTTCCACGCTCGGCGCGGCCCGTTACAACGGTGCCACGGCCGGTGATCGTGAAGACATCTTCGATCGGCATCAGGAACGGCTTGTCACGGTCACGTACCGGGTCCGGCACGGAGTTGTCGACAGCTTCCATGAGGTCCTCGACGGACTTGACCCACACCGGGTCGCCTTCGAGAGCCTTCAGACCGGAAACGCGAACAACCGGAGCCTCATCGCCATCGAAGCCCTGAGCCGAAAGCAGCTCGCGAACTTCCATTTCGACGAGGTCGAGGAGCTCTTCGTCATCGACCATGTCCGACTTGTTCAGCGCGACCAGCAGGTAGGGAACGCCAACCTGGCGGGCGAGCAGAACGTGCTCGCGGGTCTGAGCCATCGGGCCGTCAGTGGCGGCAACCACGAGGATTGCACCGTCCATCTGTGCAGCACCGGTGATCATGTTCTTGATGTAGTCAGCGTGACCCGGAGCGTCTACGTGTGCGTAGTGGCGCTTCTCGGTCTGGTACTCAACGTGGGAGATGTTGATGGTAATGCCGCGCTGACGCTCTTCGGGAGCAGAGTCAATAGACGCGAAGTCGCGCTGCTCGTTGAGAGTCGGGTACTTGTCGTACAGCACCTTGGAAATCGCGGCCGTCAACGTCGTCTTACCGTGGTCAACGTGACCAATGGTGCCGATGTTAACGTGCGGCTTAGTCCGCTCGAACTTTGCCTTTGCCACAGGTTCCTCCTAGAACGTTTTCAAATGACTTACCCTTCGACCGCGCTTGTCGCGGCAGAAACTCCGGTAAGTCTACTTGGGGGGCTTTGGATTGGTGAAATTGCAGATTCAGGAACTAATACTAGTCCCTCGAGCCTGTCGGTGCTGGTGGCCGGATCCGGCCACCAGCACCAGGGGAATCTCCGGAATCGGAGACGCACCCGAGTTTGTTGCGTTGAAGAGTCCTACGGACTACTCGCCGCGGTTCTTCTGGATGATCTCGTCGGCAAACGCCTTCGGGACCTCGGCGTAGCTGTGGAACGTCATGGAGTACACAGCGCGGCCCTGGGTCTTCGAGCGCAGGTCACCGATGTAGCCGAACATGCCGGACAGCGGGACGTGCGCACGGATGACCTTGACGCCCTGGGCATCCTCCATGGACTGCATCTGGCCACGGCGGGAGTTGAGGTCACCGATTACTTCACCCATGTATTCCTCAGGGGTGCGGACCTCCACATCCATCAGCGGTTCGAGCAGGATGGGGTTCGCCTTGCGTGCGGCTTCCTTGAAAGCCATACGTCCGGCAATCTTGAAGGCCATTTCCGAAGAGTCAACATCGTGGTAAGCGCCGTCAATCAGCGTTGCCTTGATGCCGACAACCGGGTAACCGGCCAGGACGCCGTCGTTCAGTGCATCCTGGATGCCTGCATCAACAGACGGAATGTATTCGCGCGGGATACGGCCACCGGTGACCTTGTTCTCGAACTCGTACAGCTCGCCTTCGGACGTGTCCAACGGAGCGATCGCAATCTGGATCTTTGCGAACTGGCCGGAACCACCGGTCTGCTTCTTGTGCGTGTAGTCGTGACGCTCTACAGCACGCTTGATGGTTTCGCGGTAAGCAACCTGGGGCTTGCCCACGTTTGCCTCGACCTTGAATTCGCGGCGCATGCGGTCCACCAGGATGTCCAGGTGGAGCTCGCCCATGCCGGCGATGATGGTCTGGCCGGTGTCCACGTTGAGGGAGACCTGGAAGGTCGGGTCCTCAGCGGAGAGCTTCTGGATGGCCGTGGAGAGCTTCTCCTGGTCACCCTTGGTGTTCGGCTCGATCGCAACCGAGATCACGGGCTCCGGGAAGCTCATGGACTCAAGGACAATCTGGTTGCTGGAATCACACAGGGTGTCGCCCGTGGTGGTGTCCTTCAGCCCGATCGCTGCGTAGATGTGGCCCGCGGTAGCGCCTTCGACAGGCATTTCCTTGTTGGCGTGCATCTGGAACAGCTTGCCGATGCGTTCCTTCTTGCCCTTGGTGGAGTTGACCACCTGAGCACCGGCTTCCACGTGACCGGAGTACACGCGGATGAAGGTGAGCTGGCCGAAGAACGGGTGGGTCGCAATCTTGAACGCCAAAGCCGAGAACGGCTCCTCGGAGGAAGGCTTGCGCGTCAGTTCCTTCTCTTCGTCGCGGGGATCGTGACCGATCATCGGCGGGACGTCGAGCGGGTTCGGCAGGTAGTCCACGACGGCGTCAAGCATGGGCTGGACACCGCGGTTCTTGAAGGCAGAGCCACAGAACACGGGGTACAGCTCGGAGTTGATCGTCATCTTGCGGATGCCGGCCTTGAGCTCGTCGGTGGAGATTTCTTCACCTTCGAGGTATTTCTCCATGAGTTCCTCGGAGGACTCTGCAACCATCTCGACGAGCGTTGCGCGGTACTCCTCGGCCTTTTCCTTGAGGTCAGCCGGGATCTCCTGGATCTCGTACTTGGCGCCCATGGTGACGTCACCCTTGGAGTCGCCGGGCCAGACCAGTGCACGCATGTAGAGCAGGTCGACGACGCCGACGAAGTCGTTCTCGGCGCCGATCGGCAGCTGCATGACCAGGGGCTTGGCACCGAGGCGGCCGATGATGGTGTCGACGGTGAAGTAGAAGTCAGCGCCGAGCTTGTCCATCTTGTTGACGAAGCAGATGCGCGGAACGTTGTACTTGTCAGCCTGGCGCCAGACAGTCTCGGACTGCGGCTCCACGCCTTCCTTGCCGTCGAACACGGCAACTGCACCGTCGAGGACGCGCAGGGAGCGCTCAACCTCGACCGTGAAGTCGACGTGTCCGGGGGTGTCAATGATGTTGATCTGGTTGTTTTCCCAGAAGCAGGTCACGGCGGCAGACGTGATGGTGATGCCGCGTTCCTTCTCCTGTTCCATCCAGTCAGTCGTCGAAGCGCCGTCGTGGGTTTCGCCGATCTTGTGGTTCACACCTGTGTAGAACAGAATGCGCTCGGTGGTAGTGGTCTTGCCGGCATCGATGTGGGCCATGATGCCGATGTTGCGGACCTTGCTGAGGTCGGTAAGCACGTCCTGTGCCACGGGGTCTCCCTTTCGGATAGACTGCACGTTCGCCGCCGGCTCGGTTGAGCCGGCGGCGTCCGGGAAGTATTACCAGCGGTAGTGTGCGAAGGCCTTGTTGGACTCGGCCATCTTGTGGGTGTCTTCGCGACGCTTCACAGCGGCACCGAGACCGTTGGAGGCATCCAGGATCTCGTTCTGGAGGCGCTCGGTCATCGTCTTCTCGCGGCGGGCCTTGGAGTAGCCAACGAGCCAGCGGAGGGCGAGGGCGGTGGAGCGGCCCGGCTTGACCTCAACCGGAACCTGGTAGGTGGCGCCACCGACGCGGCGGGAGCGGACCTCGAGGGAAGGCTTGACGTTCTCCATGGCCTTCTTGAGGGCTGCAACAGGGTCGCCGCCGGACTTGGCACGGGCACCTTCGAGGGCGCCGTACACGATGCGCTCTGCGGTGGACTTCTTGCCGTCAACCAGCACCTTGTTGATCAGCTGAGTGACCAGCGGGGAGCCGTAAACGGGATCTAGGACTAGCGGCCGCTTGGGGGCCGGACCCTTGCGAGGCATATTACTTCTTCTCCATCTTTGCGCCGTAGCGGCTACGAGCCTGCTTACGGTTCTTGACACCCTGGGTATCGAGGGCGCCACGGACGATCTTGTAACGGACACCCGGGAGGTCCTTAACCCGGCCGCCACGTACGAGCACAATGGAGTGCTCCTGGAGGTTGTGGCCTACACCGGGGATGTAAGCGGTGACTTCAACGCCACCGTTGAGGCGCACACGTGCAACCTTACGAAGAGCCGAGTTCGGCTTCTTCGGGGTGGTGGTGTAGACGCGGGTGCAAACACCGCGGCGCATCGGGCTGCCGTTAAGCGCGGGAGCCTTGGTCTTTTTGACCTTAGGCGTGCGGCCCTTGCGGACCAGCTGGTTAATCGTAGGCACTCTCGTGTTCTCCGTTTTATCCGGAGCGGCCGTTGGCAGCCGCTCTCTTGTCGCTGCGCCCCGCCGCTCGAGCCTTGAAGTTCTCTCCAGAGCAGCAGGGGCGAAGCCTTAATAGTCGGACCGCACGCCGGGACCAACGGACTTCCATCCTGGAGTGCCCCTAGGCATGCAAAAATGTGGCATACGTTGCACAAGAACCCTGCAAACCGGAAACGTCGTCCTGGTCCAGCCTTTCGGCTGCAACCGGCGCACTCATCCACTGCCACAATAACAATTAGTCTCAACTCTAACACGGACGGGTCCCAGCCCTTAATCGGCGGGGTTTCACCCCAACTGGCTCGCAGTTGTTGTCGTTATGAGCGCTCAAAACGACAACAACTGCCAGCCAGTTGGGAAGAGACAAGCGAGGTCCCACACCCAACCAGGGTGCGGGACCTCGCCATGCTTCAGGAAGGGTTAGCGGAAGTCGCTGCCCAGGTCGTAGTCATCCAGCGGGATGGCGTGGAACTCAGGAGCTCCGTCGCCGCCCAGGGAATCGTAGGAGAAGTCGCTGAAGGCGCTGGGGCCGGTGAACAGATTGGCCTTTGCTTCTTCAGTCGGCTCCACCGTGATCTCGGTGTAGCGCGGGAGACCCGTGCCGGCCGGGATGAGCTTGCCGATGATGACGTTCTCCTTGAGGCCGAGCAGCGGATCGCTCTTGCCTTCCATGGCCGCCTGCGTCAGGACGCGGGTGGTCTCCTGGAAGGAAGCTGCGGACAGCCAGGACTCGGTCGCCAGGGACGCCTTGGTGATGCCCATGAGTTCGGGACGGCCGGAGGCCGGCGTCTTGCCCTCGGAGACCACGCGGCGGTTGGCATCCTCGAAGCGGCTGCGCTCGGCGAGCTCGCCGGGCAGCAGATCCGAGTCACCGGACTCGATGACCGTGACGCGGCGCAGCATCTGGCGGACGATAACCTCGACGTGCTTGTCGTGGATACCGATGCCCTGGCTGCGGTACACGCCCTGGACCTCGTCCACCAGGAACTTCTGCGCGGCACGGGGGCCCATGATGCGCAGAACCTGCTTGGGGTCGACCGGACCGTTGATGAGCTTCTGTCCGACGCTGACGTGCTCGCCGTCTTCGATCAGAAGACGTGAACGGCGCAGCACCGGGTAGGCGATCTCTTCGGATCCGTCATCCGGGGTGATGACCAGGCGCATCTGGCGCTCGGACTCTTCGATGGTGATGCGGCCGGCTGCTTCAGCAATCGGTGCGACACCCTTCGGAGTACGGGCTTCGAAGAGCTCCTGGATACGGGGCAGACCCTGGGTGATGTCGTCGCCACCACTGGAGGAAACAGCACCACCGGTGTGGAAGGTACGCATGGTCAGCTGGGTACCCGGCTCGCCGATGGACTGTGCGGCGATGATGCCCACTGCCTCACCGATGTCCACGGTCTTACCCGTGGCCAGCGAACGGCCGTAGCACAGGGCGCAGGTTCCGACGCTGGACTCACAGGTGAGTACGGAGCGGACCTTGACCTCGGTGATGCCGGCTGCGAACAGCTCGGCGATGACGACGTCGCCGCAGTCGGTGCCGCCGGCCGCCAGGACCTTGCCCTTGGAGTCAACGACATCCACGGCCAGGGTTCGGGCGTACGCGCTGTTCTCGACGTTCTCGTCCAGGACCAGCTCGCCGTTGGCGTCAGCCACCGCGATGGCGGTCATGAGGCCGCGCTCGGTGCCGCAGTCCTCTTCCCGGACGATGACGTCCTGCGAGACGTCCACCAGGCGACGGGTCAGGTAACCCGAGTTGGCGGTACGCAGCGCGGTGTCAGCCAGACCCTTACGGGCACCGTGCGTGGCGATGAAGTATTCCAACACCGACAGGCCCTCGCGGTAGGAGGACTTGATCGGACGCGGGATGATCTCACCCTTAGGGTTGGCCACCAGGCCGCGGATACCCGCGATCTGCCGGACCTGCATCCAGTTACCACGTGCACCGGAGGACACCATGCGGTTGATGGTGTTCATCGGGGACAGGTTGTCACGCATCACCTGGGCGATCTCGTTCGTTGCCTTGTTCCAGATCTCGATCAGTTCCTGGCGACGCTCGTCGTCGTCGATCAGGCCCTTGTCGTACTGGCCCTGGATCTTGGCAGCCATGGTCTCGTAGCCGGCGAGGATCCGCGGCTTGTCCTTGGGCACCTCGATGTCGGAGATGGCGACCGTGACGCCGGACCGGGTGGCCCAGTAGAAACCGGCGTCCTTCAGGTTGTCCAGCGTTGCCGCTGTGATCACCTTCGGGTAGCGCTCGGCGAGGTCGTTGACGATCGTGGACAGCTCGCCCTTGTCCGCAACGTTCTCAACCCACGGGTAGTCGGCGGGCAGGGTCTCGTTGAACAGGACCTGGCCCAGGGAGGTCTGGACGAGCACGGTCTGACCCGGCTCGTAGCCTTCCGGGGCTTCCCAGCCGGCGTAAGGGACGAAGCCCTCAAGCCGGATCTTGACCTGGGAGTTCAGGTGCAGCTCGTGCAGGTCGTACGCCATGATGGCTTCCGCGACGGAGGAGAAGATCCGGCCCTCGCCAGCTGAACCGACACGCTTGGTGGTCAGGTGGTAGAGGCCGATGATCATATCCTGCGAAGGCAGCGTCACCGGGCGGCCGTCGGAGGGCTTCAGGATGTTGTTCGAAGACAGCATCAGGATGCGGGCCTCAGCCTGGGCTTCGGGGCTCAGCGGCAGGTGGACTGCCATCTGGTCGCCGTCGAAGTCAGCGTTGAAGGCGCCACAGACCAGCGGGTGAAGCTGGATTGCCTTACCTTCAACAAGCTGGGGTTCGAACGCCTGGATGCCGAGACGGTGCAGGGTAGGTGCACGGTTCAGCAGCACGGGGTGCTCGGTGATGATCTCTTCGAGGACATCCCAGACCTGCGGGCGGTAGCGCTCGACCATGCGCTTGGCCGACTTGATGTTCTGTGCGTGGTTGAGGTCAACCAGGCGCTTCATCACGAACGGCTTGAAGAGCTCCAGGGCCATCTGCTTCGGCAGGCCACACTGGTGCAGCTTCAGCTGCGGGCCGACGACGATCACCGAACGGCCCGAGTAGTCAACGCGCTTACCCAGGAGGTTCTGGCGGAAACGGCCCTGCTTGCCCTTGAGCATGTCGCTCAGGGACTTCAGCGGACGGTTGCCCGGTCCGGTGACCGGACGGCCGCGGCGGCCGTTGTCGAAGAGGCTGTCAACAGCTTCCTGAAGCATGCGCTTCTCGTTGTTGACGATGATCTCCGGGGCACCCAGGTCAAGCAGGCGCTTGAGCCGGTTGTTGCGGTTGATCACGCGGCGGTAGAGGTCGTTGAGGTCGGAGGTCGCGAAGCGGCCACCGTCCAGCTGGACCATCGGGCGCAGTTCCGGCGGGATCACCGGGACGGCGTCCAGCACCATGCCGAGCGGGCTGTTGGTGGTGGTCAGGAAAGCGTTGACAACCTTGAGCCGCTTCAGGGCGCGGGTCTTGCGCTGGCCCTTGCCGTTGGCGATGATGTCGCGCAGCATGTCCGACTCGGCCTGCATGTCGAAGTTCTCAAGACGCTTCTTGATGGCCTCGGCACCCATGGAGCCTTCGAAGTACATGCCGTAGCGGTCGCGCAGTTCACGGTACAGGCCTTCGTCACCTTCGAGGTCGGCGACCTTCAGGTTCTTGAAGCGGTCCCAGACCTGCTCGAGGCGCTCGATTTCCGCATCCGCGCGCTTGCGGACGTTGGCCATCTGGCGGTCAGCGGAGTCGCGGGCCTTCTTCTTGTCGGCAGCCTTGGCGCCTTCGCCTTCGAGACGGGCGAGCTCGTTCTCCAGGTCGCGGGCGATCGTGGCGATGTCCGAGTCGCGGTTGTCGATCAGCTGCTTCTTCTCGATGTCGTGCTCAACCTGGAGGTTGGGCAGTTCTTCGTGGCGGCTGTCGGCGTCGACGCTCGTGATCATGTAGGCGGCGAAGTAGATGACCTTTTCGAGGTCCTTCGGTGCCAGGTCAAGGAGGTAGCCCAGGCGGGACGGGACACCCTTGAAGTACCAGATGTGCGTGACCGGGGCGGCCAGCTCGATGTGGCCCATGCGCTCACGGCGGACCTTTGCACGGGTGACCTCAACGCCACACCGCTCGCAGATGATGCCCTTGAAGCGCACGCGCTTGTACTTACCGCAGTAGCATTCCCAGTCGCGGGACGGGCCGAAGATCTTCTCGCAAAAGAGGCCGTCCTTCTCGGGCTTGAGCGTGCGGTAGTTGATGGTTTCCGGCTTCTTAACCTCGCCGTAAGACCAGCCACGGATGTCTTCCGCGGTGGCGAGGCCGATCTGCATGAGGCCGAAGGAGGATTCGCTGGACATATGGTCCCTGTTCTCTCTTGTTCTCTAAATTCTGAAGTCTTGGGTTACGGGAAGAGGGAGGAGGTTCACCGGGAAAAGTCAGCGCGGCGGGGCCGCTTGCTTTTCCCGGTAAACACCCTGCTAGACCTCTTCTACGGAACTGGGCTCTGCACGAGACAGATCGATGCCCAGTTCTTCCGCAGCCGTGAAGACTGCGTCATCAGAGTCACGCATTTCAATTGTGGTTCCGTCCGTGGAAAGCACTTCCACGTTCAGGCACAGCGACTGCATTTCCTTGATCAAGACCTTGAAGGACTCAGGAACGCCCGGCTCCGGGATGTTCTCGCCCTTGACGATGGCTTCGTAGACCTTCACACGGCCATGGATGTCATCCGACTTGATCGTGAGGAGCTCCTGGAGCGTGTAGGCGGCGCCGTAAGCCTCGAGCGCCCACACTTCCATTTCACCGAAGCGCTGGCCACCGAACTGTGCCTTACCACCCAGCGGCTGCTGCGTGATCATGGAGTACGGGCCGGTGGAGCGTGCGTGGATCTTGTCGTCCACCAGGTGGTGGAGCTTCAGGATGTACATGTAGCCGACCGAGATCGGATCCGGGAACGGCTCGCCGGAGCGGCCATCGAACAGGCGGGTCTTGCCCGAGGAGTTGATCAGGCGGACGCCGTCGCGGGTCACGTTGGTGGAGTCGAGCAGGCCCGTGATTTCCTCTTCGCGGGCGCCGTCGAAGACCGGCGTTGCGACGGTGGTCGAGCCACTCTCGCGCGGCAGGTTCGGCAGCTGCTTGACCCACTCGGGCTCGCCTTCGATCTTCCAACCGGTCTTGGCAACCCAGCCGAGGTGCGTTTCCAGCACCTGGCCGACGTTCATACGGCCCGGAACACCCAGCGGGTTCAGGACGATATCAACGGGGGTACCGTCGGCCAGGAAGGGCATGTCCTCGATCGGAAGGATCTTGGAGATAACACCCTTGTTGCCGTGACGGCCGGCGAGCTTGTCGCCGTCGGTGATCTTGCGCTTGGCAGCCACGTAAACGCGGACCAGCTGGTTGACGCCGGGGGGCAGCTCGTCGTCGTTGTCGCGGTCGAAGACGCGGACACCGATCACGGTGCCGGACTCGCCGTGCGGAACCTTCAGCGAGGTGTCGCGCACTTCGCGGGACTTCTCACCGAAGATGGCGCGCAGCAGGCGCTCTTCCGGGGTCAGTTCGGTCTCGCCCTTGGGCGTGACCTTGCCGACCAGGATGTCGCCGGCTTCAACCTCGGCGCCGATGTGGATGATGCCACGCTCGTCCAGGCCTGCCAGGACTTCCTCGGACACGTTGGGGATGTCACGGGTGATTTCCTCGGCACCAAGCTTGGTGTCGCGGGCATCGATCTCGTGCTCCTCGATGTGGATGGAGGAAAGAACGTCCTCGGCCACGATCCGCTGGGACAGGATGATGGCATCCTCGAAGTTGTGGCCTTCCCATGACATGAATGCCACGAGCAGGTTCTTACCGAGGGCAAGTTCGCCCTGGTCCGTTGCCGGGCCGTCAGCGATGATGCCGCCGACCTCCAGGCGCTGGCCTTCGCCCACCAGAACGCGGTGGTTGTAGCAGTTGCCCTGGTTGGAACGGGCGAACTTGTTGATCCGGTAGTTGGTTTCCGTACCGTCGTCGTTGAGCATGATGACCAGCTCAGCGGAGACCTCGGTAACCACACCTGCCTTCTTCGCGATGACAACGTCACCGGCGTCGACTGCAGCTGCGCGCTCCATGCCGGTACCGACGAACGGCGCCTCGGAACGGACCAGCGGCACGGCCTGGCGCTGCATGTTGGCACCCATGAGTGCGCGGTTGGCATCGTCATGCTCGAGGAACGGGATCAGGGCCGTTGCCACGGACACCATCTGGCGCGGGGAAACGTCCATGAACTCGACGTCGGCGGCGGGAACCAGCACGGGCTCGCCTCCACCACCACGGGCACGGACGAGGACGGTCTCTTCGGCGAACTTCTTGTTCGCGTCCAGGGGAGCGTTGGCCTGGGCGATCAGGACCTCGGCTTCGTCGTCGGCCGTGAGGTACTGGACCTCATCGGCAACGACGCCCTCGGACACGAGGCGGTAGGGCGTCTCGATGAAACCGAACGGGTTGATCCGTCCGTAGGAAGCCAGCGAACCGATCAGGCCAATGTTCGGGCCTTCAGGGGTTTCGATGGGGCACATACGTCCGTAGTGGGACGGGTGAACGTCCCGGACTTCCATGCCTGCACGGTCGCGGGACAAACCGCCCGGGCCCAGGGCAGACAGACGGCGCTTGTGGGTCAGGCCCGAGAGCGGGTTGTTCTGGTCCATGAACTGGGACAGCTGGGACGTTCCGAAGAACTCCTTGATGGCTGCCACGACGGGGCGGATGTTGATCAGCGTCTGCGGCGTGATGGCCTCGACGTCCTGGGTGGTCATACGCTCGCGGACGACGCGCTCCATCCGGGACAGGCCGGTGCGGACCTGGTTCTCGATGAGCTCGCCGACGGCGCGGATGCGGCGGTTGCCGAAGTGGTCGATGTCATCGATCTCAACGCGCAGCTCGTGGTCCTGGCCGTCGCGCTTGCCCGTGAGGGTCTTCTCACCGGCGTGCAGGGCAACGAGGAACTTGATCATGGCGACGATGTCTTCAACGTGCAGGACAGAGGCTTCCTTGTCACCAAGGGAGCGGTCGATGCCGAGCTTGCGGTTGATCTTGTAGCGGCCAACCTTGGCCAGATCGTAGCGCTTGGAGTTGAAGTACAGGTTGTCCAGCAGGGACTGGGCAGCCTCGACCGTGGGCGGCTCGCCCGGCCGCAGCTTCCGGTAGATGTCCAGCAAGGCGTCTTCGCGGGTTTCGGTGGCGTCCTTCTCCAGCGTTGCGCGCATGGAGTCGTACTGGCCGAACTCTTCGAGGATCTGGCCTTCGGTCCAGCCAAGGGCCTTCAGCAGCACCGTGACGGACTGCTTGCGCTTGCGGTCGAGGCGAACGCCGACCTGGTCGCGCTTGTCGATTTCGAGTTCGAACCAGGCGCCGCGGGACGGGATGATCTTCGCGGTGAAGATGTCCTTGTCACTGGTCTTGTCGGCGGTGCGCTCAAAGTAGGCGCCCGGGGAGCGGACCAGCTGGGAGACGACAACACGCTCGGTGCCGTTGACGACGAAGGTGCCCTTTTCGGTCATCAGCGGGAAGTCACCCATGAACACGGTCTGCTGCTTGATTTCGCCCGTGTTGTTGTTCATGAATTCGGCCTTGACGTACAGCGGAGCCGAATACGTAGCGTCCCGGTCCTTGCACTCGGCCATGGTGTACTTCGGGTCAGCGAACTCCGGCTCGGAGAAGCTCAGGGACATGGTGCCCTGGAAATCCTCGATCGGGGAGATCTCTTCGAAGATGTCGGACAGACCGGAGGAGGTGGCGACGCTCAGGTCGCCTTCTTCGGTGGCCTTCGCCACGCGTGCCTGCCAGCGTTCGTTTCCGACCAGCCAGTCAAAGCTGTCGGTTTGCAGGGCAAGCAGATTCGGAACGTCAAGAGGTTCGTGAATCTTTGCGAATGAGAGCCGGCGGGTTGCACCGTCGGTACTGTCGGCATTGATAGCGGTTGCAGCGTTGTTTACATTAGAGGTGCTCGAGGCGACCAAGAGGGATCCTTCCACAGACCTTCAGGCGTTTTCAGATCTCCCCCGCTATGCACCCTGCGGAGTGACTCCGCAGTGCTACCAGTCCGGTTCCGCTATATGACCCGGGACCCGCGCTGTCCATGGTGGTGCACGTGGTAGACGGCACATTGATGGAGCAGCTGCCAGGCTAAGCCCACCGCTATATGAAGGCTGAAGGTAAACAGGGAAGACGCAAATATCTACGATACGGCAAAGCAACCTACTTGTCTACCCCACTTCCGTTCCGATTGCAAGCACCGGCCCCGCCCGCACCTGCTCCGCACCGGCACGGGCCGCGCCTGCCGGCACCGCGCCTGCCCGCGCCGCCCGGCCAATGCCGGGCAGGCTCAGGGCCGGGCATGGATCGGTGACGGGGCTCACGATAACCTAGGCATACATCGTTAATGATCGGAAGAGAAAACAATGAGCAACTCCGCGGACAACAATGATGTTGTCATCCTTGCCGCCGCCCGCACGCCCCAGGGCCGTCTCAACGGCCAGCTGGCGAGCTTCACGGCCGTAGAGCTCGGCGCCCATGCCATCCGGTCAGCCCTGGCGGCCAGCGGGGTGAAGGCCGACCAGGTGGACGCCGTGGTCATGGGCCAGGTACTCCAGGCCGGAGCAGGCCAGAATCCTGCCCGCCAGAGCGCCATCGCGGCCGGCATCGGCTGGAACGTCCCCACCGTCACCATCAACAAGGTCTGCCTTTCGGGTCTCACCGCGGTGATTGACGCGGCCCGGATGATCCGCAGCGGCGACGCCACCGTCGTCGTCGCCGGCGGCCAGGAGTCCATGACCCGGGCCCCGCACATCCTGCCGGGTTCCCGGCAGGGCTGGACCTACGGCACTGTCCAGGCGCTGGACGTCGCCGCCCACGACGGCCTGACCGATGCCTTTGACGGCCAATCCATGGGTTTGTCGACGGAGAGCAAGAACCTCACGCTCGGCATCGACCGTGCCTCCCAGGACGAGGTCGCGGCCAGCTCGCACCAACGCGCTGCCAGGGCAGCGAAGGACGGGCTGTTTGACGGCGAGATTGCGCCGATCAGCGTCAAGCAGCGCAAGGGCGATCCGGTGGTCGTGGCCAAGGACGAGGGCATCCGCCCTGACACCACCGCCCAGTCCCTCGCGGGCCTGCGCGCTGCGTTCGTCACGGACGGAACGATCACCGCGGGCAACTCTTCTCCCCTCTCCGACGGTGCCGCTGCCCTGGTGCTCTCGTCGCGGAGATTCGCCGAGGACAACGGGCTGGAGTACCTTGCCGTGGTGGGCAAGCCCGGACAGGTGGCCGGGCCCGACAACTCGCTGCACTCCCAGCCCTCCACTGCAATCAGGAGCGCACTGGACAAGGCCGGCTGGTCCACCGCGGACCTGGACTTCATCGAGATCAACGAGGCGTTCGGCTCCGTGGCGGTCCAGTCACTCAAGGACCTGGACTACCCGCTGGAGAAGTGCAACATCCACGGCGGCGCCATCGCGCTGGGACACCCGATCGGCGCCTCCGGTGCCCGGCTCGCCCTGCACGCGGCGCACGAACTGAAGCGCCGGGGCAGCGGCAAGGCTGCCGTTTCGCTGTGCGGCGGCGGCGGCCAGGGCGAAGCCCTCCTGCTCTACCGCGACTGAGCCGGCCATGACGGACAAGGAGCCGGCCGGCGCCGTCGAACTCGGGTCCGACGGCGGTGCCGGCGCGTCCGACGGCGGTGCTGGCGCGTCCGACGGCGGTGCCGGCGCGTCCGACGGCGGTGCGGGCCGGTCCGACGGTGGTGCGGGCGCGGCCGACGGCGATGCGGGCCGGGAGCGCTTCCTCGCCGACGCCGCGGCGCGCGGGCTTGAGGTCCGGGTGGTCGAGCGCCTCGCTGCAAACAGCCTCGAGGAGGCGGCGCAGATTCTGGGGATCCGGCCGGCGGACATCGTAAAATCGCTCGTCGTCAAACACAAGGACGGCAGCTTCCTGTTCGCCCTGATTCCCGGCGACCGGCAGATTTCCTGGCCCAAGCTCCGGGCCTTGGTGGGCGTCAACAAGTTGTCGCTGCCGACGGCGGAGGTGGCCCTGGCGGCCACGGGCTACGAGCGCGGCACCATCACGCCGCTCGGCAGCACTGCAGCGTGGCCTGTGTACGCCGACCGGACCATCACGGGCCGGCGCATTTCGATGGGTGCCGGGGAGCACGGCTACAGCGCCTTCGTCGACGCCGACGCCCTGACGGCGGCCCTCGGCGCCGTCGTCGCGGACATCTCCGAGCCTAACTAGTCCGTCATTATCGTTAATTTGTCGGGGTTGAGGCCCAGTCTTCGGGCCCGGGAGGACATGCCCAGTCTTCGCGCCCGGGACAGGGCATTACCGGAATATGCCCATCGGCCGACCCCGGCGCGGGGCATGTCCTGATCCGGGGGCACGTGCAGTGGCTCCGCTGGCGGCGCCGGGCCACTTCCCCGGGAGGACATGCCCAGTCTTCGCGCCCGGGACAGGGCATTACCGGAATTTGCCCATCGGCCGGCCTGGGCGCGGGGCATGTCCTGATCCGGGGGCGCGTGCAGGGGCTCCGCTGGGCGCATCGGGCCACTTCCCCGGGAGGTCACCGCCCAGTCTTCGCGTGGGGGCTGGCCGAGGACCTTGAAACCGCCGCCGGGATGGGCCGGAAGTGACCCGCTTTTCTGGGCGTACACGCAGGAAACCCCGCCCACCGGAGTGGACGGGGTTTCCCGGAGCAGACTGGGAACGGGTCGTTTCCGGCCCGCTCCCGGAGCAGCGTGTTACTTGAGGGTAACGCGAGCGCCAGCTTCTTCGAGCTGTGCAACAGCCTTCTCGGCAGCTTCCTTGGTGACGCCTTCGACAATAGCCTTGGGGGCGCTGTCAACCAGGTCCTTGGCTTCCTTGAGGCCCAGGGAAGTAATGGCGCGAACTTCCTTGATGACTGCAATCTTCTTGTCGCCCGGGTGTTCCAGGATGACGTCGAATGCGGTCTGCTCTTCTTCTTCTGCAGCAGCACCGGCGGCGGGGCCAGCAACGGCAACGGCAGCGGCGGTAACTTCAAAGGTCTCTTCGAAGAGCTTTACGAACTCAGAGAGCTCGATGATGGTCAGTTCCTTGAAAGCTTCAATGAGCTCTTCGTTGGTGAGCTTCGCCATGGTGTGGCGTCCTTCCTATAGTGGTGTTCGGCGGCCTGGGGCACGCCTTCACACCGGAGTCTGATGTGAAAGAGAGTTAGTTCTCTTCGGGGGCTGCGGCGTCAGCCGGAGCTTCGGCCTCTGCTGCGGGAGCTTCAGCGTCCGCCGGGGCTTCTTCAGCGGCAGGCGCCTCGGCTTCTGCCGGTGCGCCGTTCTCTTCTTCAAGCTTGAGGCGCAGGGCGTCGATGATGCGGACAGCCGCGGCAGCAGGAGCCTTGATGATGCCTGCAACCTTGGCGAGCTGCAGCTCGCGGGACTCGAGTGCTGCCAGGGCAGCGACTTCGCTGGCGTTCAGTGCCTTGCCCTCGAAGTAACCGGTCTTGATAACCAGCTGCTTGTTGGTCTTGGCAAAATCCGTCAGGCTCTTGGCAGCGGCAACTGCGTCACCCTTGATGAACGCGATTGCAGTGGGGCCGGCGAGCTGGTCGTTGAAAGCTTCAACACCAGCTTCCTTGGCTGCAATGGCGGTCAGGGTGTTCTTGACGACCGAGAACTTGGTGTCCTGGCCGAGAGAGACACGCAGCTGCTTGAGCTGTGCAACGGTGAGCCCGCGGTATTCGGTCAGGACAGCGGCGTTCGATTCCTTGAAATCGTTAGTGATCTCAGCGACTGCTGAAACCTTGCTAGGCGTTGCCATAACCCTCCTTCCGGGGATAGTGCCGGTGTTTCCCGGTCCCCGCTCAACAGAGCTAAAACGAAAAAACGCCCCGCGCAGATGCACGGGGCTTGTCTCGACGCGGTCAATGACTGCGGAGCTTTGCTTCGTTCACCTGCGCCGGCCGCCCTATGTTCAGGGTCCTTCGTCTGGAGATCCACTGGCTCTCCCCGGCGCGACTGCAGAAGTGAGTCTTGCTTGGGAGAGTGGATTTCCAACAACCGACGGTCTTTGGTCCTCCAAGCTTACGGGACGCGCTGCGTCTGCTCCAAATCGTGGCATAACAGGTTCAGCCGCCCGGTGTTCAGCTGACGCTTGGCCCGAAGTCTGGCAGTTCTTTTTGCCAGATCCCGGTCACGCCCGCAGTGGTGAAGCCGAGCTGCTGGTTGACCTTGAGCAGGTACCGGTTTTCCGGGGCGTTCCAGGTGTAGAGGACCCTGGCGTCCGGGAACTGTTCGGTGAGCCGCTCCATGTTGGCAACCTTGATCAGCAGGCCGAGCTTATTCCCGCGGTGCTCCTGGAGGACCACCGTGTCATCCTGGAACACGACGTCGGGGCGCAGCCCGAGGACGCTGATGGTGGTCAGGCCAACGAGCTCGCCGCTGGCGATGTGTTCGACGGCGGTGACCACCGTCCGGCGGCCCTGCGCGATGGCGACTTCTTCGGCCTCGCGGAGGATGCCGCCGTCGAACACCATGTCTTCAGCTTCGGCGCCAGGCACCCCGTCCTCGCCCGCCCGGTTTTCCAGCGCCGCCACGGCTTCAAGCCACTGGTCCGGGCACCGGTCCGTCCAGTGGTGCAGGCAGTAGCGGTCCCCGTTGGCTTCCCCGGCCTCGGCCTCAAGCTCGGCGACGAGCTTGCTGTCCAGCGGGAGGGCGCAGGAACTGAACTGTTCGATGTGCTGCAGGGTGTAGCCGGTGTGCCGGGCAAACTCCACCTCGCGGCTGCCCAGCGGAACGAAGCCGAGGCCGCTGCCGGGCACCAGCTGCCCGGCCTCGCTGTCGCCCAGGGACGCGCCCGGATGGTTGGTGTCGATCAGGATGGTGTGCCGGCCCTCGTCGCGGGCGAAGTGTTCCGCGGCCTCGAGCAGTTGCCGGCCCACACCCTGGCCCTGGAACTCCGGCAGGATGTCGAGGGTGAATTCGGCGATGTCGAGGTTGTCCGCAAGCGGCAGCGCGATGTCGACGGTCCCGACGATCTCGCCGCCGATCCTGGCCACGAGGATCACCTGGCGTTCATAGGGGTCCGCCATCTCGAGGAGCTTTTCCTGCGGGGCATACGCGAGGTCGTCGCTCCCCCAGGTCTGCATGCGCACCTTGCGGCCCACTTCGATGGCGGCCAGGAAGTCGGCGGCGTCCGGCCCGTCCACGGAGTCCGGGATCCACAGCTGCTCAATCCGCACATCGTTTGCCATAGAGGACATCATCCCAGCCGTTCTGCCATCCACTACGGATGCCGGAAGCCCGGCTCAGCCCGGGCTTCAACCGCCAGCATATGCCGGTTTGGTCCGCCGTTCCATGGGTTGCTTCCTGCGCCTCGGACCGGCGTCACCCGCGGGGGCCGCCGCCGCCGTCCGGGCCGGCAGCCGGGGCAACCCGCTGCCATTCGCCGTCGTACCCCGCGGGCCGGAAGCCGAGCGCGATATTGATCGCCAGCATGTGGTCGTTTTCCTCGGCGTTAAACGTGATCACGCGTTCCACTCCCGGGTACTCGGACCGGAGCCGGCGCAGGTTAAGGATCTTGACCAGAAGGCCCAGCCGGTGCCCGCGGTGGCTGGCTGCCACCAGGGTGTCGTCCTGATCGGCCAGCCACGGTTTCAACGGCGAGAGCTGCAGTACCGAGTACGCGGCCAGTTCCCCGCTGCCGCGGTGCCTCGCGGCCGCCACGAGGGTGGTCAGGCCGGCCCGCTTCCAGGTGTCTTCGACGTGACGGACCCGAGCCACGTCCCACCGCTCCGGGTCATAGCTGAGCTCTCCGATGGGCGCGTCCGTGCTCATCTTGGACATCAGCACGGCCAACTGCTCGGCACGATCGTCCGGGCAGCGGTCTGTCCAGGACTCCAGCTCATACTCGTCCCCCGCCCTGGTTAGCGCCTCCCGCTCCAGGGCATCCCAGGTGGCGGCATGTTTCGGCACGTCCAAGGCACTAAAACGCTCCACCTGCTCCAGGCGGTAGCCGGCCTTCACCGCAAAGCGGACGCCCCGCGCCTCAGCGGGCAGCGCTCCGGATCCGGTGGCGGGCCTCAGCACGGCCGGCCCGTCGACGTCGAAATCGGCGGGGTGCTCCGTAAAGCTCTGCAGGATAGTGCGTCCCTCCGCGAGGGCCAGTTCCTCTGCGTGCCGGAGCAGGGTCCTGCCGATCCCCCGGCCGGTGAATTCATTAAGCACCTGGACGTGCACGAGGGCGCAGCGAAGGTTCTCCTGGACTTCGCACCTGATCCACGAGCTGCCCACCACCCGCCCTCCCTGGCGCACGAAGAAGAGGCGGATGTGCCGGTAGGTGTTGTCCCGCCAGCCATGCAGCCGGGCCGCTGGCGTGGCTGACCGGTCGAGGTTGCGCCAGGTTCCGAGCGTCAGGGCATCGCACAGTTCCCCGACTTCCAGGAAGTCGGCGGCATCGGCGGACTCGACGGCGGCGGGGAGGACGAGGGGTTCGATGAGGTACGGCGCTGTCGTCACCGGGCCAGCCTAACCGGCTCCCTGAATGCAAGAAAGACCGCCCCGCGGATGCGGGACGGTCTTTTCTGCTGCTTACTGTAGGGCAGGTGAGGCTTAGACCTCGGTCAGGACCTTGGTGACGTTGGGGTCAACCGAGATGCCCGGACCAAACGTGGTGGCGACGGTGGCCTTCTGGATGTAGCGTCCCTTGGAAGCGGACGGCTTGAGGCGAAGGACCTCTTCCAGAGCGGCTGCGTAGTTCTCGGCCAGCTTCATGGCGTCGAACGAAACCTTGCCGATGATGAAGTGCAGGTTCGAGTGCTTGTCGACGCGGAAGTCGATCTTGCCGCCCTTGATGTCGTTGACGGCCTTGGCGACGTCAGCGGTCACGGTGCCGGTCTTCGGGTTCGGCATCAGGTTACGAGGACCCAGGACCTTACCGAGGCGGCCAACCTTGCCCATGAGGTCAGGGGTGGCGACGGCAGCGTCGAAGTCGGTCCAGCCGGCTGCGATCTTTTCGATCAGGTCATCGGAACCAACGAAGTCGGCGCCGGCTGCGATTGCTGCCTCGGCCTTGTCGCCCGTTGCGAAGACGAGGACGCGGGCAACCTTACCGGTGCCGTGCGGCAGGATAACGGTGCCGCGGACCATCTGGTCGGCCTTGCGAGGGTCGACGCCCAGGCGGAAAGCAACCTCAACGGTGGCGTCGAACTTGGACGGGTTGGTGTCCTTGGCCAGCGTCACTGCCTCGAACGGCGCGTAGAACTTCTCCGCGTCGATCTTGGCTGCGGCTGCCTCATATGCTTTGCTGCGCTTTGCCATGCTGCTTATTCTCCTTGTGCAGTTGTGGTCTGCGGACCGCGCTGGGCCCTGCCACAGTCGGGACTCCGGCTGGTCTAGCCGTGCCGGGTCTCCAACATTTCAATGATTAGGTGGTGCCGGTTGCCCGGCGGTGCTGACCGGCGTCGTGATCGGTTTCCCGAACCCGGCGCATCAGCGGTGGGGAATTAACCCTCGACGGTGATACCCATGGAACGGGCGGTGCCGGCGATGATCTTCGCGGCGCCTTCCAGGCTCGTGGCGTTGAGGTCTTCCATCTTGGTGGTGGCGATCTCGTTGACCTGGGCCTGCGTCAGCTTGGCAACCTTGACGGTGTGCGGGGTCGGTGAACCCTTGGCAACGCCTGCAGCCTTCTTGATGAGCTCCGCAGCCGGCGGGGTCTTGGTGATGAACGTGAATGAACGGTCCTCGTAGACCGTGATTTCCACTGGGATTACGTTGCCGCGCTGGGATTCCGTCGCAGCGTTGTACGCCTTGCAGAATTCCATGATGTTGACACCGTGCTGGCCAAGCGCAGGACCGATCGGCGGGGCCGGGTTAGCGGCACCTGCCTGGATCTGCAGCTTGATGAGGCCGGTGACCTTCTTCTTGGGAGCCAATGTAGGTCCTTCTCTCAAATACGTCCTGGGACACAGGAGCGTGCCTCAGGTTGGTGGCCGCCATGGCGAGGCGGCCGGCCGCCCCGTGGCTGCTAAGCGGGCAGCCCGGGGCGAATTCTTTGCGGAAAGCTAGATCTTGCTGACCTGGTTGAACGCCAGGGTGACCGGGGTCTCGCGTTCGAAGATGGAGACCAGCACCACGAGGGTCTGGGAATCCACCTTGATCTCGGAGATCGTGGCGGGAAGGGTCTCGAAGGGGCCCTCCTTGACGATGACCGACTCGCCAACCTCGAAGTCGACGTCGACGTGCGCGGCGGCGTGCTTGACGGGCTTGCCCTTCTCGGCCTGCTCTTCTTCGAAGACCGGGGCGAGCATGGAGAAGACCTCGTCGAGGCGCAGCGGAACCGGGTTGTGGGCGTTGCCCACGAAACCGGTGACACCGGGCGTGTGGCGGACGGCGCCCCAGGAGGCATCCGTCAGGTCCATGCGGACCAGGACGTAGCCGGGGATGCGGACGCGGTTGATGACCTTGCGCTGAGCGTTCTTGATCTCAACGACTTCCTCCATCGGAACCTGGATTTCGAAGATGTAATCTTCCATGTCCAGCGTCTGGATGCGGGTCTCAAGGTTTGCCTTGACGCGGTTTTCGTAGCCGGCGTAGGAGTGGATGACAAACCAGTCACCCTCCTGGCGGCGCAGCTTGGCCTTGAACTCATCGGCCGGGTCCACCTCGGCGGCAGCAGCGGCGGCAACCAGAAGGTCGCCGGATTCGTCTGCTTCTTCGCCAGTCTCTGCCTCGCCGGACTCGACTGCTTCTTCGCCGGTTGCTACCTCGCCGGACTCGTCTGCTTGGTCGGCTTCTGCTTCGACTTCTGCTTCGACAGACTCCTCGTCTGCGGCTTCAACGGCTACAGCCTCGTCGGCGACGTCGGATTCGGGCGCAGCAGACACAGCCTCGGACTCTTCCCCGGCTTCCACCGCGGCGTCCTGGCTCTTATCCAGCTCAGTCTTGGTTACCTGGAGCTCCTGCTCAGACACTTGGTCTCCTGCTTCCTCATTGCCTAACATGCCTATTTAAATGACTCAATTCCGCACACTCCGCGGACGCTCCCGTTACCCGGGAAATTCCACGCAGTCTGCGGACCGGTCGCGTTAGCGGCCCGTGCCGCTGAAGACCCAGCTCACTCCGGTCCCGAAGGCCAGGTCCAGCAGGGTGACGATGAGCATCATGATGACCACGAACACCAGCACCACGAGCGTGTAATTGATCAGTTCCTTGCGGGTCGGCGCGACGACCTTCTTCAGCTCGCCGATGACCTGGCGGACGAAGAGCGCAATGCGAGCGAAGAAGCCAGCCCTGGCGGCATTCTTCGCGGGGCGGCCTTTGGAGCTGCTGGCAGCTGTTTCGGTCACCTGGTCCTCACTCATCCTCGCAATGTCGGATACCCGGCTCTGAACTGAACCATGGTTGCTGCGCTTGCTCCGGTTCACCCGGAACAGCTTGCGCAGGGCAGACAGGACTCGAACCTGCAACCTGCGGTTTTGGAGACCGCTGCGCTACCAATTGCGCCACTACCCTATGGATCGAAAACACATCCGGCTGCGCTTACCCAGACGTTCCTGAGGCGCAGACCATCATCGTGTTTTCAACACCGGAGAACCAGTCTACGCAACAACTGCGCCTACGTCGAACCGGGCACCTCCGGACACCGTGGCGTGTCGGCGAAAACATCTGACGCAGCTGCAGTCACATTTCCGCGCCGGCACCCCGGGCGATCCGCTGATCAGCATAGAGTAGAGTCCGTCGAATCCCACAAACAGCCCTCCAGCTGCAAGCGAAGAATGGACCCGCCATGCCTGCCGCCCGCATTTCAAAGCGCATTTCCGCCATTGCCGAATCCGCCACATTGGCTGTCGATGCCAAGGCGAAGGCGTTGAAGGCGGCCGGCCGGCCGGTCATCGGCTTCGGCGCCGGCGAACCGGACTTCCCGACCCCCGGCTACATCGTGCAGGCCGCCATCGAGGCCGCCAGCCAGCCGAAGTACCACCGCTACTCCCCCGCCGCCGGGTTGCCCGAATTGAAGCAGGCCATCGCGGACAAAACCTTCCGGGATTCCGGCTACAAGGCCGAGGCATCCCAGGTGCTGGTCACCAACGGCGGCAAGCAGGCGGTCTACAACACCTTCGCCACCCTGCTGGATCCGGGCGACGAGGTCATTGTCCCGACGCCGTTCTGGACCACGTATCCGGAGGCCATCCGTCTTGCCGGCGGCGTGCCCGTGGAAGTCTTCGCGGGCCCGGAACAGGACTATCTGGTCACCGTGGAGCAGCTGGACGCCGCGCTCACGGACCGCACCAAGATCCTCCTCTTCGTCTCCCCGTCCAACCCCACCGGTGCCGTGTACTCGCCGGAGCAGGTCAGGGCAATCGGCAAGTGGGCGGCCGCCAAGGGCCTGTGGGTGGTCACCGACGAGATCTACGAGCACCTGACGTACGACGGCGTGCCCTTCACCTCGATCGCCACTGCCGTCCCGGAACTGGGCGACAAGGTGGTCATCCTCAACGGCGTGGCCAAGACCTATGCCATGACCGGCTGGCGGGTGGGCTGGATGATCGGCCCGGCCGACGTCATCAAGGCCGCGACCAACCTGCAGTCGCACGCCACGTCCAACGTCTCGAACATCCCGCAGGTTGCGGCCCTCGCGGCGGTCTCCGGCCCGCTGACCGCCGTCGACGAGATGAAACTCGCCTTCGACCGCCGCCGCAAGGCAATTGTCGCGGGCCTGAACGCCATTGAGGGCGTTGAATGCCCGACGCCGAAGGGTGCGTTCTACGTCTACGCGGACGTCCGCGCCCTGCTGGGCAAGGAGTTCCCATCCGGCAACGGACCGGTCCGGCCCGCGACGTCGGCCGAGCTGGCCGCGCTGATCCTGGACGAGGTGGAGGTGGCCGTGGTTCCGGGCGAGGCGTTCGGCCCCTCCGGCTACCTCCGCCTCTCCTACGCCCTCGGCGACGAGGACCTGGCCACCGGCGTCGCCCGCCTGCAGGGCTTCCTCGGCAAGGCCAAATAGGACCCTCCCGCACGTTTCGCCCGAAAACGACGGACGCTCCCGCACGTTTCGCCCGAAAACGACGGACGCTCCCTCACGTTTGGCCCGGATAGGACAGACGCTCGCTCACGTTTGGCAGGTATAGGACGGACCCTCCCTCACGTTTGGCAGGGAGCGTCTGTCTTTGGGCAGCAGGATCTGCGGGAGGGTCGGGTTCCGGGCAGCAGGATCTGCGGGAGGGTCGGGGCGGGTCAGAGGAGGCGGCGTTCGGCCGCCCATCGGGTGAGTTCGTGCCGGCTGGAGAGCTGGAGTTTGCGCAGCACCGCCGAGACATGGGTTTCGACCGTCTTGATCGAGATGAACAGCTCCTTGGCGACTTCCTTGTAGCTGTAGCCGCGGGCAATCAGCCGCATCACCTCGAGTTCCCGGGCGGAGAGCCGGTCCAGTTCGTCGTCGGCGATGTCCCCGGGTGCGGTCCCGAAGGCGTCCAGGACGAAGCCCGCGAGCCGGGGCGAAAAGACGGCGTCGCCCCCGGCGACCCGGCGGACGGCGTCGGAAATTTCCGCGCCGGAAATGGTCTTGGTGACATAGCCGCGCGCGCCCGCCCGGATTACCGAGACGACGTCTTCCGCCGCGTCGGAAACACTCAGTGCCAGGAACCGCGTGCTGCCCAGCAGCGGGACAGAGCCGGCAATCACCTCCCGGCCGCCGCCGCCGAGACCGCCGGGCAGATGGACATCCAGCAGCACGACGTCGGGGCGCACCGCGGCGATGACCGCGATGGCTTCGTCGACCGTTCCGGCTTCCCCCGCGACGACGATGGCGGGGTCCAGGTCGGCCTTGAGACCGGACCGGAAGATGGCGTGGTCATCCACGATGACGACACGGATTGCCCGGGGCGCCCCTCCTGTATCTGTGTTGGTCACAGTTTTACCTCTCCGTTGTCGGCGGCGGCCGGGGCGGCCGTGCTGGCGGGCAGTGGCAGCCGCAGCCGGACCTCGGTGCCGTCCGGGTTGCTGCTGATGGCGGCGGTGCCGCCGTGCCTGTTCATCCGGCCGATGATCGATTCGCGGACGCCGAGCCGGTCCGCGGGGACCGAATCCGGATCGAACCCGGGCCCGCGGTCCTTCACAAAGACTTCCGCGGCGCCGTCGGTCACTTCGAGGTATACGGACACGGCACCCCCGCCGTGGCGGGCAGCGTTCAGCATGGCCTCGCGGGCTGCCTGGACCAGGGCCTCGTGCCGTTCAGTCATGGCGCAGTCCCCCACACTCACGACTTCGACGGCGTGGCCCAGCGCATCTTCCACGTCCGCCGCGGCCGCCTTGATGCCTTCGGACAGTTGCCCGGCTTCCTTGCCCGGGTCCCGGTACAGCCAGCCCCTCAGCTCGCGTTCCTGGGCGCGAGCGAGCCGCACGACGTCGTGCTCGTTGCCGGCGCGCCGCTGGATCAGCGCCAAGGTCTGGAGCACGGAGTCGTGCAGGTGGGCGGCGATCTCGGCCCGTTCCGTGGCTCGGACGCGGCCGGCGCGTTCCGCTTCAAGGTCGCGCCAGAACTTCAGCCCCCAGGGGAGCAGCACCAGCGCCACGCCGCCGAGCACCGCCACGGAGGCCAGCAACGCTAGCCAGGTCTGCTCCCAGGACCCCGAGCCGGACACCATCACCAGCACGCCGGCCACCACCAGCGCGAGCCCGGCCGCGAGCCGGGCCCAGCCGCCGGCCTGGTCGGCCTTGGCCTTGTCCACGAGTCCCGCCCGCCGGGTCTCATCCAATTGCATCCAGGCGATGGCGGCGCCGCCCAGGATGGCGGCCACCGGGATAAGGGTCCCCAGCGGCACGTCAAATCCGAGCATCCTGGCGATCAGGATCCCAGCAGCCAGCAGCAGGCCGGATCCAAGCAGGATCTCCTTTCCGTACGGCATGCTCCGGACCCGGTTCGGCCAAGGCCCCATAGCCCCAGCGGCCGCAGCGGCCGGGCCCTTGGTCGTTACCGGAGCGTCCTGCGCCCCAGGGTCCCCCGCGAAGGTGGGGTCCGTGGACTGCGACGGAAAATCCGGGGGCGCCGTGTAGCCTGCAGGCGCTGGGCCCGGGTAAGCACCCGGGTAGGGGTCGACAAACGGTGCACTCACGGCCGGGGCAATGGGCGACGCCGGAAGGCGTGCGGTGCGCTTGGCGCTTTCGTCCGCCGTGGGGACCATGATCCAGAGCCAGGCGTAGAACGCGACGCCGGCGCCGCCGGCGAGCGCCGCGACCACCATGCCGATCCGGACCATCCGCACCGGCCAGCCCAGGTGCCTGGCGAGGCCCGCGCACACGCCGGCAATCACCCGGTCGCCGCCGCGGACCAGCGGAGGGCGGGGAACAGCGGTTGTCATGCATCAATCCAAGCACGGATCAGGGTTCCCCGGAGCGGTTTTGGTCCCTAACCGGGGATGGCTCAGGGACAGTTCAGGGTATCCCCCAGTAGAGCGGAACCGCCGCGAACGGGAGGATCGAAGTATGAATCCGCACACTCCGCACCCCGATGAAGGCCAAGACCCGTCCAGCCCCGCGGCGGGCAGTGGACCCTCCGAAGCCTCTTCCGCCGCCTCTGAGACCCCGGCGGAGACTCCGGCCGGCACTTCCCCGACCATCCCGTTGGATTTTCCGGCGGACGCCGGCGCCCAGAGCACACCGGACGTTCCGCGCAGCGGTCCGACTCCGGAGGCCCCGCCCTTGTATCCGGGCGAGCCGGCCGGATCCGGCACCCTTCCCCCGCCTCCGCCGTACTACGGCGCCACGCCTCCTCCCGCCGGCGCGCAGCCGCAGAACTTCTTCGGCTGGGTCCGGAGCCAGGGAGTCCACCGCGGACGTGACCGCTGGGTAGGTGGCGTCGCCAGCGGCATCGCGCAGCGGTTCGGCGTCGACCCGCTGATCGTCCGCGGCATCTTCATTGTCCTGGCCATTTTCGCGGGCGTCGGCGTGCTCCTTTACGGTCTCGCCTGGGCGCTGCTGCCCGAACCCGACGGACGGATCCATGTGCAGGAAGCCGCCGCGGGCCGGTGGAGCGGCGGGATGACCGGCGCACTGATCACCACCCTCATCGGCCTGCCCGGCCTGGGCAGCGGCGTCTGGGGCTGGGACCGCCACGGCTTCGGCGGTTTCATCTGGACCGTCTTCTGGCTGGGCGGCATCGGCTACCTCATCTACTACCTGGCCCGACGCCATAGGGCCCGGACCGGAACCCCGCCCATGTCCGCGCGCGCCCATCCCGGCGCCCCGGCAAGTCACGCAGACCCGGCCGGCTGGCCAAACGCGGCCCAGCAGGCACAAACGGCCAAAACAGCCGCTTTCGCCCGCACGTCCCACGGCAGCACGGAGCCCATCCCGGCATACGGCCAGCCCGGCTACGGCCGCCCGAACTACGACCAGTCCGGGTATGACCCGTCCGCGGTGCCCGGCACGACCTGGGGCGCACCCCCGCCGTCCGGCCCGACGCCCCCGCCCGGTGGCGGTTACCGCCCCGACGGGAGTGCCCTCCCCCCGGCCAAGCCCCGTAACCTTGGCCCCGGCGCCCCGGCCGTGGCGGTGACGGCAGGGCTCGCCCTCCTCGTTGGCGGCGGCCTCAAGGCGCTCGACGCCGCCAACGTGATCGGACTGGGCGACTCAGGCAACGCCGTCGTGTGGGCAAGCGGGGCGGCTGTCCTGGGCCTCGGGATCCTCGTCGCCGGGCTCCGCGGACGCACCTCGGGCATCCTCGGGTTCTTCGCCGTGGTGGCCCTGATCGTCGGCGGTATCTTCAACGTGGTCCCGAACGGCGACAGGTTCCGCTTCCAGAACGCCGACTGGTCCCCGGCCAGCATCGAGCAGGCCCGGAGCGGGTTCGAGATCACCGGCGGCAGGGGCACCGTTGACCTCACCGGGCTGGCACTCAACCCGCCGCTGGGCTCCGACGTCGTCGTCCCCGTCGACGTCACGGCGAGCAACGTGACCGTGATCATCCCGCAGACCGTGCCCGTGCAGATCCAGGCGGACATGACCATGGGCAACCTCAACGAGGGTGGCCGGAGCCACGGCGGCATGACCACCCAGCAAAACGACTACAACACGGGCCAGCCCGGCGCGCGGCTGATCCTGAGGATCTCCGGCACCGTGAGCAACGTGACGATCCAGGAAGGAAACTGACATGGGCAGCTATGAATCACCGGCAGACAAGTCGACGAGCAGCGCCGCGGGCAACGGGCCGACCACCCCGCTGAAGGCCGGCGGCCCCGAACAGCCGGGAAGCTCCCGGGCCCGCGTCGGGACCATCGTCTGGGGGCTGATCGTGCTGGCCCTCGCCGCGCTGATCATCGTCTCCCGGCTTGGCCTGGTGGCCCTGAACGGCACCTATGTCCTGATCGGCCTGATGATCGGAGCCGGCGCCGCACTCGTGGTCGGCGGGCTGCTCTCAGCCCGCGGACGTGACAAAGATTCATCGACAGGGAAGTCTTGAACCATGGATAAATTCTTCAGCACCGTCAGGGGCCTTGGCCTGAAACGTGGTCCGCAGCGCTGGTTGGGCGGGGTCTGCGGCGGGATCGCCGCAAAGTTGAATGTCGATGTGGCGTTCGTCCGGATCGCGTTCCTGCTCTTCGCCTTGCTCCCCGGCCCCGCCTTCGTCGTCTATCTCGCGGCGTGGCTGATCTTTCCGGACCAGCGGAACGCAATCGTCCTGGAATCCTTCCTCGAGAAGCGCTCAACCCGGCCCTGAAGCCATCCGCTGAGAACGGGAGCACACGGCCCTCTGCGTCGGAAAACTTCCCCGCAGAGGGCTACTACGAATGGCCTGGGCCATGTCCACGGCCGGGCGCCAGTCATCATCCATGCACGAGGTTTAGCAACACGGCAGGGCGATCTCCCTTGAGGTGCCGGGCGCTCTAGATGTCCCCTTTGGAGCGGACCGTCTTGGCTGCCTCGGCGACGCCGTCGATGTCGACCTGCAGGTGGGAGGGTCCGCGCAGGAAGGGGCTCGGCCGGTAGGGTGGCGGGTCGGTGACAAGCCGCGGGTTCTCCAGCCTGTTCGCAAATTCGGTGAGGGCGATCTGGGCTTCGAGCCGGGCCAGGGGCGCGCCGAAGCAGAGGTGGATGCCGCCGCCAAAGCCGAGGTGTTGGTTGTTGGGCCGGTCCGGGATGAAGAGCTCGGGGTTGGGGACATGGGCGGGGTCGCGGTTGCCTGCGGCCAGGAGCAGGGTGAACGAGGAGCCTGCGGGGATGGTTGTGCCCGCGATCTCGATATCGTCCAGGGCAGTGCGGAAGGGAACGAAATGCACTGGCGGCTCGTAGCGCAGCAGTTCCTCAACCATCGGGATGGCCAGGCCGGGGTCGTTGCGCAGTCTCTGGAGCTCGTGCGGGTGGCGTAGCAGTGTCAGGGCGCCGTTGGCGATGAGGTTCACGGTGGTTTCGTGTCCGGCTATGAGCAGGAGAAGGCCGGTGCCCACGAGCTGTTCGGCGGACATGCGGCCTTCCGGGCCGTCATCCGTTGCCATCGCCGAGAGCAGGTCATTGCCCGGTGCCTGGCGGTGGTCCTCGACCAGATCCTCCATTAAGGAGCGCAGTTCCTTCCCGGCTTCGGCTCTCTTCTTTTGCTGCGTTTCGGGATCGAGGCCGGGATCGGTGGATTGCAGGGCCATGTCTATCCAGATCCGGAAGCGCTGTTCGTCTCCTGGGGGTACGCCGAGAAGTTCGCAGATCACGGTGACGGGCAGCGGATATGCCAGGTCATCAACGACGTCGATCCTGGTGCGGCCCGCCATGTTATCGATCAGTTCGGTGGCGATTTCCGTCATCCGTGGTTCCATTCCGGCGACCCGGCCGGGCGTCGTGGGTGGGCCGAAGTGGCGCATGGCGATCCGCCGAAACTTGTCGTGGTCGGGCGGATCCATGCTCAGGAAGGTCGGAGACATGCCGGGGCCCTCCCCGTCGTCGCCGGTGGCGCCCGCCGCTGCTGCGGCCGGATTGAGTGTGATGTCGGAACTTACCCGCGGGTCGTGCAGCAGCGAGGCGATCTCGGCGTACCCGCTGACAACGTACGTTCCGTCCGGAAGCCGTGTCACCGGGGTCTTGCGGAGCTCGGCGTAGAAGGGGTAGGGGTTGGCCCTGTTGGAGTAGTCGAGGATCTGCTCCCAGGCACTGGCCTGGCTCATGGTGAAGGCTCCTTTAGTTGTGGGGCGGTTTCTGCGGGCCTGCGTGACGGCGTGTCACCGGCGGCGGTGTTGGTCAATCTGGCGCGGCGTTCATTGGGATCGTGCCCGGTCACGACGACGGTCGCGTCCTGGGTGGGGCTGGCCGCGGGTTTGAACCCGGCCGGCACGGGCTGGGGATGGACTGATTCGTCGATGTGGTGGAATGCTGGCGGGAAGGGTGCGGCTTGCTCGATCAGCGGTTCGTAGAAGTCGAGCCACTTGTTCTGGTTGAAGGCGACCGCCGCCACGATGCGGCCCTTGTAGCCGTAGACGGCCAGGAATCGCCGCGTGGCCACTGATCCCTGGACGATGGCGACCTCATCGGCGACCGAGGGCACCCCGACGCTTTTGATTTCGGTGCCGAACTGGACTGACCAGAATTTCGGCACCTCCAGGTGCGGCCACCGTTCGGTCTCGCGGCTGACCATGTTGTGTGCCGCGACCTCGGCCTGGGAGATGGCGTTTCCCCAGTGTTCGACGGCGAGGTATTGATATCCGTACATCGGCTGCGGGGCGCGCGCTATGTCGCCGGCGACGAAGACGTCGTCGGTGACCAGGCCGTTCGCGTCGAAGGCGCGGCAGCCGGCGTCGCACGCGACGCCCCATACGCCGCACGCCAAACCGGAATCTGCGAGCCATTCGACATTGCGGATGGCGCCCAGCGCGGCGACGGCCACGCCCACCTCAAGCGTCGTGCCGTCGGACAGAACAGCCCGGCGCAGCTGCCCCGTGGCGTCACCCTCAAGGGACAGGACGCGGACGCCGCAGCGCAGATCCACGCCTTTCTCGATCTGCAGCTCCCCGGCGACTGCTCCGATCACCCCGCCCAGGGCAGCGACGAGCGGTGCCGGACCAGCCTCCGCGACGGTGACCGGCAGGTCGAGTTCACGGCACACGGAAGCGACCTCGCAACCGATGAACCCGGCGCCGATGACCAGCACCCTGCGGGGTCGCCGCGCGAGGTGCTGTCGCAGGGTTGCGGCGTCCTCCCGGGTGCGCAACGTTAGGACGCCTGTCAGGGCCGCCTCTGCAGGGTTGGGCCAGGGGCGGGCCCGCAGGCCGGTGGCGATCAACAACTTGTCGAATCCGATCCGGCCGCCGTCGGCGAGGTGGAGGTGTTTCGCGGCCAGATCCAGGCCGGTTGCCGCCACGCCCAGCCGCCATGTGGCGTCAATGTCCCGGCGCCGCGGCAGCGAGGTGTCTTCCAACGGCACAGTGCCGGCCAGGACTTGTTTGGACAGCGGCGGCCGGTCGTAGGGTTCGTGCGGTTCCGCACCTACCAAAGTCAGCGCGCCGGTGAAGCCTTCCTCGCGCAGCCGCTCCGCTGCCCGAAGCCCGGTCAATGACGCTCCAACGATGACGATCCGTCCGGTTCTCTTGAACGTGTCCCCGCTGTCCTCGATCATGGGAGCCGTTCCGGGCCGTGGGTTCGGATTCAGGGACTCGTCCGGCCCGCCGTCCGCCTGGTCCAGTGCGATGGCCTGGACCGGACACGCAGCGGCGGCCCGCCGGATCCTCGTGCGCTGCGCCCCGTCCGGGTAGGGATCGTACGTCAGCGCCTCGTCCCCCTGGATCGTGAAGACGTCCGGGGCGAGGAAGGCACACTGGGCGTACCCCTGGCATTTAGTGAGGTCAACAACGATCCTCATGCCGGTTTCTCCCTCCTGCCGGCTTCGTCTGCCGTCCGGCCGGCGGCCCCACCCGACCTAACCGGCCGTTCCCGCGCCCTGCAGTGCTGCGGGGCAGGGAGGCGTGCGGGGCCTCGATTCCATTCACGATCAAGTGAATTTGAGTCTAGGCCTTCCGGCCCGTTTTGAGGCGCTTCGCGGGGCGTCCCTGGAGGTGAAGGCAGCGGAGTCGATCGCGATCGTGGGCAAAAGCGGCGTAAGCGGCGCGGCACGGCCGTGAACAGGACTGCGCATGGCGCAGTAACCGTTTGTGTCCTGCCCCACATCCGCCAGTAGAATCTAGGGTGAGCTCAGCGTGGCGCTCTGCCTGTACACCTTCGAACCAGGATTTGAGCAGAGACATGAAAATTGGAATCCTCACCAGCGGCGGAGACTGCCCCGGACTGAACGCCGTCATCCGTGGCGCCGTCCTGAAGGGCATCGCCGTCCACGGCCACGAATTCGTGGGATTCCTGGACGGCTGGCGCGGCGTCGTCGAAGGCGACATCATCGACATCCCCCGGACCATGGTCCGCGGCATCGGCAAGCAGGGCGGGACCATCCTTGGCACCTCCCGCACCAACCCCTTCGAAAACAACGGCGGCCCCGAGGTCATCAAGGCCAACATGGACCGCCTGGGCATCGACGCCATCATCGCCATCGGCGGCGAGGGAACCCTGGCAGCGGCCAAGCGGCTCACGGATGCCGGGCTGAAGATCGTGGGAGTCCCCAAGACGGTGGACAACGACCTCGACGCCACGGACTACACCTTCGGCTTCGACACCGCCGTGGAGATCGCCACCGAGGCGATCGACCGCCTGCGCACCACGGGGGAATCCCACCACCGCTGCATGATCGCCGAGGTCATGGGCCGCCACGTGGGCTGGATCGCGCTGCACGCCGGCATGGCGTCCGGCGCCCACGTCATCCTGATCCCGGAGCAGAAAGCCTCGATGCAGCAGATCGCGGACTGGGTCCAATCGGCCCACGACCGGGGCCGCGCTCCCCTCGTGGTGGTGGCGGAGGGCTTCGTCCCGGACGGCCAGGAGACCCCGCACTCCGAACGCGGCCTGGACACCTTCGGCCGGCCCCGCCTGGGCGGCATCGCCGAACGGCTCGCCCCGGAGCTGGAGGCCATGACGGGCATCGAGACCCGCGCGACCGTCCTCGGCCACATCCAGCGCGGCGGCGTCCCGACGGCGTTCGACCGCGTGCTGGCCACCCGCCTGGGCATGGCTGCCATCGATTCGGTAGTGGAAGGGCGCTGGGGAACCATGGTGTCCCTCAACGGCACCGACATAGTCCACGTGGCCTTCGACGCCGCCCTCGGCAACCTGAAGACCGTCCCGCAGGACCGTTATGACGAGGCTGCTGTCCTCTTCGGCTGAGCCGTGTCCGCCTGCGCGGGATTCGTGGCGGCCTCCCGGCGGCCGCGCCGCGGGTGCTGCCGCCGGTGGGTAGGGTGCTGCCGCCGGGTGGGTAGGGTTGAGTCATGAGTCTTGAGCCCGGTTCCGCTGACATTATCCATCTCGCGTGGGCGCGCCACCTGGGATTCGACGACGCCGCCCTCGCCGCTTCCGCCGGCGAACGCCTCACCCGGGCGGACGGGTCCCGCCGCACGGTCGACTTCGTCCGCCTGTTCGGCGCCTCCGCCCTGGTGGGGCCGCAATGGGTGCTGGATGCCGCCGTCGGGATTTCCGATGAGGAGCTCGCCCAGCACGTCACCCTTCTCACCCTGACCCGGCCCCATGGCGGCCACGGCCTGGGCGCGGCAGCACTCTTTTTCGCGGACGAATTGCCCCTGCTGCAGCCCGCCGAGGAGCTCACCGTCGCGCACGGGAACCCGGAGGCCGTGGAGCTGGAGGGCCGCTGCCCGCCGGACGACGTCAACGAGGTGCGGTTGCCCGAGCTGCCGCACCGCTACACGGTCATGCGCGACGACGGCGGCCGGTCCGTTCCCGTCGCGTGCGGGGCGTACACGGAGTGGGAGGGGATCCTCGCCGACGTCCGCGTCCTGGTGGATCCGGAGTGGCGCCGCCGGGGCCTGGGCTCGCTGGCGGCCTCGATCGCCGCCCACGAGGCGCTCGCCTCCGGCCTGACGCTCCAATGGCGCTCCGACGTCAGCAACAAGGGCTCCCTCGCCATCGCCCGGAGCCTGGGCTTTGCCGCCGGCGGCATCCAGACCAGCGTGCTGCTGGGCTGATCCGGATGCCGGCTTGGGTCAGCGCCGCCTGGCCTCGGCCTGCTCAGCCGCCGGGGCCTGCGCCGGCGAAGAACCGCCGCCCCAGCCGTGCGTCGGCTGCGGTTTGGCGAAGAACAGCGCCACCGCGGCACCGAGCAGGATGACCGCCGCGGGCAGCAGGATGGACTGGCCCATCGCCGTCGAGAAGCCCTCGTGCAAAGCCGCCGGCAGGGTGCCGCCAAACGACATCGGACTGGCCTCCCCGGAGCCACCCGGAGCCGCCGGGAGCTCCGCCGCGAGCCGGGCCTGGATCAGCACCGCGATGGCGGCGCTGCCAAGGACCGCGCCGATCTGGCGCGTGGTGTTGTAGACGCCGGCGCCGGCTCCCGCCTGCCGGGGCGGCAGGTTCCGGGTAGCGGTGGTGCTCAGCGGCGCCCAGATCCCGGCGTTGGCGAAGCCGAGCACGGCGCTGGGCAGCAGGAACAGCCAGATCGGCGTATCCGGGTGCATCAGGAAGGCGTTCCAGAACAGCGCCACGGACATCAGCAGCAGGCCGGACGCGGTGATGTATTTCGGATTGACCCGGTCGATGATCTTGCCCACGACGGGGGCGAGGCCGCCCGAGATCAGCGCCATCGGGACCATCATGAGCGCGGACTGGGTCGGGGTCAGGCCGCGGACGATCTGGTAGTAGAAGATCAGCGGCAGGGTGAAGGACGTCACCGCGAAACCGACGGTGGTGATGCCGATGTTCGCCAGGGAGAAGTTGCGGTCCTTGAAGAGTGAGAGCGGCAGCAGCGGTTCACCCTTGTTGTACCGTTGCCACACCACGAAGGCCGTGAGGACCACCAGGCCGGCGATGATGAGCCCCCAGACCGTGATGGGTCCGGCGATGGTCCCCCAGTTGTAGGTCTCGCCCTCCTGGATCCCGAAGACCAGCAGGAAGAGCCCGACGGCGCTGAGCAGCACGCCGGGGATGTCGAACTTGTGCGGGTGGGTGCTGAGGGCCGGTACGTAGCGCAGGGCCAGGATGAAGCCGACGATGCCCACGGGGATGTTGATGAAGAAGATCCATTCCCAGCCGAGTCCGTCCACGAGGACACCGCCGAGGATCGGTCCCACCAGGGTGGCGACGCCGGCCGTGGCGCCCCAGATGCCCATCGCGGCCCCGCGGCGGTCCGGCGGGAAGATCCGGGTGATGACGGCCATGGTCTGCGGCGTCATCAACGCTGCGCCGAGGCCCTGGAGCACCCGGGCCTCGATGAGGGTCTGGACGTCGCCGGACAGGCCGCACCAGAGCGAGGCCAGCGTGAAGACCACCAGCCCCGTCAGGTAGAGCTTTTTCGGGCCGAAGCGGTCACCCAGCCGGCCGGTGATGAGCAGCGGCACGGCGTAGGCGAGCAGGTAGGCGCTGGTCACCCAGATCACCGCGTTGATGTCAGCGTTCAGGCCTTCCATGATCTTGGGGTTGGCCACCGAGACGATGGTGGTGTCGATCAGGATCATGAAGAAGCCGATCACCAGGGACCAGAGTGCCGGCCACGGCCTGGCTACGTTTTCCATGGAATTCCTTAAGTGCTGATGGGTGGGTTGATAAGAATGCGGAGGGCGGCTACCAGGGCAACTGTCCGCCACCGAGCTGGTCCTGGAGGTTCCGGATCCAGCCGATCTCGGCGCGCAGCATGGTCTGCTGGTACGCCAGGTCGATCCAGTACTTGCGCTCGACGCCTTTGGCCTGGACCCGTTCCTCCGCGGCGGCGAGGAAGTTCAACTGCCCCTGCAGGTCCGCCAGACGCAGGCCGAGCAGTTCAACCACGACGCCGGCCGGCAGGTTGTACGCCTCCGAGATGGCCAGCGGGAATGAAGGGTACTCGTTGACGGGCTTGGCGAGCATGTCCCGGACCCTTTGGATCAGGGCTTCCCGGCCCGCCCCGGAGATTTCATAGGTGGTGCGTTCGGGACGGTTCCCCTCACGGTCGGTGCCCGCGGCCTCGACCAGCCCCTGCTCTTCCAGCCGTCCGACAGCGTGGTAGAGCGTTCCCGGGCGGACCTTCACGAGCCGGTCTTCGTGCCGGGCCATCAGGAGCTGGTACATCTCATAGGGATGCATGGGCTCCTCGACCAGCAGGGAGAGCGCGGCGACGCCCAAAGGCGTCAGCGGCGTGGCTCGGGCCATGAGGCAGTCTCCTTTTTGGTGTTGCGTCCTGCGTCAACGAAGACTATTCCACGAGAACTATTCCACAGGGAGTATCAGGACGCAAGGTGCCTCCGGAACCGTCCGGCGCGTGCTCAGCCGAGCAGCAAGTGCTCAGCCCAGCAGCGCGAGGATGTCCGTCCGCGCGAACATCTGCGCGGCGGCCCGCGCGGAGGGCGTGCCCGCATCGGGGTCGGCTCCCGCTTCCACGAGCGCCTCCACCACATCGGAGTAGCCCTTGAACACGGCTCCGGCGAGGGGCGTCTGGCCGCGGTCGTTGGCGGCATTGGCGTCACCGCCGTGCTGCAGGATCAGCCGAACGGTGCCGGCATGGCCGTGGTAGGCCGCCAGCATCAGCAGGGAGTCCCCGCCGGAGGTAGTCAGTGTGGCGGGCGCCCCCGCGGCGAAGTAGCTGCCGAGGAGCGCACTGTTCCCTTCCCGCGCCGCGTCGAAGAGCTTATGGGCCAGGGCGAGCGTCTCGTCATCCGGCGCGGCGGTCCCGCCTGTCACCGGGTCCCTCGCAGGAATCCGGTCTGCCGTCCGACCACCTGGCCGGCGTCCGGAGCCACAATGACTTCCTGCGCCGCGGTGTAGGGCTCGTCGCCGTCGAGGACGGTCAGGACTTCCTCCGGTGCCACGGAGCGCTTGATGACCGCGAGGGCCACCGGCCCCATTTCGTAGTGCTGCGCCACGGAGGTCACGGTGCCTACCTTGCGGTCACCGATGCGGACCTCGCTGCCGGCGGCGGGCAGGGTATGCTGCGAGCCGTCGAGCTGCAGGAAGACGAGCCGGCGCGGCGGGTGTCCCAGGTTGTGGACGCGGGCCACGGTTTCCTGGCCCTTGTAGCAGCCCTTGTTCAGGTGCACGGCGGTGCGGAGCAGGTCGAGTTCGTGCGGGATGGTCTTGTCATCGGTTTCGGCACCCCAGCGGGGCCGCCACGCGGCGATGCGCAGCGCCTCGGCTGCCCAGACGCCGGCCAGCTGGCGCTCACCGACCGTGGCTTCGAGCTTCGTTGCGGGGACGAGGTATTCGAACCAGGGACGTTCCAGCCCGGGATGGGCGTCCTCGCCCACCACGGCGTAGGAATAGCCGCCGGCACCGACGTGCGGCCAGGGATCCTCCCAGACCTGCAGCCCGGACCACTCCGGGATGCGCCCGGTGGCGCCGAGCACGGCCCAGCCCGCCGACACGTCGGCGACCTCGACCCGGAGCATGAACTTCATCCGGTTGAGCCATTCGGCGAGCGGCGCGGCCTCGGCGGCTTCCACGATCAGCCAGGTGGTGGCGGCGTCGTCCACCACGTGCGCGTCGAATTCAATCCTGCCCTGCACGCTGAGCAGCAGCAGTTCGGTGGACTGGCCCGGCGGCAGGCTGGTCACCTGCTGGGAGGACAGGGTGTTGAGCCAGCTCAGCCGGTCCGGCCCGCTCACGGTGACCACCCCGCGCTGGGAGAGATCGACGACGGCGGTGCCGGCGGCCAGCGCCCGCTGCTCGCGCAGCGGCTCACCGTAGTGGGAGGCGACGCCGGCGTCAGCGCCGCCGGCTTCGACCGCGCCCGGGCGCGACAACAATGGGCTTGTGTAAGTCATATCTAGTAGAAGTCCTCAGGGTCTAGCGGTATTCCGGATTTTCGAAGTCGTACCGGGTACCGGCCTTCCAGGCCTCGGGCAGGTTCCCGTAGGCCGGGATGCCGCCGGCGTCCTTGAGCATCCGGGCCAGGTGCAGCAGGTTCCACGTCATGAAGGTGGTGTTGCGGTTGGTGAAGTCGGTTTCCGGGCCGCCGGAGCCTTCGTCCAGGTAGCTCGGCCCGGGCCCGACGGCGCCGATCCAGCCGGCGTCGGCCTGCGGCGGAATGGTGAAGCCGATGTGCTGGAGGCTGTAGAGGACGTTCATGGCGCAGTGCTTGATGCCGTCCTCGTTGCCGGTGATGAGGCAGCCTCCCGCCTTGGGGTAGAAGGCCCACTGGCCCTTCTCGTTCAGCTGGCCCGAGTGCGCGTAGAGGCGTTCGATCAGCTTCTTGGTCTGTGAGGAGTTGTCGCCCAGCCAGATGGGTCCGGCTATGACCACGATGTCTGCTTCCCGGACGGCGGGGTAGAGCTCGGGCCATTCATCGCTCTGCCAGCCGTGCTCGCGCATGTCCGGATACACGCCGCTGGCGATGTCGTGATCCACCGTGCGGATCACCCGGGTGGTGACGCCCTGCTTCTCCATGATCCGGCGGCTGATGTCGATCAGGCCCTGGGTGTTGGAGGTCTCCGGCGACTTCTTGAGCGTGCCGTTGAAGTACACGGCTTTGAGGTCGCCGTAGCTCTTCTTGCCCACGGGGGTGGCTACTTCTTCAGTCACTGCCTTGCTCCCTGCGTTCGGTGCGTACAACTGAAAATCAGTGAGACCTCAACGCTCCCGGCAGAGCCGTCAGCTGAGTTTGTCGAGGATGGCGGAGGCGTGTGCCTCCAGCCCGCCACCCGGCGTCGGATCCTTGCCGGTCGCCACGTCCCAGCGCCACAGCAGCTTGCCGTCCACGAGTCCGAAGATCCGGGTGGCGGCAGTGTATTCCTTGGAGTGGCTTCCGCGCATCACCATGTCGGTGCTCAGCTGGATCTGGGGGCCCTTGATCTGGCCGTAGTACAGCTCGGAGATCCCGCCGGGGTGGGCGACGGAGACTGAAATGTCGAAGCCTCCGTCGCTGTTGCGCAGGGCCTCGACCTCGTCGGCGCTCTTGAGGACCGGGACAATGTCACCCGGAGTCAGGCCTGGCCCGCTGTCCTCTTCGCGCTGCTTGCGCTCGAGGGCCCAAAAGCCGGTTTCGACAGCGAGCGGACGCAGCCTGGTGCCCTCGTCGTCGGTCAGCCAGCTCTCGGCCCGGTACTGGAGGTATGGCAGGCCGTTGTGGGTGAAGGAGACGTGCTGCAGGAAGTGCTCGGATTCCTCGTCCCCGGCGCCAAGGCGGCCGGGGCCCTCCCACTCGCCAATGAGCCAGGACAGCGGAACGATTTCGGGTGTCAGATCTGTAGGTATTTCAATAGGCACGGAGGCTACCTCTGGAAACTACGGGTTCTGGACGGGTATTGGCTTCTGGCTGGCTACTTCTGGCCCGCGAAGAGGCGGTACACCACAAAGCCGGCGAACCAGGCCATGGACAGGCTGGCGATGCCAAGCAGGACAAGGAAGAAGATCTCAAATGCAAGTACGGACATGATGCCATCCTAACGCGTTAGTAGATGAGTAGTTTGTCTATGAAGTATGCCAGCGAGCCGATGGCGGAGACCGGCCCCAGACCCATTCCCAGGGCCGCCGGGAGGTTGAGCGTTTCGCCGCGGAGGACCACCAGGCGGCGGAAACTCACCAGCACGGACCCCACGACGACGCCGACGAGGGCCGCCGGCAGGACGGCGATATCGGAAAACACCAGCCCGGCGAGCGGGCCGGCCAGTCCGGCTCCGATGATACCCAGCGGCGCGACGATCCTGTCCGGCCAGCGGATCAGGCCCGCCATCAGGGCAAATGCGGCGCTGATGGCCGCGACGAGGAGCATTTCCCGGACCCCGTTGAAGCGGGAGCACGCGATCCAGCCTGCCCCGAGGCAGGACAACAGGACGCCGGCGCAGGAGCCGAGCGTGGATTCAAGCCGCTGGGCCTGGCCGGTGCCGCGGAGCAGCTGCATCACGAAGATGGCCATGACGCCGGCGGCCAGGAAGGACGGGGTCCAGTTCAGGAAGCCCGGGGCGGGAAGGTAGGTGGCTGCGACGGCGGACCCCACGCCCGGCAGTCCGATCAGGGCGGCCAGGGTTTTCTTGGCGGGGATGCCCAGGAAGTGGGGCCAGCCGATGCCGACGCCGGCGGCGGTGAGCGATGCGACGGCGAGCAGGGCCTCCGGCGAGGAGTAGGCGCCGCCGACGATGGCGGCGAGACCGGCCAGGCCGATGATTCCTATGCTCCACGTCTTCACTGGCTACCCGCCGATGCCGTACCTTCGCTCACTGCGGACCCCCATTCGACCTGATCGCCATCTTCAAGGGCTGCGCGCCCTGACGGATCAATCCTGCCTTATGTGAACGTTTTATGTCGCAAAGGGACCCGCGCCAGGTGACGGGACCGTGTCCGGCATGAGGCCGTTGGGTATACTCGATTTCAGCTACAGTCGCCCGACGATGCGCGGACACCCCTTGGAGGAACTATGTCGCACATCTTGCTACTGACGAACAGCACCGGCTCATCGGTGGACGTCCTGCCTGCGCTGGAACTGCTGAACCACCGCGTCCACATCCTTCCGGCCGAACCCACCGCACTGCTGGATACCGACCCCTGTGACATCGTCCTGCTGGACGCCCGCAAGGACCTGGTGGGTGCCCGCTCCCTCACCCAGCTGCTCAAGGCCACGGGCTTGAGCGCACCGCTGATGTTGATTCTCACGGAGGGCGGCATGGCGGCCGTGTCCTCGGCCTGGACCGTGGACGACATCCTGCTGGAGTCCGCCGGACCGGCCGAGGTGGAAGCCCGCATCCGGCTGGGCATCGCACGCGCCGTGCCGGAAAAGGACGATGCCCCGACGGAGATCCGGGCCGCCGGCGTCGTGATTGATGAGGCCAGCTACACCGCCCGCGTCAACGGGGCGGCACTGAATCTGACGTTCAAGGAATTCGAGCTGCTCAAGTACCTCGCGCAGCACCCCGGCCGGGTCTTCACCCGGGCGCAGCTGCTGACCGAAGTGTGGGGCTACGACTACTACGGTGGCACCCGCACGGTGGACGTCCATGTCCGGCGGCTGCGGGCCAAGCTCGGCGCCGACCATGAGAACCTCATCAGCACCGTCCGCAACGTCGGCTACCGCCTGACCCTGGTCCGTCATCCGGAAGAGGAACTAAGCGAGGCCTGAGCGCCGGCCCCGCAGTTCCACCGGAGCTGACACGTCCTCCACTCAAATACTAAAAGCCCCGGACTCTGGAGTCCGGGGCTTTCAGTATTTGAGTGGAGGACATACGGGTCGAACGTATCGAGGCCACCCCAGTGGTGGATCCCCCTCGCATCCGGCCTGACGGTTTTGCAGCGAACCGCCGGATGAGTTAACGACTATACGCAGCAGTTCCGGAAACAACAAAATCGGCTCCCCCGCGGCACCAGCGTATAGCCTTGCACCATGAGTCCTGCGCATCCTGAAAACTGGCCCGTCTTCGTCGCCAAGGGAGCGGCGGATGAGCAGCTCCTGAGGGACGTCAAAGTCCTCGTGGCTGCCGCAGAGGAATCCGACGGCAATCCGCCGTTGTCCGAACAGACGCTTGTGACCCTCCGCGCCGCTGACACCGCGGCGACCGAAGTTACAAATACCGTGCTGACGCTCGCCCTCTACTGCCCTGACGAGAAATCCGACGCGGCCACCGGGCAGGACCTGGCGGGCTTCGCCGTCGTCGTCGAGGAGCCGGACGGCACCGGGGTGCTGGAAGTCGCCGTCCACCCGAGCTACCGCAACCAGGGCGTGGCGGACCGGCTGGTGCGCGAGCTCAGGAACACCCGCGGTTTTGCCGGCCTCAAGGCCTGGTCGCATGGAAACCATGAGGCGGCGGCGGAGCTGGCGGCGCGCTATGGCTACGGCCCGTTCCGCGAACTGTGGAAGATGCGGCTCACCACGGCGGCGGCGGAGCTGCCCGACGTCGCCCTGCCGGAAGGCGTCACAGTGCGGGCGTTCGTTCCGGGCCGGGACGAGGACGCCTGGCTGGCGGCGAACCGGGCCGCGTTCGCGCACCACCCGGAGCAGGGGAACATGACGCGCGCCGACCTGGACGCGCGGATGGCCGAAGCGTGGTTTGACCCCGCCGGGTTCCTGCTTGCCGCGGACCCCCGGGGGCGGCTGCTCGGCTTCCACTGGACCAAGGTGCACCCCCGGCACGGCGGGCATCCTGCGATCGGTGAGGTGTACGTCGTCGGCGTCACGCCGGCCGCGCAGGGCACCGGACTCGGCAAGGCGCTGACCGTCGCCGGCATCAGGCACCTGCAGCAGCAGGGCCTGCACGCGGTGATGCTCTATGTCTACGCCGACAACATCCCTGCCGTCTCGCTGTACCGGCGGCTGGGCTTCACCCGCTGGGACGTCGATGTCATGTATGCCCCGCTTGACGGGCGCTAGTTGCGCCGTTCCTCCAGCCGTTCCTCCCGCCCTTAATCCAGTCGGCGGGCATGCGGCCGGCCGGGGCCGAAATCTGGGCTCGGCGGAATCTGATTGCTTGTAAGGTTGAAGCTAAATCGCGCCAGCATTTAGGAGAGACCATGCAACGGGAATCTGCCCGGACCGCCACGTCTGAAGAAAAAGCGCGTCCCGTGCGTGCCCATTTCGGCTCCTCCGAAGTACCGGCCTCCCGCGCCACCCAGGACCGGATCGACATTCCCGAATTCGCGCCGAACCTGGAACCGGCAGGCGACATCAGGCCGGACCGTTTCCTGGACCGGGAGCTCAGCTGGCTCGCCTTCAACTCCCGGGTCCTGGAACTGGCCGAAGACCCGAATCTGCATCTGCTGGAGCGCGTCGGCTTCCTGTCGATCTTCGCCTCCAACCTGGACGAGTTCTTCATGGTCCGCGTCGCTGGCTTGAAGCGCCGGATCGCCACCGGGCTCGCCGTGCCATCCCCCGCCGGGCTGAGCCCCATGCAGGTGCTGGAGCAGATCGGCGAGGAGGCCCACCGGCTGCAGCAGCGCCACGCCCGGGTCTACGCCGAGCAGATCCGCCCGGCGCTGGCGTACGAACACATCCACCTCATGCACTGGGAGGAACTGGATTCCCAGGCCCAGGACCAACTCAGCGCGATGTTCGCCGAGAAGGTCTTCCCGATCCTGACGCCGCTGGCCGTGGACCCCGCGCACCCGTTCCCGTACATCTCCGGGCTCTCGCTCAACCTCGCCGTGGTGGTCCGCAACCCGGTCAGCGACAAGGAACTCTTCGCCCGCCTGAAGGTCCCGGACCAGCTGCCCCGGCTGATCTCCATTGACGGTCCGCGCGCGGGCTCCATTCCCGGGCGGGTGGCCCGCTTCATCGCCCTCGAGGAAGTCATCGCCGTCCACCTGGACCAGCTGTTCGCCGGCATGGAGGTACTCGAGCACCACACCTTCCGCGTCACCCGCAACGAAGACGTCGAAGTGGAAGAGGACGACGCCGAGAACCTGCTGCAGGCGCTGGAGAAGGAACTCCTGCGCCGCCGTTTCGGGCCTCCCGTCCGGCTCGAGGTCACCAACGACATCAACCCGAACATCCGGGCCCTGTTGATCCGCGAGCTGGGCGTCGAGGAATCCGAGGTCTACTCTGTTCCGGCCCCGCTGGACCTGCGCGGCGTCTCCGTCATTGCCGGAATCGACCGTGCGGACCTGCATTACCCGAAGCACGTCCCTCACACCTCGCGGTACCTCAACGAATCGGAGACCTCCAAGGCGGCCAATGTCTTCGCGGCCATGCGGCGCCGGGACATCCTCCTGCACCACCCGTATGATTCCTTCTCCACCTCCGTCCAGGCGTTCCTGGAGCAGGCCGCCTCGGACCCGAAGGTCCAGGCAATCAAGCAGACGCTGTACCGCACCTCGGGCGACTCCCCCATCGTCGATGCGCTGATCGACGCCGCCGAAGCCGGCAAGCAGGTCCTGGCCCTCGTGGAAATCAAGGCCCGTTTCGACGAACAGGCCAACATCTCCTGGGCCCGGAAACTGGAACAGGCCGGCGTCCATGTGGTCTACGGCATCGTGGGACTCAAGACGCACTGCAAGCTGTCCCTGGTGGTGCGCCAGGAAGTGGACGGCCTGCGCCGCTACTGCCACATCGGCACCGGCAACTACCACCCGCGCACCGCCCGCTACTACGAGGATCTGGGGCTGCTGACGGCCAACGAGCAGGTGGGCGAGGACCTTTCCAAGCTCTTCAACCAGCTCTCCGGCTACGCGCCCAAATCCACCTTCAAGCGGCTCCTGGTGGCACCGCGTTCGGTGCGGTCCGGGCTCATTGACCGGATCGAAACCGAAATCCGCAATGCCAAGGCGGGCCTCCCTGCCCGCGTCCAGATCAAGGTCAACTCGATGGTGGACGAGGCCATCATCGATTCCCTGTACCGGGCGTCCCAGGCCGGTGTCCCGGTGGACGTCATTGTCCGCGGTATCTGCTCGCTGCGCCCGGGCGTCCCCGGTCTCAGCGAGAACATCACGGTCCGCTCCATCCTCGGCCGGTTCCTCGAACACTCCCGCGTCTTTGCGTTCGCCAACGCCGGCGCCCCGGTGGTCTACATCGGTTCGGCCGACATGATGCACCGCAACCTGGACCGCCGCGTGGAGGCCCTCGTGCAGCTCACCAGCGGGGACGACACGACGTATGTCCTGGACATGCTCCGCCGCTACATGGATCCCGGGACGGCCAGCTGGCATCTGGACAGCCGGGGAGAGTGGGAGCGCCACCATCTCAGCGAGGACGGCCAAAATCTGGAGGACGTCCAGTCCTGGCTGCTCGCATCCCGCTCGCGGCAACGCTCGGCAGGCCTTCGGTAGGGCTGTGGCGTTGAGTAGCGATTCACTGGTTGCGGACCAGACAGACCATCTAGGCGAAGCGATTGCGGTTACCGCGGCCGGCGCCATCCCCTGGCGCCTTAATTCGGCGGCGAAGGACCAGCTCGAAGTCCTGCTGATCCACCGTCCGCGGTATGACGACTGGTCCTGGCCCAAGGGCAAGATCGATCCAGGCGAGACGGTGCCTGAGTGCGCCAGCCGCGAGGTGGAGGAGGAAATCGGGCTCAGCGCCCCGCTGGGCATCCCGCTGCCTCCCATCCACTACCACGTTCCCGCCGGGCTGAAGGTGGTCCACTACTGGGCCGTCGACGTCGACGGCGCGAGGATCGTGCCCGACGGCAAGGAAGTGGACAGCGTGATGTGGTGCTCGCCGGAGAGGGCCGCGCGCCTGCTGAGCAATCCCAGCGACGTCACCCCGCTCGAGCATCTGGTGGCGGCCCATGGCCGCGGCGAACTGGCGACGTGGCCGCTGCTGGTGGTGCGCCATGCCAAGGCCAAACCGCGTTCCTCCTGGACCAAGGCCGAAGGCGACCGCCCACTGGCCGCCACCGGCCTGCGGCAGGCCCAGGCCGTGGGACGGCTCCTGCAGGCCTGGAAACCCGCACGGATCGTCTCGAGCCCCTGGCTGCGGTGTGTGGCCACCATCGCGCCGTACGCCAAGGCCGCCGACGCCAAGGTGAAGCTGAACGAGTCGCTCACCGAACACCGGCACGGCCGCAGCCCGCACAAGACGGCCGCCGTCGTCGAGGCGCTCTTCGACAAGCAGCGGCCCGTGGCCCTGTGTACGCACCGCCCCGCGCTGCCGACCGTCCTGAAGCAGCTCGAGAAACACATGAGTTCGCGGCTCAGGGACATGCTGCCGTCCGCCGACCCGTTCCTGGCCCCGGGCGAGATCCTTGTTTGCCACGTGGCGCACGGCAGCAAAATCAGGGTGGTTGCCGTGGAGCGGTTCAGGCCCTTCGACGACTGAGGCCTGCGGCCCTTGACCGTGCAGCGCTGCCGGCCCTACTTTGTATCAAGCACTTGATACATTGACGCAGGATTTTGGGGTAATTCATGCCGGTCCAGTTCAACGTCCCGCCGATCCTGCTGCTCGGTCCGCTGCTCGCCGCCGTCGTCGTGTACCTCGTGCTGCGCTGGGTGATCTGGGCTCCGCGCACGGGGACATCCCCGGCCACGGTGTCCGAGCACGGGCTGTGGGTAGGGGTGATCGGCTGGCTGGCGAGTTCACTCCAGGGTGCGATGAACCTGGGCATCATCCCGGCCAATCCGGTCACCACCGCACCCATGGTGACCCCGGACGCCATCATTCCTGCCCTGGGCTGGCCGGTTCTGGGCTGCCTCGCCGTGCATGCCCTGGGCCAGATCAGTTACCCGGGACCGCGGCGGCTGCGGCGGCAGGCCGTCCTGTCGGTGCGGCGCATCCGGGATTTCCTGCCGCGCAGGCTGGCACTGGCCACGGCGGCCATCTTCGCCTTGGCGGCCGGCTGCATCGCGCGGACCGCCGCCCTGCCGGGATTTGCCGCAGTGCCTCCTGTCACGTTCAGCGACGGGCCCTACAGCTACCAGAGCGCGGGCGGCGACGGCCGCATCCCCGGGGCCGAGCTGGCCGGCTGGCTCGGCGGCGCCCTGCTGGTGCTGGCGGGCGGGACGTGTCTGGTGCTGTGGCTGATTGCGCGCCGCCGGCAGCTGGAGTCCCTTGACACCGCCGACAATGCGTTGCTCCGCACCATCGCCATGAACCGGCTGCTGCGCACAGTGGCCACGGTGGCCGCCGGGCTGGCCGTCATTGCGGGGAACTTCGCGGCCCGCCCCGATCCGTCGGCGGGGACGACGTCGTGGACCAACCCGGCAGGCCTGGCCGCTACCGTGGTCCTGCTCGTGATGTGGTGGTGGCGGCCGCCCCGGCTCGCGGCCGCCGGGCTGGGCGTCCGGAACCGGCCCGAAGCCGGACTCGCCGCGGGCAGGCAGCACCCGGCGGCCAGGCTCGTTTCCTCGCTCGGGCCGCTCTTGGGGCTCACGGCTGCCGTACCCTTGGTGGCCGGCATCTTCCTCGCCCCGGCCCTCATGGCTGCTGCCAGCTTCGGGCTTGCCGGCTTCGTGGCCCTCGTGGCCGGGCTCGTCTTGCTCGTGATTGCCGCCGGCGAACTGCTCCTGCAGCGCAACTACGGGACGCCTGACGCGCCGCGCACCTGGCCCCGGCAGCCGGTGAGTCCTGCTCTGTTGACCACCGCCGACTTAGCGCTCCTTGTTTTCCTGGTGGCCGTGATCGTCACCGCACTGGGGCAGGCCCGGCTCGCCGAGGAACCGGACTGGATTCCGGTTGTGCTGTTCACGGCCGGCGTCGCCGTAATGTCCCTGCCGGCATTCCTGGCCGTCCGGCTCCGCCAGACCGTACCCGATCTCCCCGCCGGCGTGGACGCGGCCCTGCGCGCCATCACCATCCACCGGACAGTGCGGACCCTCGCCGCCGCGTTGACCGCCCAGGCCGCGGTCCTACTGCTGACCCAGGGCCCGGCCTGGGCTGCGGTCTTCGTCGCCTCGTCATTCGGGGATGCCATCAATCCGTCCGCCGGATCATGGTGGCCGGCGACAATCGCAGGTTCCCTCCTGGGCGCGGCGGCCACAGTCATCGCCGTGATACCGGTGCGCACCCCGGCACGCGCCGCCCCCGGCCAGCCGCGGAAGAAGGAACCCGTGTCATGACCGCAGGGATCTCGGTGAACCTGCTCTCGGCCACACCGCCCTACGACCAGATCCGGGCGCAGATCTCCTCGCTGATCACCCTCGGAACGCTGGCACCGGGTACCCGACTGCCGACGGTCCGGAGCCTCGCGGCGGACCTCGGCATCGCGGCCGGGACCGTTGCCCGGGCCTACAAGGAGCTCGAACAGGCCGGGTTGATCGAGACCCGGCGGCGCAACGGCACGGTTGTCGCCGGGATGGCCGCCCCGGCGGACCCTGCCGGGATGTCCGCCGGGATGCCGGCCGCCCTCAGCGCGGAGGTGATCGCCGCCGTCGACCGTTACATTGCGGAAGGCCGCAAAGCGGGACTGGACGACGCCGCCCTGCTCGCGGTCGTGCGGGCGAGACTTGGCGGGCAACACGAATGAGCGGAGCCCGGCGGATCAGTAGACTGGGACGGTGAGCATTCCAACGCCCTATGAAGACCTGCTGCGCGATGTCCTGGAACACGGCACGCACAAATCGGACCGTACCGGGACCGGCACGCTCAGCGTGTTCGGCCGCCAGCTCCGCTTCGACCTGAGCAAGGGCTTCCCCCTGATCACCACCAAACGCGTGCATTTCAAGTCCGTGGCCGTGGAGCTGCTCTGGTTCCTGCGCGGGGACACGAACGTGAAATGGATGCAGGACCAGGGCGTCACCATCTGGAACGAATGGGCCGACGCCGACGGCGAACTCGGCCCGGTCTACGGCGTCCAGTGGCGGAGCTGGCCCACCCCCGACGGCGGCCACATCGACCAGATCGCCGAACTCATCGAGAACCTCAAGTCCAACCCGGACTCACGCCGGCACATCGTCTCGGCCTGGAATGTGGCCGAGCTCAAGGACATGGCCCTGCCGCCATGCCATGCCTTCTTCCAGTTCTATGTGGCCGACGGGAAACTCTCCTGCCAGCTGTACCAGCGCTCGGCGGACACGTTCCTGGGGGTGCCGTTCAACATCGCCTCCTACGCCCTGCTGACCTGCATGATCGCCCAGCAGACCGGGCTGGAACCGGGCGAGTTCGTCTGGACCGGCGGCGATGTCCATATTTACGACAACCATATGGACCAGGTCCTCAAGCAACTCCCCCGGGAACCCTACGACTCCCCGCAGCTCAAGATCACCCGAAAACCGGACACCATCTTCGACTACACCCTCGATGACTTCGAAGTGGTCGGATACCAGCACCACCCGACGATTAAGGCCCCGATAGCCGTATGAGCAACGAAGCCAGCCCCGACGCGCAGCCCGCCAACTTCACCGAGCAGCTCGCCGCCTCCCTCACCGGCCTCGGCGTCGTGTGGGCCCAGACCAGCACCGGAGCCATCGGCAAGGACGGCGGCATGCCGTGGCACCTGCCGGAGGATATGAGGCACTTCAGCCGGCTCACCGCAGGCCATCCGGTCATCATGGGCCGCAAGACCTGGGAATCCTTCCCGGACAAGTACCGCCCGCTGCCCGGCCGGACCAACATCGTCATCACCCGGCAGGAAGGCTGGGGCGGAACGCCCGCGGCCGAAGGCGCCGTCGCCGTCAAATCCCTCGACGACGCGCTGCTGGAGTCGCAGTTCGCACCCGGCCACGAGATGGTCTGGATCATCGGCGGCGGGGAGATCTTCGCGCAGTCCGTGGATCTTGCGGACGTCGCCGTCGTGACCACCATCGACTCCACCACCGAGGGAGATACTTTCGCTCCCGAGCTCGGCTACGACTGGACCGCCGGAACGTCCCTGCCGTCCGACGGCTGGCTGACCGCAGACAACAGCACCCGCTACCGCGTCACCCTCTGGCGCCGGACGGAGGCCTAGGAATGCCGAATAAACCCGAAACCCTCTTTGTCCTGGGCTACATGCTGCTGCCCCTGCTGGCGCTGCTGTCCGCGATCGTAGGGCTGACCATGATCCTCGGCGGCAACAAGATCATCGGCGCGATCGTGATCGTGGTGGTCACCCAGCTCTTCGCGTTCGGCGCGGTCTATGCCTTGCGGAAGCGGAAATCGGCGCTGCTCGAGGAGTCCCGCGGCGAATAGCCCGGGCTCCGCAGCCACCCGCAGGCGTGCGGGTGACGTAACCGACTGCGCCCTGCCGGCCGCAAAGTCTAAACTGGCTCAATGACTACAGCAGCTACTCCGTCCGTTGGACTGGTCGGTTGGCGTGGCATGGTCGGTTCCGTCCTGATGCAGCGTATGCAGGACGAGGGCGACTTCGCCAACATCAACCCGGTATTTTTCTCCACCTCGAACGCCGGAGGTGCCGCCCCGGCTGTTGCCGGTGCTGCCGCGGGTGCGGCCGGCAAGCTCGAGGACGCGTTCGACGTCGAGACGCTGGCCAAGCTGCCGATTATCGTCACCGCCCAGGGCGGGGACTACACCAAGCAGGTCCACGGCGAGCTCCGCAGCCGCGGCTGGAACGGCCTCTGGATCGACGCCGCCTCCACCCTGCGGATGAACGACGACTCAATCATCGTGCTGGACCCGATCAACCGCGACGTGATCGACGCCGGCCTTTCCGGCGGCGTGTTGGACTACATCGGCGGCAACTGCACCGTCTCCTGCATGCTCATGGGCCTGGGCGGCCTGTTCAAGAACGGCCTCGTCGAATGGGGCACCTCGATGACCTACCAGGCGGCGTCCGGCGGCGGCGCCCGGCACATGCGCGAACTCCTCAGCCAGTTCGGCACGCTCAACGCCGAGGTCAGCAGCGAACTGGACGACCCGGCGTCGGCCATCCTGGAGATCGACCGCAAGGTCCTGGCACACCAGCGCACCGACATCGACGCCAGCCAGTTCGGCGTTCCGCTGGCCGGCTCGCTGATCCCCTGGATCGACGCGGACCTCGGCAACGGCCAGTCCAAGGAAGAGTGGAAGGCGGGGGTGGAGACCAACAAGATCCTCGGCACGTCCGGCGAGAACCACATCATCATGGACGGGCTGTGCATCCGGATCGGCGCCATGCGCTCGCACTCGCAGGCCCTCACGCTCAAGCTCCGCGAGGACCTCTCCGTCGCCGAAATCGAGAAGCTCCTGGACGCGGACAACGAGTGGGCCACCGTGGTGCCGAACACCAAGGAAGCCTCGATGGCCGATCTCACTCCCGTGGCGGCGTCCGGCACCCTGGACATCCCGGTGGGCCGCATCCGCAAACTCGAGATGGGCCCGCAGTACATCAGCGCCTTCACGGTGGGCGACCAGCTGCTGTGGGGCGCCGCCGAACCGCTGCGCCGGATGCTCAACATCGCCACCGGGATGCTCTAGGACCGGTCAGACGCCGAACCCCTCAGACACCGAGGAATTTCCGGTACTTCGCGGCCTGCAGCTCAAAGGACTTTTGGGCCGCAGGCCGCAGTCCGTTAACAGGGTCAAACGGTTCGGGCACGACGCCGGCTCCCGCGCCGTTCCGTGCCACCGCCCAGGTGCCGACCACCTCGCCGCCGGCCACGATGGTCCGCTTGAACATCCCGTTTCCGCCGGGCACCACCTTGTCCGAATGCTCTGGCGGAAGGACCAGCGAGCGGTCCGCGTAACCCAGCAGGAACTCATCAAAGCCCGGCAGCGCCAGCAGCGAGCGTGCCCCGGGGACGGCGCCGTCGAGCAGCGCCGCCGTCTCCGGCGACAGCCAGTAGCTCTTCGCTTCAAACTCCAGCTCCACCAGCTCGTCCCTCACGGCGGCGAGGGCGGCGCGGACCTCGGTCAGCGGGACGCCGGCCCACCAGGAGAAGTCCCGTTCCGTGGCGGGTCCGTGGCTGCGCAGGTAGCGCAGCAGCAGCTCGGCGATTCCCTCCTCCCGGCCCAGCGAACGCGACTCCTTGATCCACTCGTCGAAGGCCACCACCCGCTGCTGGTTGCCGGCAGGCGGCCCCTGCACGAGCCAGCACCGCTGGCAGAGGATCCCCAGCAGATGGATGCCCCGCTGGCCCGCCGTCGACTGGCCGGCGCCTTCGAAGGCCTGGAACAGCTCGGCCCGGGTCGCGGAGCCGCCGCCGGACACGAGCCGAAGCGCAGCCTCACGCGCCGCCTCCGCGTCCGCTGCCGTGATCTCCAGCTCCCTGTGCCGTCCCGCCATCCCCCGGATAAGCCGTTCGGAGGTGATCGCCAGCATCCACTTCAGGTCCTCGGGAGCCAGCAGGTGCAGGGTGCCGCGCATCGGCCAGGAGCGGACAATCTCACCGCGATCCAGCGCGCCGCGGACCTCGCCCAGACGGGATCCGGGAACCCGCTGTCCGACGGCCCAGAGCGCGGCCGGCAGGTCCTGCGCCTGCATCGCGGTCATCCACCGGACGGCTTCCGGGACAGTGCCAAGCCCCGGGCCGGTCAGCCCCTGTGAGGCCAGGCGGAGCCGGCCCATGGCCCCCCGGCCCAGCCGTGCGCGCACCACTGCTGTCATGGACCCATCGTAGGCCGTTGCGTCCGCACCGGACGTTCCCAGCCGCCTTCCAGCAGGACTCCCTACGCTTGGTACATGACCATGAGCGAGATGTGGCCCCTGTTGCGGCCCCTGTGCAGGAAGCTTGCCCTGCTGGGCTGGGCCTCCAGCGCGGCCGGAATGGCTGCCGGCCTCGCCGTCGCCATCGCCAGCGGAACCCGCCTCTCCCCCATGATGAGCACCATGCAGCTTGTCGCCAGCGTGTGTATGGCCGTCTCCGTGGCCGCCTTCGTCCCGGCCGCCGCGCTGCAGCCGCGCGCCGAAGCCCGGCCCGCCGCCGAGCCGCGGGACGCGGATCTCCGGCTCGAGACCGGGGCGGAGCTTCCAGCCACGGTGCAGAGCTTCCTGCTGGGTTCCCTGGCCCTGCTCGCCGGGGCCGTCGTCTTCGCCTGCGCCGGTCTGCTGCTCCGGAGCGGACCCAGCGCGCAGTCCGTGGCGTTCTGCGAGGTGTTCCTGCTGGGCGCCGCGGCGTCGGGCTTCACCTTCATGCTGTTCAGCAAGGTTTCCCCGCGCGGCCGCCGGAGCTGAGCGGCAACTGTGCCGGCGGCAGACGCCGTTTCCTAGAGCTCCACGCCGATCAGCAGCGGTTCCGGATGCAGTTCAATGCCGAAGCGTTCGACGACGCCGCGCCGCACCTCCCGCGCGATTGCCAGCATGTCCTCGGTCCGCGCGCCACCCCGGTTGGTGATAGCCAGGGTGTGCTTCGTGGACAGCGAAGCACGGCCGCCCGAGACGCTGCCGGCGTCGAGCCCGAAGCCTTTGCCGAACCCGGCCTGGTCGATCAGCCAGGCGGCCGAGAGCTTCGTCAGCCCGTCCGTTCCGCCCGGATACCGGGGAGCGTCCGCCGGCAATTGCGCAGCCGACTCCGCCGGAACGATCGGGTTGGTGAAGAACGAACCGGTGGAATAGGTGTCCCGGTCCGAAGGATCCCAGACCATACCCTTGGAGGCCCGTAGCCGGAGCACCTCGCGCCGGACGTCATTCGAGTACGCCCGGCGGCCCGCCTCGACGCCGAGGCTCCGGGCAAGTTCGGCGTAGCGGACCGGGGCGCTCATCCGGCCCAGCGGAAGCTGGAACTCCACCGTGAGGACCACGAAGCGCGGGGAGCCGTTGACGGTGGTCTGCTTGAGGACGGAATCGCGGTAGCCGAACTTCAGCTCCGAATTCGTGAAGGTCCGGACGGCGTTGCGTTCCCGGTCCCAGGTGCGCACGGCGGCGATGGTCTGGGAGACGTCGGAACCGTAGGCCCCGACATTCTGCACGGGCGTGGCGCCGGTGGCGCCCGGGATGCCGGCCAGCGCCTCGATGCCGGACCAGGCGTGCAGCACCGCGTGCGCCACGAGCGCGTCCCAGTTATGGCCGGCCTGGACCACGACGGCCGCCCCGCCACAGGAATCCTCGGCGTTGACGGCGAACCCCTCCGACGCGATCTTCAGGACGGTCCCGGGAAACCCGGCGTCGGAGACCAGCAGGTTGGAACCCCCGCCGATGATCAGCAGCGGCTCGCCGGCGGCGTCGGCCGAGCGGACGGCGTCGATGATTTCGGCCTCTGTGCGGGCTTCGATGAAGTTGCCGGCGGGGCCGCCGACGGCAGCCGTGGTTAGGGCGGAAAGCAGTGTCTGGGTCACCTCACCAGCCTAGCCGGGATGGGCGGCTCCCCGGCAAGCGGGCCGGCGGTGCCCGGCAGGCTAACTGATCTTGCGGGCTACCGGGGAGAGCAGGAAACTGACCACGATCATCACCATCACGGCCAGCAGCGAGTGCAGGATGCCCACGTGTTCGGCCAGCAGACCCAGCAGGGGCGGACCGCAGAGAAACGCGCCGTAACCGATCGTGGACACAACGGAGACCCGGGCGGCGGCCTTGGCGGGGTCGTCGGCTGCGGCGGACATGCCCACCGGGAAGCCCAGCGAGGCGCCAAGTCCCCAGATCGCCAGGGCCACGTAGGCCAGCCACGGAACCGGGGCAAAGACGAACAGACCCAGGCCCAGCACGGCCAGGGCGGCGCACCAGCGCATCACCGGGACGCGGCCGAAGCGGTCCAGGACCAGGGTGCCGGCGAAGCGGCCCACGGTCATGAAGGTGACAAACAGCCCGTACCCGGCGGCGCCGGCGGCATCGGTCTGGCCGTGGCCGTCGGCGAGCGCCAGGGCCACCCAGTCGCCCGCCGCCCCCTCGGCAAGGGCAAGGCCCAGCACCAGGACGCCCAGCAGGAGTGTCCTGCGGTCCCGCCAGGCCTGGGTGATCTGGCGTTTGTTGTCCAGCGGCTGCTCGGGGACCGCGTCCGTCTGCCGGACGATGGGGATGGGCCCGGTGGAGGGATCCTCGAAGGTATCCGTCCCGGATGCCTTGAAGGGGCGTTCCGCCTCGACCGGAGTGATGTCTGCACGGAACCAGGCGGCGGCAGTGGCCACCGAGCCGGCCACCACGAGCCCGCCGGCTGCCAGATGCCAGAACACCGGGATGCCGGCACCGGCGGCCCATGCACCCAGCCCGGCTCCTGCCACTGTTCCCAGGCTGAAGGAACCGTGCAGCCGGGGCATGATGTGCCGGCGCACTGCCCGCTCGACGGCGGCGCCCTCGACATTGGACGCGGTGTTCCAGCTCGCGGTGCCCAGCCCGATCACTGCCAGGCCCGCCGCTACGGCCAAGGGGTTGACCAGGACCGACGTGCCGAAGCCTGCGAGCACCAGCCCGAACCCGACCAGGATGCTGCCGATCTGGATGGTGCGCTTGGGGCCAAGCCGAAGGACAATCAGGCCCGAGGCGGACACGGACAGGAAGGACCCCGCCGTCATGCAGAGCAGGAGCAGCCCAATGGTGCCTGGCGTCAGGTCCAGGCCGTCGCGGATGGCCGGCAGCCGGGACACCTAGGTGGAAAACGCGATTCCGCTGGCCCCGTAGGCCACCACCACAGCGTTCCGCCAGTGCGTGATCTCGGCAGCCGGGACGAAGACATCCTTGGTCACGGCAGCATCTTTGTCACGATCTTGGTCACGCCAGCCTGACGACGGCCTGCGCCTTCACCAGCACCTTCTGGCCGCCCGAGACGACGGTGAGGTCCACGCGGGCGGTGCCCGCGCCGGCGTCGAGCGCTCCGATGGCGCCGCTGACCTCGATCACGGCACCGGGCTCCGGGGTTCCCGTGGTGTCGGCCACCGGGACGGGCTTGGTGAAGCGGGTCTGGAAATCGACGACGGCGGCGGGGTCGCCGGCCCAGTCGGTGACCAGCTGGACGGCCGCACCCATGGTGAACATGCCGTGCGCGATCACGCCGGGCAGCCCGACGCCGGTGGCGAAGGCCTCGTTCCAGTGGATCGGATTGAAGTCACCGGACGCGCCGGCATACTTCACCAGGTCAGTGCGGGCGACGTCGATGCTGCGGCTGCCGATGTCCTGGCCGACCGTGAGGCTTGCAAGCGTGGGGGTGGTTGCTGTGCTCATGCCCTGTTTCTTGTTCATCACTGTCCCTCTCCGCGGACCAGGATGGACGAGGTGGCGGTGGCGACAGCCTCGCGGGAGTCATCGCCGGCCGCGACTGCGTCTGCACCTGCGGCAAGCGCAAAGATTTCCGAGCGGGTGGTGATCATGGCGCCGCCGCCCATGGCGCGGACGCCGTCGACGTGCAGCTCCGCGACCAGCCGGTCGCCGGCGACAATCGGACGGTGGTGGGTGAAGCGCTGGTCGGCGTGGACCACGCGGGAGAAGTCGATGCCGGAGTCCGGATCCTCTATCAGCTGGGCATCGGCGCGCTGGGCGACGATGATCGCGAAGGTCGGCGGGGCCACGAGGTCGCTGTGGCCCAGCGCCGCGGCCGCGTCCACATCGAAGTGGGCGGGGTGGGTGGCTTTTACCGCACGCGCGAACTCGCGGATCTTCTCGCGGCCCACCTCGTACATCTCTGCGGCAGGGTAGCTGCGGCCCTGCAGATCCGGATTGATAGTCATGGATCCAGCCTAGCGCCACGCCGCCCACGAACCGTTGTGGAAGGGGAACCGTCGCCTATCGTCTGCGCGGCCTTCGGAGCGGACCCGGGTATATTCGCCCGGATCCCCCGTAGACTGGGCCGCGTCACCACCGGCAAGCGTCCATCTGCCGGAGCCCGAGAGGAGCATTCGCTGTGGCCGAGAAGAAGAGTTGGACCACCGGACGTCTGGACGGAAAGAGCGCGGTGGTCACGGGCGCGGCACGCGGTATCGGGCGGGCCAGTGCTATCGCTCTCGCCCGCGCCGGGGCAGACGTTGTGGGCATCGACATCGCAGCCGAAGTCAGCCCGATCGACACTTTCGCCCCCGCGTCGCCGGCCGAGCTAGCCGAGACCGGTGATCAAGTAACTGCGAATGGCGTCCGTTGGAGGCAGTTCATCGCCGACCACAGGAACATCACCGATCTGCGGGGGATCAGCGAGGCGGTGGAAGAGGATTGGGGCGGTGTCGACATTGTGTTTGCAAATGCCGGCATCCAAGCGTTCAAACCCTTGCTGGAGATGGAAGACGCGGACTGGTTCGACCAAATCGAGAACAACCTCAACGGCACCGCCAACGTTCTGCGCGTCTTTGCACCGCTCCTGGTGCGTCGTGGTGGCGGCCGGATTATCGTCACCTCCTCCACACAGGGGCAACACGGGACGAAGTGGGGGTCCTCGTACTCCGCCTCGAAGTGGGGGATCATCGGCCTCATGAAGTCGGCCGCACTGGAACTCGGGGAGCACGGCATCACCGTCAACGCAGTCATCCCTGGCCTGATTGACACAGCACTCACCCGCCACGAGGACCGCTATGCGCAGGCGATCGCGACCGGCGGCGGCGAGGCCACGGGGGACGAGGCGAAAGACGAGGCCGCAGCACGGAAGTCCTTGATGGCAAAAAGCCCGCTGGGCGTGCCATGGATCGACCCTGCGGACGTGGCTCCGCTTGTGGTGTTCCTGGCATCCGAGGAAGCCCGCATGGTCAGTGGAACATCGTTTGCCGCAACCGCCGGCGACAGTGCAAACGTGACGGCATAACCCTCCCACTCTCCATACCTACGTCACCGCCCAAACTTCTTCTCCGATGTTGAAGTTCCGCAAGTGTGAGAGTCGGACAGTCGCTGCAATGTGGGCCGACCATAGAATTGGCTCATGGTTACTCCCACGAACCAGGGGCCCGCCCCTCTTCTTGTCCTGGCGAAAATTAGTGACATTTTGGATTCCTTTTCACTCGCCCGGCCGGAGTTGACGTTGGCTGAAATTCGCGATTCGACGGGTCTTCCGACGTCCACGGTGCAGCGTCTGGTGGGGAACCTCGTGGGGCACGGATTCATTGACAGGGTGGATGACCGGTACCGGATCGGCGTGCGGATGGCGTATTGGGCGGCCCCCGCCACTCGAGGAATGGAAGTCCTGGACATCATCGGGCCCTTGCTCAAGACGCTGCGGGACAGCACGGGCGAGACCGCGTGCTTCTTCAAGGCGGAGCAGCAGTACCGCGTGTGCGTCGCCATGGCGGACACGCGGCACGCCCTCCGCCGGGAAATGCACCTTGGGAAGATCCTCCCGCTCCATGCGGGTTCTGCGGGGCGGGTCCTCCTGGCCTGGGATCCGGAGCTCATGGACGCCGTCCGGCACGCCCCGCTGGAGTCGATCACCGATTCCACCATTACCAGTTCTGAAGATCTGGAAGCTGCGGTGAAGAGGACCCGGTCAGACGGATTTGCCATCACCGTGGGCGAGCGTGAAGACGGTGCCTCGGGTCTTTCTGCCCCGGTTTTCGACTCCGCGGCCGCCTTGGTGGGGGCGGTGACCATCAGCGGTCCGACTCTGAGAATGCCGTTGGAGACCTGCGAGGCATGGGTGGAACCGCTCCTGGCAACAGCCGACAACATGACGAGGTTGATAGGTGGGCGGTTTCCCGGCGAGGCATGATGCTTCCCCGGTCTGCGTATCGAGCCGCCCCTCGCCCACAACGACGGCCGCAGCGCGCTCCAAATGCCGGTCGAAGGTCGCGGCGTCCAGGACGGCGTCTGCCCCGGAAACCAGAGCTGCGCCTAAGTTCGCCCACAACCCGCCGGAAAGTCCGCCGGCCGCGCCAGTGCGCGGCACGCCGGCTGGATTTCGCGGATACGTAGTGGCCAGCTGATACAGGCGTTCTTCCAGCAGCCGCACGGTTGCAGGATCTGCACCCTTCTGCGGCCCAAAGACGCGTGGCGCGTCAAGGAAGCTGGTGGTCACGTCAGACAGGACAGTGATCCGGGCACCCTGAAGACCGCCCTTTTCGGTGATCGCCTGCACGGCCCCAGCCCCGCCGTCCGTCGTCGCAGAACCGCCTGCTGCCACCAGAATGTGCGTGGCTCCATGACTGATAGCGGCCGTTATCAGCAGGCCCGTGCCGTACGTGCTGGCCGTCAGGGCGTCCTCGGGGCTGTTCCGCGCGGCGGTGAGGCCGCTCGCTTGGGCAACTTCGACGACGGCGGTCCCGTCGGCTGCCAGCCCTATGATCGCCTGCAGCGGCTCACCCCAGGAATTGACGACGTCGGCCGTCACCGGCGACGTCCTCAGGCTGTGGCAAAGGGCGTCGAAGGTCCCCTCGCCACCGTCTGCGACAGGTAGCGGCATTGCCCTGCCGCCGCCGTCGGTGATGCCTGCGGTGACTGCCGCTGCAACCTCGAGGGCTGAGTACGTCCCCTTGAAGCTGTCCGGGGCAACAAGAATCGTCATGCCCGGACCAGTGGGTTGACGGCATGCGGCGGCATGCGTCCTTCGGCGATGGCCACTGCGTTCAGGGCGCTGAGCCGGGCCATCTCGCTGCGGACGGCAACGGTGGCGCTGCCCACGTGGGGCAGCAGGACCGTGTTGGGCAGCTCGGCCAGCCCCGGAGCCAGCCGCGGTTCGTCCTCGAAGACGTCCAAACCGGCGCCGGCAATGACACGGTCCCGCAGTGCGTCCACCAGGGCGGCCTCGTGCACGATCGGCCCACGGGCGGTGTTGATCAGGATAGCGTCGGGCCGCATGCGGCGCAGCACGTCGGCGTCCACGAGATGCCGGGTCTGGTCAGTCAGCGGCACGTGCACGGAGAGGAAGTCGCTGCGCTCTACGAGGTCTTCCCACCGCACCTGCCGGACGTTGCCCGCGAACTCGCCGAGTTCCTCGTCGCTGACGGGGCGGTCGCCCGGCGGCCGCGGCGAAAAGAGGACCTCCATGCCGAAGCCGAGGGCGCGCCGGGCGGTGGCACGGGCGATCCGGCCAAACCCGGCGAGGCCCAGCACGGCACCGGAGACATCGCGGCCCAGGAGGAGCTCCGGCTCCCAGCCATGGAACTGGCCGTCGCGGACCAGCCGGTCCGCTTCCACCACACGGCGGGCCGTGCCGAGGATGAGCAGCATGGCGATGTCCGCCGTCGCATCCGTCAGGACACCGGGCGTATTGCCCACCATGATGCCGTAGCGGGTGGCGGCATCGACGTCGATGTTGTTGTACCCGACGGCGAAGTTGGACACGCCCCGCACGCGGGCGGCGGCCAAGAGTGGCGCGTCGATCACGTCGCGCAGCTGGGTGAGGACGACGTCGAAATCACCTGAGGCGCACAGCGCCGCGAGCGTCTCGTAGTCGGGAGGTTCGGGCAGCACGGTCACCCGGCCGGCGTCATGAAGCAGTTGAAGTCCCGGATCCGGGATGGCGGTGGTCACCAGAAAGTTGCTGACCATGTTCAGTTGCCTCCCGTGCCGCAGGGCATGTTCCCGGCAGGCGGGCTGTCTGACGGGATCACCCATTCGAAGGCCGCCGCCTTGGACCGGGCGCCCTGGGCGGCCTTCGACCGGTTGGGTTCGCCAAGTTCTGCCAGCAGCTTCTCGGACATTCCGACCAGTCCTGCGAACCTTTCGACAGTCAGCCAGCCGGGACGGGTGGCGAACAGGATGTCCTCGGTGGAGGTGTTTCCGCTGGCGCCCGGGGCAAAGGGACAGCCGCCCAGGCCGCCCAGCGCGCCGTCCACCATGGCGGCCCCGGCCTGGATGGCGGCAAGGGTGTTTGCCACGCCCAGCCCCCAGGTGTCGTGACCGTGGTAGACGATCCGCCTCGCCGGGGACTCTTCCCGGACGAGCCGGATCAGCCCGGAAACCTGCGCGGGGATGGCCTGGCCGAGGGTGTCGCAGAGGACGACGTCCGTGGTGCCCGCAGCGCGCGGGTCATTGGCGATGGACAGCACGCGCTCCTCCGGGACCGTTCCTTCGAAGGGACACGTGAACGAGGTGGCGATGCAGAGTTGGATGTGCCCGTTGACCGCCTGGGCGTACTCCACCGCCTGGGGCAGTGCGGCAAGGCTCTCGTCCGTGGTGCGGCCGATGTTCGCCTTGTTGTGCGAGTCGGACGCCGAGAGGCAGTACTGGAAGTTGCGCGCCCCGGCAGCGGCGGCCTTGGCCACGTGCCCGGGGGTGGCCACCCAGATCCAGCACTTTTCCAGTTCCTTGGGGGTGAGGGAAGCTATGAGCTCAACCGTGTTGGCCATGGACGGCACGAGGTCGGCGCGCGCCATCGAACCGATCTCAACGGCCGGCACACCGGCGTCCAGGAGCGACCGCACGATTGCGGCCTTCCGTTCGGTGGAGAGCATGCCGCCGGTGAGCTGCAGTCCGTCCCGGAGGGTCACGTCCCGCAACTGAAAATCATGTCCGTTGGTGTTCATACTGTTTCCATCTCCATCTTTGCCATCAGGGAATCGGCCTCGTCCGGCGTCTTGCCGAGCACCCGTTCGAGAACCGCCCTGGTGTCCGCGCCGAGATCCGGCCCGAGGTTCCTGATCGGCAGGGATTTTCCCCCGATGACCGGGATGATTCCGGGGAATGCCACATTGGACAGTGTTTCCTGGCCTGTGGATACATCGAATCTCTGGATCATGTTCCTGGCGGCGTATTGGGCGTCGGAGACGATGTCCGCCGCGGTGTAGATGGGTCCGGCGGGCACCCCTGCTGCGTCGAGGGCGGCCAGGGCTTCTTTTACCGTCAGGTTCTTTGACCAGTCGCCGATGGCCTGGTCCAGCTCGTCCCGCCGTTCCCACCGGTCCGCGTTCGTCTGCAGCCCAGGATCGATGCCGAGATCAGGGCGCCGGATGACATCCATGTAGCGTTTGAAGATGGCGTCGCCGTTGCCGGCCACCACGATGCTTCCGCCGAGGCACAGGTAGGCATTCGAAGGGGCGATGCCTTCCATCCGTCCGCCGGTCCGTTGGCGGTTGATGCCAAAGGCCGTGTGGTCGGGAATTAGGGACTCCGTTACCGACAGCATCGCTTCGTTCAGCGCGACGTCGATCATCCGTTGCCCGAGCGGAATCGGGGTTTTGCCGCGCTTGATTTCGCGTTCGAAGAGCGACATGACCGACCCGAAGGCCGCGTACAGGCCGGCGATCGTGTCACCAATGGAAACTCCCACCCGCACCGGGGGCCGGTCAGGATCCCCCACCAGGTCCCGGAAACCTCCGAAGGCTTCCGCGACAGCGGCGAAGCCGGGCCGTGCCGCCATCGGGCCGGTCTGGCCGAAGGCGGAAATCCGAGTCAAGATCAGCTCCGGATTGGCTTCGTTCAACACTTCCGGGCCAAGACCCCATTTTTCCAGCGTGCCGGGACGGAAGTTCTCCAGCACGATGTCCGAGGCCGCGGCCAGTTCCAGGACAAGTTCCCGGCCTTCCTCGGTCCGCAGATCGATGACGACGGACTTCTTGTTGCGGTTGATGGTCCGGTAGAGCATCGAGGTGTCCCCCGCGTACAGTCTCCAGTTTCTGAGCTCGTCGCCGGTGCGGGGCCGCTCCACCTTGATGACTTCCGCGCCGAAGTCGGCAAGCAGGCGGCCGGCGGTGGGGGCGGCAATGTAATTGCCCAGTTCCAGGACTCGGACGCCTTGAAGCGGGGCCACGATGTTGTCAATTGTCATTAGCCTTAGTTCTTTCTTAGATGAAGATGCTCAGCACGAGCGTGAAGCCCAGGGCCACGACGGAGGCGAGGGAGACACCCAGGGTGCAGCTTTTCAGTGTTCCGCGGGTGGTTTGGCCGAGCATGGACTGCAGCAGCCAGAAGGTGTTCGACGTGACGTGGACGACGAACAGCGATCCGGCGCCGGCTGCCAGTGCCAGCAGCACCGGGTTGATTCCCAGCGCGGGCGCGATCGGGGCGAGCAGCCCTGCAGCAGTGATCGCCGAAATCGATACGGATCCGACGGCGATGTGCAGGACAGCGGCGATGCCCCAGACCACGAGCAGCGGGGCAACGCTTGAGGCTGAGAAGTACTTCCCCATGATCTCTCCCATTCCGCTGGTAGCCACCATCGCAGCGAGCGATCCGCCGGCGCCGGTCAGGATCAGGATCTGTCCGGATTCCTTGAAACCGTTCGCCACTGCAGCCTCGACCCGCTTTGTGCCGATTGTCATCCGCGCAACGAGGCTGGTTCCCAGCAGGCCGATAAGCAGGGCAACCACCGGCGTTGAGAGGAAGACCGTGATCTCCGAGGTGAGTCCCGCCATTTTCAGGAACGCTCCGGAAGCGATCAGCACCAGGGAAACGGGCATGGGCCCGAACATCAGCAGGAGCCCCGGCTCCCGGGAGGCACTGGTCCCGGGTTCGCGTACGTCATGGGGCAGCAGACCCACCCGGCTCGACGTCGTCGTGCGTTCGGTCCCGCCGCCCTGAACCACAGCGTGCTCGCTGTGTCCGTGCACGTGCGAAACGGTGTGGACCACCATCCCGTCGGCATCCTCCAACTCCGGGGATTCCGCCACGGCCTGTTCCTCATCCGTCTCGGTATTCCACAGCCCGCGCTGGATGAAGAAGTTCATGAGGAAGATCGATACGAGGATCGTGGGAATGATAACCAGGAGGCCGAAGATGAGCATTTCGCCCAGCGGAACCTGGAGTAGGCCGGCGAGGGCCACTGTGGCGACCCCGGGGACCATCAGGACGATGCCGCACTCGAGGCTGATGGCCATGGCGGTCGCCATTTTCGCGGTGCCGAACTTGCCCAGCTTCGGGGCGATCCTGCGCGCCAGCGGAGCGCTCATCACCAGGAGCACGTCAAGGAATATTGACTGCAGCAGCGTGCCGATGGTCAGGCCCAGCGCATATGGCACACCCTTGGGTCCGAAGACGTGCAGCAACTTGTCCACCAGTTTCGAAATGGCTCCCATTTCGTTCAGGATGGCCCCCATCAGGACGCCCCAGGCTATGAGTAGTCCCACCTTGGTCATGATGTCGCCGAAGCCGGTCATCACCGTCTTCGTGGTCTCGGCCGCTCCCAGACCCGTAAGAAGGCCCAGTGCAGTTGCTCCGATCACCAGCGACAACGCCGGATTGATCCGGAGACGAAGGATCATGACGACGATGCCGATGATCACCGCCCCCGTGATGCTGAGTATTTGCCAATCTTCCATGAGTAATCCTCCATTGGATCCATGTCGGTCAGTAAGTCAGGTCACACTCCTACAGTATGAACATGAACTCATTATGTGAGTCAATGCTGGCTGCCGGTCTTTGAAAGTCGGATCGTCTACAACCAGACCGTCCGCAGCAAAGGGGTGCCGGGGACGCCGGCTCAACCCCCTCGCATGGCTACCCTCCACCAGGTCACCGAAACGATCGCCCCGGGCAGGAGGTATCTACCCGGACAGCTCCTGGCGCGGGTGCAGAAGTTCCCGGACTATTTGATTCAGCGGTGAGCCGGTGAACGGCAGTGCTTCCAGGTCGACTCCCGCGGCGGCCGGCACCGGCTCTCGCAGGTGCGGATGCTTGGACGCCACCGGCGCTCACACCTTGCCGAGGTCATTTCGGCGCTGGGGCTGCGGGGCGTCACGGTGCTGCTGAAGGGCGTCCAGCCGGATCAGCTGGACCACTTGACGGCTGGGGTGATCAGGTCCCTGCGGCACCACGGCACCTGTTCACGGCCCTGCCGGCGGCCGTGGACCGCGCGCAGCAGGTCCGGCGGAACGCTCCTGTCAGCGCTTGAGGTTCTTCCGGATCGTCTGGCCGCGGACCACGAGCCCCACGATGTGCAGGATCAGCCCGAGGCCGATGACCGGCAGGGAGGCCACGGCCAGGCCCTGGTTGTGGGAGGTGTTGCCCACGATGTTCAGGATGATGCCGAGGGCAATCAGACCCATGGCGCTGAAAACGAGCACCTTGTAGGTGGTTGACGCGGAGGCCCAGAATTCGTTCAGCACCGTGCAAGTCTACCGGCGCCGCCGTCGGATCCCTTCCCGGGATCCTCAGAACAACGATTCCTGCACGGCCGGGACGTCCGAGCCATGGTCACCGAGTTCGATCACCCGTGCCTTGAGCTGCCCCAGGTCCACCACGAATTCCAGCTCGCTGCCGTCCAGCGCCGCGAGCGCGATGCTGCCGCTCAGCGAGTCAATCCGGAACCCGTGCGTTCCGGCACTCAGGTGGTGGGGGTAGGCATGCCGGGCGGCCGGTGCGCACGCGTTGGCGGAGAGCTCCGGCCTCGCCCACCGCTCATTCACCACCTCGAAGTCCTCAATGCCGGCACCGGAGAGCAGCGTCCGGACCTCCGCGGCCAGCCGTCCGTTCATGGCGTCGAGTTCGACGGCGGCTGCCGGCGCCACGAGCGCGGCCGCTTTGGCGGCCGAGCGGACCTGCTGCGGCAGTCCGGCGTCGCGGGTCACGAGGTCTTCGAGGATCCGGACCACCCGGCCGTCGTCGGCGCGGGCGACATACCGGGCGACGACGGCGCCTTGCTCGGCGAGCCGGTTCCATTTGCGCACGTGGGATGCCGTGCCCACCTTGCTGGCACCGTTGGCGAAGGTGGCAACGTACAGCCAGTGCTGCTGCATCAGGTACGCGCGCAGCCCCGGCGGGACCCGCCCGCCGCGGTGGAAGTCGTGGATGAGCCGCGAATCGTCCAGCACGAAGCAGCGCTCGCACTGGCTCCCCCTCGTGGCGGCATCACGGTCGGGGCAGAGGACGTGGTCCCGGTCCGCGGGACCGTGCACCAAGTGGCGCCCAAGGCAGGACTTCCCGGCGGCGGCGAGCCGGAAACCGAGGCGGGTGCCGGCGTCGTGCGCCAGTTCGGTGAAGGTGCCGGAGGGGTCCTGCAGCCGCAGCGACGGCGGTCCGCCCCCGGGAAAGTCCGCAGCGGGCGCCGGACCATCCCAAAAGACCCCGTGGACCAGATATCGGGTATCGGCCACGGGGTCTCCTTGCTGGATGCGGGTGCGGCTACAGGGCCGGCTGCACCCCAAAGGCTACCGCGAGCTTCATGATCTTCTCGGCGCGGCCCAGGCGCGGCAGGTCGGAACCGTCGCGGATGACCCGGCCGCTGGCCTCGAAGTCGGCCATGAAGTCCGTGGCCCAGGCGACGTCGGACGGCGTCGGGCTGATGACCTCGTTGATGACGTTGGTCTGGTCGATGGCGAGGCAGAGTTTGCCCGTCATGCCCATCATCACCGTGATGCCGGTCTGTTCGCGCAGGATCGGGTGGTTGGTTCCCACCGTGGGGCCGTCGACGGGACCGGGCAGGTTGCCTACACGGCTGGCCACCACGAGCTTGGCGCGCGGGTAGGCCATGGCCTCGGGGGTGGCTGCCATGCCCGTGTCGCGGCGGAAGTCGCCGGAACCGAAGGCCAGCCGGAACGCGCCCTGGGCCTTGGCGATGTGGTTGGCTTCCTCGATCCCGACGGCGGACTCGACGAGCGGAATCACCGGGATCTTGCCGTCCATGCGGTGGAAGCTTTCGGTGACCTGGTCCGCGGACTCGGTCTTCGCCAGCATGACCCCGAGCAGGCCGGGGGTGCCGCGGAGACCGGCGAGGTCATCGGCCCAGAAAGGACTCGTGGCATCGTTGATCCGGACCCAGGCGTTGCCGCCGCCGGTGAGCCAGTCCACCACGTGCGCGCGGGCGTCGTCCTTCTGCGAAGGATCCACGGCATCCTCGATATCAAGGATGATGGCGTCCGCGCGGGAGACGGCGGACTGGTCGAAGAGCTCGGGTTTCATCGCGTTGACCAGGAGCCACGAGCGGGCGATTTCTGCTGGAACGTTGCGTTGAGGCCGGACGGTCCCGGCTGCGGTGGTAGAGGTCATGTCTCTACGCTAGCCGCACCCGGGCCCCTCCAGCCAAGTATTCCGGCCCGCGGGGTGTCCATTACGACCAAAATCACAAACCCACCCAAGTAGCTAGCAGTAGTTGTCGTTCTGGACGCCCAAAACGACAACTATTGCGAGTCAGTCGGGAGAGCCGGATGGGCCAGCCCGACGGCGTCCGGCTAGGGGATGTTGCTGCCCCGCGCGGTGACCCACAGCCGGTACCACTCGGCCCGGCTCATGCCGGCTGCGATCTCCGCGGCGCCGGCGCAGGCCCGGATACGGTCCGGTTTGGCCGTACCGATCACCGGCGAAATCCCGGCCGGGTGTTTCATCAGCCAGCCCAGCAGGATCGACTCCCCCGTCGTGTTCTTTTCCCCGGCCAGCTGCGCCACCAGGGCGGTGGTGGCGACCTCCGCCGCGCTCGGCATGGCGGCCGGCGCCCCGGTGTACAGGCCGCGGGCCAGCGCGCCGTAGGCCTGGAGCGTGACCCCCTGCCGGACGCAATGCTCCACGGTGCCGTGCGGGAAGCTGTAGTCGGCGCCCTCCGCGTGGTTGACCAGCACGGTGCTTTCCAGCCAGGCCCGTTTCAGCAGGCTCATTTCCAGCTGGTTGGCCACCACCGGGGCCTCCAGCCGGGCCTGCAGCACCTCGATCTGCGGCCCGGACATGTTGGACACACCCACGGCGCGCACCTTGCCTTCGGCCATCAGCTGCCCGACGGCGGAGGCCACCTCGGCGGGGTCCAAGAGCGGATCGGGGCGGTGCAGCATCAGCACATCCACGTAGTCCGTGCGGAGCCGGGCCAGGCTTTCGTTGGTCCGGGTCAGGATGCCGTCCCGGCTCAGGTCGTAGTGCGTCTCCAGGCCTTGCTCGTTGAGCCGGATGCCGCACTTGGTCTGAAGCCGGATGCGTTCCCGCAGCCCCGGCGTCCGGGCCAGCACCTCACCGAACACCGCCTCGGCCTTGCCGTTGCGGTAGATGTCGGCGTGGTCGAACAGCGTGATGCCGGCATTCAGGGCGGCGTCCACGGCGGCAGCAGCCTCGTCCACGTCCGCGGACGAGTACGGCTCCGCCGACCAGCTGCCACCGAGGCCCATGCTGCCATAAATCAGTTCCTGGACAGGGATCAGCTCCGGGGCGGGCAACTTGCTGTGTTCGGGGCCTCCGGACGCGTGGCTCACCGCAGCCAGGCGGTGGTGTTGCCAGGCAGGAGATTCCCGTCGAGTGGTCCGCTGCTCAGGAGCACGTCACCGGCGGGCAGTTCCACCGGTTCGTCGCCGAAGTTGGTCACCGTCTGCCAACCGCCCTGGCGGCTGAAGTGCAGGACGTCGGCGTTGCCGGTTTCGAGCCATTCCAGTTCCTCCGAGGTCTGCAGTCCGCGGCGCAGCTTGAGGGCCTTGCGGTAAAACTCCAGGGTGGATCCTTCCACGCCGTCCTCGGCAGCGACCGCATAGCGGCTGAACCAGGCCGGCTGCGGCAGGTGCGCCCCGCCGTCGCCGAAGCCGAAGGAGCTACCGTCAACGGCCCAGGGCAGCGGCACGCGGCAGCCGTCCCGGCCGATCTCGACGCCCTTGTTGCGGAAGAAGGTGGGGTCCTGGCGTTCGGAGTCGGGGATGTCCGCGACTTCCTGCAGCCCGAGTTCCTCGCCCTGGTACAGGTACGCGGAACCGGGCAGGGCGAGCATCAGCTGGGTGGCCGCGCGGGCGCGGCGCAGGCCGAGTTCGACGTCGAGCTCCTCGGCCGAGGCGCCGGCCAGCAGCCAGCCCTTGCCGTCCTGGCCTTTGGCGTGCTGGCCGCCGGTCTTGGGCAGGCCGTAGCGGGTGGCGTGCCGGACGACGTCGTGGTTGGAGAAGACCCACGTGGATGATGCCCCGGACTCGGTGGCTTCGGCGAGGTTCCGGGTGATGATTTCGCGGAACTCGTCGGCGTCGAAGTCGGCCTGCAGGAGGTCGAAGTTGAAGGCCTGGCCGAGGCCCTGCGGGCTGGCGTAGCGGGCGCGGCGGCTGGCGTGGACCCAGGCCTCGGCGACGGCGGTGCGCGGCGGGTTGTATTCGTTGAAAACCTCGCGCCATTCGGCGTAGATCTCGTGGACTTCGTCGCGGTCCCAGAACGGGTGCGAACCGTCGTCGAAGCCGTCGGCGGCGCCACTCTCCGGGCCCAGTTCGAGCCGGGAAAGCAGCGGCTCGGTGAGGTCCTTGGTCAGGGCGTGCGCCACGTCGACGCGGAAGCCGTCCACGCCACGGTCGGACCAGAAGCGCAGGGTCTTGAGGAAGTCATCGCGGATCTCGCGGTTGGACCAGTTCAGGTCCGGCTGTTCCTTGGCGAAGATGTGCATGTACCACTGGCCGGGTGTGCCGTCCGGTTCGGTGATGCGTTCCCAGGCGGGGCCGCCGAAGACCGATTCCCAGTCCGAGGGCGCAATCCCGCCGTCCAGCCCAAGCCCATCACGGAAGATGTAGCGGTCCCGGGCGGCGGATCCGCGCGGGGAGGCGAGGGCCTCCTGGAACCACATGTGCCGGTTGGAGGAGTGGTTCGGGACGATGTCCGCGATCAGCTTGATGCCGGCGGCGTGCAGTGCGGCGGACATCTCATCGAAGTCCGCCAGCGTGCCGAGCTTGGGGTCCACGTCGCGGTAGTCGTCGACGTCGTAGCCGCCGTCGGCCAGCGCCGAGGGGTAGAACGGGCTCAGCCAGACGGCGTCGATCCCGAGTTCCAACAGGTACGGGACCTTGGCCGTGATGCCCTTGATGTCGCCCAGGCCGTCGCCGTTGGAGTCGGAGAAGCTGCGCGGGTATATCTGGTACACCGATGCCTGGCGCCACCAGTTGGGATCGGCTGCGAGGTTGGAACCGGACAGGGTTGCCAGCGTGGCGGTGGTGGTCAAGGGAGATTCCTTCGGGCTCGGAACAGGATTCTGGTATTTTAGATACAAGCTAAATCTATTGCCTGAACAATTATGAGTCGGGATTCATGGGAGGTCAAGATTTGATGCCGCAGGCAGCCGCCGCCACCCCGCAGCTGTTGCGCCGGGTCAACGCCCAGGCGGTCCTGAGCTATGTCCGAAGCACCGACGTGGCAACCGGCACCGAGCTGATGGCCCGGACCGGGCTCACCAGGGCGTCCGTGATTGCCGTCTGCGAGGACCTGATCCGGCGCGGCTGGATCCGCGAGCTGGACGCCCCCCAGCGGGACAAGGTCTCGCCCGGCACCCCGCGGAAGGGCCGGCCGGCCCGGCGCTTCGAACTCAACCGCCAGGCGGGCTACGTCCTCGGCATCGATATCGGCGCTGCCACCACCACGGCCGCCGTCGCGGACCTCCGCGGCACGGTGGTGGGCCGCTCCAGTGAGAGCTTCCGGGCCACAGACATCCCCGCGGAGGAGCGGATCGGCGTCGTGGACCGGGCCTGCCGGCAGGCGCTGGCTGCGGCGGGGACGAATCCCGCCAAGGTCCTGGCAGCCGGGGCCGGCATCGCGGCTCCGGTGGACCGCGACGGCAACGTCCTGGTGACGCAGCACTTCTGGAGCCTGTTCGACGTCGGGCTCCGCTCCGCCTTCAAGGAGCTGCACGGCTGGACGGTCCTGCTGGAGAACGACGCCAATCTCGCCGCGCTTGGCGAACGCTGGCGCGGTTCGGGCAAGGGCGTGGACGACCTCGTGGTGCTCCTCGCCGGCGAACGGCTCGGTGCCGGTGTGATGGAGTCCGGCCGGCTGCTGCATGGCCGGGGCGGCGCGGCCGGCGAAATGGGCTACCTGGACATGGTCGAGGGCGTGGGCTCCAGCGACGGCATCGCCAGCCTGGCACGGCAGTGGTCCGCGGCTGGCGGCGGGCCGTCAGCCGGAGGCACACAGGATGGCGGGCCCCCGGCGGAAGGCGGGCCCGCGGCGGAAGGCGCGGCCAGCGCCCGGCGGGTCTTCGAGGATGCCCGCGCCGGGGACCCCGCGGCGTTGCAGGTCCTGGACCGGATCTCGGAGCGGATGGCGCGGGTCATTGCCTCGATAGCAAGCCTGATCAACCCGGAGCAGGTGGTGATCGGGGGTGCCGTAGCCGAGTCGGCCGGCGTGCTGCTGCCCCGCATCGGCGCCCTGCTCCCCCGCTTCACCGCGACCCCGCCGCGGGTCACGGTCTCCCCGCTGGGCAATTCGATCGTCACTATGGGCGCCATCCGGCATGCCTTGGACTACGTGGAGGAGAATGCCCTGGAGCTGGAGCTTCCTGCGCCGGCGTGATCGCTCCAGGGATCACGCCTGGTCCACTCCGGCAGGGGCGCTCGCAGGGACTCCGGCCGGGACTCCGGCCGGGACTACTCCGGCATGATCATGGTGCGCAGGTCCAGCTGGCGCAGCACCCGGTCCGCCACCTCAGGATCCATGTCCGGTTCGTTGCGCGCCGCCACGACTTCCTGGCGCGCCGCGTCGAGCGCAATGGTCTGCACGGCGATCGCGAGTTCGCGGCCACGCTTGCGTTTCTCCCCCACGCTTTCATTGCGGAGGCTGCCGTCAAGCAGTTCGGCGTGCAAGCGGGTCATTTTTTCCTTGACCAGCGCCACCTTTTCGGCCGGCAGCTCCTTCATGAGCTCGTTGTCCTTGAGCGCCGCGATTGCAGCCTGCTGGGCGCGTCCGGCCAGGACCCGGGCGGCGTCGCGTTCTTCCGAACCGTCCCCGGAAGCCTTGAGGACCCGCATCAGCCACGGAAGCGTCAGGCCCGGGAGCACCAGGGTGGCCAGCAGGACCGCGCAGGCGATCACGATCAGCTGGCCCCGGGCCGGGAACGGGCTGCCGTCGGCCAGCGTCAGCGGGAGAGCCAGGGCAAGCGCCAGGGTGGCCAGGCCGCGCATGCCGCACCAGGTGAGGATCAGGACTTCCTTGGCGGAGGTGGGGCGCAGCGAATCCTTCTTGGTGCGCGACAGGCCGGACATCATAGCCAGCCAAGCGAACCGGACCGCGAACGCCAGCACGCAGATCACGACGGCGGTGCCGATCATGTCGAAAATGCCGGTGCCTTCTTCCCGGATAACCTGCCGTACTTCCAGTCCGACGAGGCCGAAGGCCAGCCCGGTGACCAGCAGTTCCACCACGTCCCAGAAAGCCGTCCGGGTGACCCTTTCGGCGGCATCCTGCGGCCTGGAATGGCGCTGCATCTCCAGGGCGGTGACGACGACGGCGATCACACCGGAAGCGTGCACCTCTTCGGCCAGGATATAGGCGGCAAACGGCACCACGAGGGTGACGGCGCTGCGGGCCACCATGGACTGCACGAGCCGGGTGATCAGGCTGGTGAGCCAGCCCATGCCGATGCCCACCAGGACGGCGGTCGCGGCGCCAAGCGCAAACTGCAGGACAACGCCGGGGCCGATCTTCGTGCCGGAGACCGTGGCGGCCACCGCGGCCTGGAAGATGACGATGGCGGCCGCGTCGTTGAAGAGGCCTTCGCTTTGCAGCACAGTGATGAGCCGGCGCGGCATATGGACGCGCCCGGCGATCGATTCCACGGCCACCGGATCAGGCGGAGCCACCATGGCGCCCAGTGCGATGGCGGCGGGGATGCCGATACTCGGGATCATGAGCCAGGCCGCGCCGGCGACGACAACCGTCGAGACAACCACGAGGGCGACGGCCAGCATCAGCAGGCTACGCCAGCGGACCCTGAAGACAGCCCACGAACTGCGCTGCGCGGTGGCGAAGAGCAGCGGGGGCAGGAAGATGGGAAGGATCAGCTCCGGCGAGATCTCCATCTCCGGAAACCCCGGAATGAAGGTCAGCGAAGCTGCCAGGATCAGCATCAGGACCGGGAAAGGCAGCCGCAGCCTGTCCCCCACGCCCACAGCCACCACCGTGGCCAGCAGCAGTCCTATGATGAGTGCCAGCTGGTCCATAAGCTCACTTTCCCCAGAAGTCATCGCGGCCGCCATCCGTTCCGGAGGCGTCGACCGCCCCCACCACTTTATCGGGAAGCGGGCCGGACCTTACCGGGGGCCGACGGAGGCTAGGCCGAGGCCTCCAGAGCCGCCGCGATGGGCAGGCTGCCGTCCCGGAATTCGATGGTGCGCCTGATCGTGGCGGCCAGCCCCAGTGCCGCGGCCGCGACGAGCGCGACATTGGCGCGGGAGGTCTCCTTGCTTTGCCAGGTGCCGTCGGGGTTGACATCGATCAGGCCGTTGCCGGGGCCGTCGGTGAGCGAGCCGGGGCCCAGGATGGTCCAGTCCAGGCTGGTGCCGCGGAGGTAGGCGTCCGCGGCGGCTTTGGCCTCCGCATAGGCGTAGAAACCGTTGTCCTCGGGGACACCGTGGTCCGGCCCTGCGCCGAGGTAGGACACCATGATGTAGCGTCCGACGCCGGCGTCCCCCGCCGCGTCCATCGAACGGATAGCCGCGTCACGGTCCACCGCGTAGGTGCGCTCGGGGCTTCCGCCGCCGGCGCCCGCGGACCACACCACGGCGTCGTGGTTCCGCAGGGCCTCGGCGATCTCCGCCGTCGTCGAGTTCTCAACGTCCAGGACAGCCGGCGTCGCGCCGGTGGCCGCGACGCCGGCCGCATGGTCCGGGTTGCGGATGAAGGACGTGACGTCCTGCCCGTCCGCTGCGAGGATCCTGGACAGTTCCAAAGCCACTTTTCCGTGGCCGCCGACGATTGCGATTCGTGTCATGGACCCATTCTGGCCCACTTCGCCCACGCTGGACCCGGCCAACTCTTTCGCGGGGGGTCCCGACGGTGCCAGGCCGTCCGGCCGTTCAGGCGGCAGTCCACCGGATCAGTCCAGGGACTAGCCAGGAGCCGGGGCAACCCAGAATTTCTGCACCTTGGCTGCCGCAGTCCTCAACTGTTCACCGGTCACGATGATGGATTCCTCCTTCATGCCGATGTCATCCCATTGCGCAACCACGCGCGTGTCCCCGCCCTGGGGCAGCGGCCAGAGCCAGAACTTGGTTGACAAGGAGACCTCGTCGTCACTGCCCGTTCCGCCGCCGCCGCCCGACATCAGCAATACCGGCCCGGTCACCTGATCCGTGCCGTCAAACATCCCCGGGAACAGCTGGGTCGTCGTCGCCTTCCGTCCATCGGGAAGGGCGACGCCGAACCGAAGGGCACCGCCGCGGCCGTCTTCCGAATCCAGTCGGTAGCGGCCCCGGTTGAAGCACTGATCAGTGACCGTGCTCCAGTCGCGATCCGACTCGGTCCCCCGGCGGACAGACCAGACAACCTCGATAAGACAGCCCGTGGAAAAGACCTCGACACTTTTCGCGGCCATGACCATTTGTGCGGACCGGTAAAGAACTGCCCCAAGGAGACAACAACGGGCAGCTCATCCGCTGGCGGGCCCGCCCAGACGGGCGGCACGTGCTTTGGCGGGCGTGGCCTGTCCGGCCGTTCCGGAAGATCATCAAAGAAGGACATTCCATCATCCTCGCACCACCGTCAATACCGGCCCCACCGCCACCAACGGGCACGAACGGTGCAGGCGGCGGGGAAGGGCATACGTGTATTTCGGGAGGGGATGGAGAGGAGTGGCGAGCGGACGGTGCGGAGTGGTGACTGGACCGTGGGTGTCAGCCGGACCGCTTCCGGCGGCTGGATTGTTTCAGGTTTGGGGTGCGGAGCTCCTCAGGGCTGACGCTGTCCGGCATGACCCCTGCCGTGACCGGGCGCCCGCGGGTCAGTGACGAAGAATTGTTGCGCCATGGTCCAGAGGTTCGTTGTGGTCCAATAGATCAGGACACCGATGGGGAAAATGATGCCACCCACGCCGAAGACGACCGGCAGGCTGTAGAGCATCATTTTCTGCTGGCGCAGGAACGGGCTGGCCGTGGCCTCCTCGGACAGGTTCCTGGCCATGATCAGTTTCTGCGCGATGAGCTGCGATGCCGTCATGGCAACGATCATCAGGATGGTCAGCACCGTGACCGCAACAGCGTCACCGCCGCCACCGTGGAGCAGGGACGCGGACAGCGGGGCGCCGAAGATGCTGGAATCGTTGAACTGCACCACTTGGTCGTGGCTCATCGCTCCGATGCCTTGGCCCCTACCGGCCGCCGTCGCAATGCCTGATAGCACGGTGAAGAGTGCGAAGAAGAACGGCGTCTGGATCAGTAGGGGCAGGCAGGCCGAGAACGGGTTGGTGCCGTGTTTCTTGTATAGGGCCATCTGTTCCTGCGCCATGGCCTGCCGGGACAGCTGGTCGGTCTTGCCCTGGTACTCGTCCTGGAGCTTCTTCAGATCCGGCTGCAGGAGCCGCATACGGCGCTGGGCGTCGATCTGCTTCACGAACACGGGAATGAGGCCGGCACGGATGACCAGCACCAGCCCGATGATGGACAGGGTCCACGTCCAGCCGTTCGCCGCCGGCAAGCCGATGACGCCCAGACCCTCATGGAAGCCCACCATGATGGCGGACACAAGCCACCTGAACGGAAACATGATTGTGTCAAAGAACTCCATCCGATATCCCCATTCGTCGGTGCCGCAAAGCTACGGCGAAACGAGGCACTTGTCACGCGCTCGTGTTGTGGCGGGGTCGCCGTCGAATTCAAACCGGCGCCGCAGCCCGACGCCCCGGGTCAACCAAATGGTTGACCCGGGGATCAACCGTTGATCCGCCGCGTATCAACCAACTGCGCGATGGCGCCGGCACCGGCCCGCGGAAGAGTGGACACAAGAGCCTTTCGGCCACCAACAGCCACTGAAAGAAGAACAACGTGTTCCTTGCTATCCGCGATATCCGCTTTGCCAAGGGCCGGTTCGCCCTGATGGGCGGCGTCGTCGCCCTGATCACCCTGCTGCTCGTCATGCTCTCGGGACTGACGGCCGGCCTGGGCGACCAGTCGACGTCGGCCATTGACAAACTCGGCGCCGTCAACGGCAGCGCCGTCGACTCCAGGGCGGTGGACAGCATCGTCTTCGGCGCCCCCGGCACCAACGCGCCCAAGGCCTCCTTCACCGAAAGCGAAGTCACCGCCGCGCAGGTCGACAGCTGGAAGGACCGGGCCGGCGTACGAAACGCCGAAGCCCTGGGCATCAGCCAGACCCGGTTCCAGGCCGTGGCCGCCGACACCGGCGCGGGCACCGGCACCACCAACGTCGCCGTCTTCGGCGTCGCACCGGACGGCCAGCTGGCACCCTCACACGTCACCGCCGGCACGGTCGTGATCGGCAAAACGGCGGCCAAGGCCCTTTCCCTGAGCATCGGGGACAAGGCCAGCGTCGGCGGAATCGAACTGACCGTCAGCGCCGTGGTCGAGGACCAGTGGTACTCCCACACCAGCGTCGTCTGGACCGTCCTTCCCACCTGGGCAAAACTCGCCCACCTGACCGACCCGGAGCAGCTCGGAACCGTCGCCGCCATCACGTACGAGGACGGCGCCACCGTTGACGAGGCCGCCGCCAACGCCGCAGCCCACACCGTGAGCGCTTCGCGCACCGGATCCTTCCAGGCACTGGGCTCTTATAAGAGCGAGAACGGCTCCCTGACGCTGATGCAGGCCTTCCTCTACGGCATCTCCGCCATGGTCATCGTGGCCTTCCTGACCGTATGGACCGCCCAGCGGACCCGCGACATCGCGGTCCTGAAGGCCATGGGAGCATCCGGCAGTTACGTCCTGCGCGACGCCATCACCCAGGCCGCGATCGTCCTACTGGCCGGGGCTGGAATCGGCGGCGGGATCGGCATCCTCGGCGGCTACTTCGCAGCCCAGGCAGCCCCCTTCCTGGTCAACCCCGCAACGACACTCCTGCCCATCCTCGGAATCATCGGCCTCGGCCTGGCCGGAGCGGCACTGGCCGTCCGCCGCGTCACCAAGGTCGACGCCCTGATCGCCCTCGGCGGGAACTAAAACTCTCCGCAGCCAGCTGGTCCCGTCTGCGGCCAGCCGGTCCCGTTCGCGGCCGAACCACAGATTCCGCCTGCGCACATTCTGAAAGCTTGAGCACATTCTGAAAGGAAGTAACACCATGTCCTCCACCCCCAGCCCCCTGAACCTCGTCAATGTAACCCTCGAATACCCGGACGGGGACGGAACCATCAAGGCCCTGGACGCCGTGAACCTCACCGTGCAGGCCGGCCAGATGATCTCCCTCGTCGGACCCTCCGGGTCCGGAAAATCCAGTCTTCTGGCCGCCGCCGCCACCCTCGTCCGCCCCACTCATGGACTGGTGATCATCGACGGCACCGACGCCACCGGGCTCGCCGACAAGGACCTCACCGCGCTACGGCGGGAGAAGATCGGCATCATCTTCCAGCAGCCGAACCTGCTCGCGTCCCTGACCGCCGCCGAACAACTCATCATCGGCGACCACCTGCGCGGAAAGTCCGTCGCTGCCGCCCGGGCCAAGGCCGCCGAACTCCTCGACGTTGTCGGACTCAGCTCCAGCGCCAACAAACGCCCGCACCAGCTCTCCGGCGGCCAGCGCCAGCGGGTCAACATCGCCCGCGCCCTGATGGGCGATCCCAAGGTCCTGCTCGTGGACGAACCAACCGCGGCCCTGGACCACGAACGCAGCGACTCCATCGTCCGGCTCCTGCGCCGCGTCACCGACGACTTCATGGTCGCCACGGTCATGGTCACCCACGACACCGAATTCGTCCCGCTGACCGACTCGGTCGCCACCATGCGCGACGGTAACCTCACCGCTCCCGTGCTGACGACGGTCTGATAGGCAGTATCCCCGCCTACGTCGGGCAGGAAGATCCCCGCCTACGTCGTGCAGGAAGGGCGGCCCGCCAACCGGCGGGCCGCCGTTTCTGAAGGCTCCGCCGTCATAGGCGGCGGAGAGTGGTTGCCGTGGACGGTGAGCAGGGACGGTATCCACCCACTCCCTCAGACCGGCGGCAGTCACGTCGGTGGCCCGGACGTCCTCCCGCCGGCTTTGGAGGTAGTGTGTCCACGCCGCTTCGTAGGCTTGTTGGGACCCGGCGCCTATCCGGTTCTCTGTGGACCGGTGACCTGGACGAACACCTCCTCGGCGACGTTCGATGAGAAGCCGGTCTGCGCGAAGGGCCGACTCTGGATAATACGGGCACGGGCGGCGGGGCAAACTTCCCCAACGGATCGGTGTCATCGTTGTCCGGGTTCGGGTTGCGCCCAGCATTCAGCTGAGGCCTTCCCGCCATCAGCGGAGTAAAACCCAACCTCTATCTTGAGGGATCGAGCACCCTGACGCGGATCATCTAGCGGTCCGTGTTGAACTGCATACACAGGTTCCGGCTGGCGTAGGTGGCGGCCGCCGCCGCGTTTTCGATGTCCAATGGACCCGGACCCGCCGTAGTCCCAATTTCCGACCAGTTCTTACCCTCTGAGAAGAGCGTGCAGGAAGCGCCGCCGTCCTTCAGGAGCACCTCGTCCGACGGTATGTCCCCACGCCAGACCTTCTTCACGCCTTCAAGGTATGTCCTCTGCGCGGACTCGTCATCGAATTCCGGAGCTACGGACTTAGCGGGTGCGGGTGCAACGAGCAGCGGGCCGATCGGTTCCGGGGCGGCGGGCCCGGTCTCTGCGGATGACGACTCGCCTTCTGCCGGGGCGGGTGCCGGGAGCAGCGGAGCGATCTGCTGCGATGCGTCTGCGCTCGCGGTCTCTGCAGGTACGGGTTCGGTTGTTGCGGGTTCGGTCGTTGCCGATTCGGTAGGTGCCGATTCGGTAGGTGCCGATTCGGTAGGTGCCGATTCGGTTGCCGCCGGGGCTGAGCATCCAGTGATTCCGAGCAGAGCAACAAGCACGAGTCCCGCAAGTTTTCCCATGCCGTGAGTGTAGCGGCTGGATCCACGAATTAACTGGATCCACAAATTAATACATCACGCCCCAGAAGGCACCCGTGCCGAATTCTCTGGCACGCTGCAGGACTTCGGCCTTGCCGCCCTCCCGGGGCAGAACCCGGTCATCACGTTCCGGGCCAACCAGCCCGCCGTCACCCAGGCCGGGGCGGTGCTGGCCACGAAGGACATCCAGGTGGTCCCGAACAGCGCGGGTGGCTGGTCCGTGTCGTTGGCGGCGACGGAGACCTCGCCATCGGGGGCATCTGGTACACGGTGGACATCAACCGGCTCGACCCGGCGAGGAACTTCATCCAGGTGGACTTCCCGGGATAGCGGCTGTTCGTCCCGTCCCACCTCACCACTGCCCCGCACGCGTTGCGCTATCACTTATCGCGGCTGCGGGGCCTCAGAGGGACTCCAGGTGACAGCGCAACGGAGGATCTCGCGCGCACCACCCTGTGTCGTCGTCATCAGCTGATCATGATCGTCGAGGCGACGCTGGGCACTCCGTTGGCGTCCATTGCGAAGAGCAGATAGCTGCCCGGCACCAGCACGCCGTGGTCCGCCGGCAAGTTCAGCGAGGCGGTGTTGCCCGACACCGCGGTTGCGGTCAGCGGGATCCGCCGCTGGTCGGTGTTCACGGTGTGGGTCACGGTGCTCATCCGCATCAGGGAGAAGTTGGTGACGGGCGCTTTGGTGGTCACCGAAATTGTGCTGCCGGCCGCGGCGGTGGCCGGTGCGGTCACAATCGCTGGCCGGGTGCGTGCACTGCCGTCGGCGTTCAACAGGTAGGGCGGGGTGAAAATTTCGCCGTCCAGATGGTTGGTCGTGCAGGTGTTGCACAGCCCGCCACCGCCGACGAAGACCCGGGCGTCGGGAAGCAGCAGGCCGACTCTGTGATACGCCCGGGGGATGGCCATCGGGGCCAGCGTGGTCCACTTTCCGGTTGCCGGGTTCCAGATTTCCGGGGCCATCCTGGCGCCGGTGTCCGTGAACTGAACCGGGGTGGCCTGACCGCCGACCACGAGAACCTGGCCATCGGGCAGCGCGACCCCGTTCGCGAACGACCGGGTCACGGCCATGTCTGCGGTCCGGGCCACTTTGACACCGTTGTTGATGTCGATGGTGTACGCCCGCGCCGTGGCGGGGGTTTTCTCGTAGGCGGTCGCCCCGCCCACGGTGAGGATCTTTCCGACGTCGTACATCACGGCGTCACCGTTCATCGCGTCCGCGCTGTCAGCCCGGAGTCCGGCCGAGGTGATGCTGCCCTGGCCGGTGGTGGAGATCCAGTTCATCTGGCGGCTCGGCCCCGCGTGGAACACGCGGCCACCGGGGGCGGCAAACAACCAGGGGTGATTGTCGGAAGTGAAGCCGCCACGGGGATCGTCGGTCAGGATGTTGTCCACCAGGACATTCGGCAGCTTTCGCCAGCCGCCGGCGGCGGACCACACCTCGCCGTTCTTGTTGCCGATACCGCCGGACCACGAGCCGCCGATGGTGAACACCTCACCGGTGGAGGTGGTCACGTTGCTGTGGAAGCCGCGGGCGATCTTCATGTCCGGCCCCGGGCTCCAGGTGTTCGTCGCAGGGTTGTACAGGCTGGTTTTCGTGCTGCTGCTGCCGCCGCTGACCATGATCCTGCCGTCCGGTAGCAGCGAGGTCCCGGGGCAGAACATGTCGTGACCGGTGTTGGACACCTGGGTCTGGCTCACCTTGCCGGTGGTGAGGTCCAGGATGGACGTCTGGGTGTAGCCCCTGTCGCCACCGAAAGCGGTGGGGGCATAGGCGGACCAGGTCAGCAGCTTGTTGCCGGGCAATAGCGCCGCCGCGACCGGGACGATCGGGAAGTTGATCGTCGGACCCCAGGACCCCCGCGACCCACCTGGCGCGGGCGGCGGGTTGCCGCTCTGGCCGAGGAGATTGATCTCCGCGGCGCTGCTCCAGGGCCCGCGGTTGCCGGCCTCGGTGGTCGCAGTCAGCCGGACGTACCGGGCGCTGACCGGAGTGAAGGCCACCGTCTTCTCCGCACTCGTGTCCGGCCACATGCCGCTGGCGACCGGGCTCCAGATGGCTCCATTGGAGCTGACTCCGATCGAATAGGCGCCGACCCGTCCTTTCACGTTGGAACGCGGGAGATAGCGCAACCCCGAGATGCTTCGCGTCACCTTGGTGTCGATCGTGATGGTGTGCGGCAGCGGGATGGCAGGTGCGGTCCACTTGCTATGCCAGAACGTGGCAGCATTGCCGTCGAGCACGTTGCTGGCTCGCCCGTTCTCGCCGGCCACCTCTTCATCGCTGGCACTTGCCACCCAACCGGCGGGCTGTGCAGGTGCGATACGGCCGCGCTTGGGGAGTCGCGCGGAGCCGCCGCCACATACCCCATGATCAGGAGGACTGTCACCAGAAGTGTGGATGCGCGGAGAATTCCAACACGCGGCGCCTCCAGGATCACTGGCCCCCGCGTTCCGCCGCCGCCAGCCCGATGCCGGCCGGCCGTCGGCCCCAAATTGAGGGATCGAACCAGTGTGGTGCGGCGCCGCCGGAAGGAAGCACGCGGGCGCCCCTGGCTGGAGTGCCTCCCAAGGGATCTGGTCACGGGGAAGAGGATCGGCGCTGTTCTGCGATCCATCTGCGCCCCCTTGCAGTACTGGTCCTAAGTCACAAGACAGACGCTAGGAAGAGCAGCTTGGGAAAACCTTGGGCGGGCAGACGCGACATTGCGCGCGGTAACTGGCGTAGGGGGCGTCTCGGGAGAAATTTCCCCGATCAATCCCATCAGCAAAACAAAAACCCCCGGACTCTCAAGGAATCCGGGGGTCTTATCTGGTAGCGGTGGGGAGGCTCGATCTCCCGACCTCACGATTATGAGTCGTGCGCTCTAACCAACTGAGCTACACCGCCATAAATGAGGAAAACCTGTGCTCAGCCGGTCAAAAACCGCCTTGACACAGGCCCTCATCCAGAGCCCCCCACCGGAATCGATCCGGTGACCTCGTTCTTACCAAGAACGCGCTCTACCACTGAGCTAGGGGGGCAACGAGTAAATACTCTACCGGAAGATTGCCCGCTCAACAAATCGGCTCCCGGGCCGGGCCGGGCCCGCCGGAAACAGCGGAAATCCGGGCCCCAGGGGCCTCCGGCCGGCCCGGGAACGGACCCGGGAACGTCCTCCGGGGCGGATGTGACGAAGCGAACTTAAGCAAGAACGGGCCGGCTGGAAGCCGGCCCGTTCTCAGTTCACCTTAGAACCAGTGGTTACCACTTGTTCCGGGGCTTGAAGCCACCTTCGGCGCGGGGCTTGCGTGCCGCGTCGGAACCGACGCCGCGCTCGGCTCGATCGCTGAAGGAGCGTCCGCCACGGTCGGCGGAGGACCGCTCGCCGTCGCTCTTGCGGAACTCGCGCTTGAAGCCGCCGTTGCCCTTGAAGTTGCCGCCACGGTCGCCGCCGCCGGAGCCTCCGCCGGAGTAACCGCCACGGTCGCCGCCGCGGCTGCCACCCTGGTAGCCGCCGCGGTCACCGCCACGGTCGCTCGCTGGTGAACGGCCCTTGTCCAGCTCGAGGTGGATCAGCTCGCCGCCGATCCGGGTGCGGGACAGGGCCTTCAGCTGGTCGGCGCTGAGGTCCGCCGGGAGCTCCACGAGGGTGTGGTCCGCGCGGATGTCGATCCCGCCGATGTTGGCCGAGGAGATGCCGCCCTCGTTGGCAATGGCGCCAACGATGGAACCCGGCATGACGCGCTGGCGGCGTCCGACGGCGATCCGGTAGGTGGCGTTGCCCTCGGTCAGGGTGCGGGTGGGGCCACGTGAGCCGAAGCCGTCCTTGGCGCGGTCGCGCTTCTGGTATTCCGGAGCTGCCGGCAGTTCCTTGACCAGGAGCGGCTGTCCGCCCTGCGCCATAACGGCCAGTGCTGCGGCGATCTCCGAGGCCGGAACGTTGTGCTCTTCCTCGTAGGAGGAGATGAGGTCACGGAACGCCGCGACGTCCTCGGACTCAAGGGTCTCCGTGATGCGCTCGGCGAACTTGCCCAGGCGCAGCGTGTTGACCGTCTCGGCGGTGGGCAGGTGCATCTGCTCCACCGGCTGACGGGTCGCCTTCTCGATGGAACGCAGCAGGTACTTCTCCCGCGGCGTCATGAACAGGATGGCGTCGCCGGAACGTCCTGCACGGCCGGTGCGGCCGATGCGGTGGACGTAGGACTCGGTGTCGTGCGGGATATCGTAGTTGACCACGTGGCTGACACGCTCAACGTCCAGGCCGCGGGCGGCAACGTCAGTGGCGACAAGGATGTCGATCTTGCCGTCGCGCAGGGCCTCGACCGTGCGCTCACGCTGCTGCTGCGGGATGTCGCCGTTGATGGCGGCAGCCTGGAAGCCGCGGGAGCGCAGCTTGTCGGCGAGGTCCTCGGTGGCCATCTTGGTCCGCACGAAAGCGATGACGCCCTCGAACTCTTCGACCTCGAGGATGCGGGTCAGCGCGTCCAGCTTGTGCGGGCCCATGACCTGCAGGTAACGCTGGCGGGTGTTGGCGCCCGTGGTGGTCTTGGACTTGACCTGCACCTCGGCCGGGTTGTTCAGGTACTGCTTGGACAGCCGGCGGATCTGGCTCGGCATCGTGGCGGAGAACAGTGCAACCTGGCGGCCCTCGGGGGTCTGCTGGAAGATCTGCTCGACGTCTTCGGCGAAGCCCATGCGGAGCATCTCGTCAGCCTCATCCAGCACCAGGTACTGGAGTTCGGACAGGTCGAGGGAACCCTTGGCGATGTGGTCGATGACGCGGCCGGGGGTACCGACAACAACCTGGGCGCCGCGGCGCAGGCCGGCGAGCTGGGGACCGTAGGCGGAGCCGCCGTACACCGGGAGGACGGTGAAGTCGTCGATGTGCTTGGCGTAGGAGGTGAATGCCTCGGCAACCTGGAGTGCAAGCTCGCGGGTCGGAGCCAGCACCAGGGCCTGGGTCTTGCGGGACGGGCCGTTGAGGTCGTGGAGCTCGGCCAGGCGGGACAGTGCCGGTACTGCGAATGCTGCAGTCTTACCGGTACCGGTCTGGGCCAGGCCCACGACGTCGCGGCCTTCGAGCAGCAGCGGGATGGTTGCTGCCTGGATCGGGGACGGCTTCTCGTAGCCGACGTCCTGCAGGGCAGCGAGGACACGGCCGTCGATGCCGAGATCGACGAACTTGACGCCTTCATCTTCGGTGTCTTCGTCCTTGGCCGGAGCGGCCTTGGTCTCGGGGGCCTTGTCGGCTACCGGGGCCTCCGTGAAGGCAGGAGCCGCGGCGGCGGGCGCTTCGGCTACCGGAGCCTCCGTGAACGCAGGAGCCGCGGCGGCAGGCGCTTCGGTGCTCGCAGGAGCCTCCGTGAAGGCAGGAGCCTCGGTGAATACCGGGGCGGACTCGGCTGCGGGGGCAGCCGTTTCAGAAGTCTCGACGTCGCTCTGAACGGTTTCGGTGTCGACGGAGTTGTTCTGATTTTCGGGCATAGGTGAAATTTCCTCATCCATAGGGGCCAGGCGGCACAACCCGAGGTGAGCGGAGCCGCAGTACGCGTGACCAAAAGCGTGCCGGGCATACTTTGACCGGCCGGTCACATAGAAGTCCGGCGCTTTCGCAATCCCGTGGCAGGACTTCCCGCTGCAACTCTTGGCTGCTATCCCAGCAGTCTGTACAGCGTTTTCTTTAGCCGGCTCTCCCTATGAAAATGCCCGCATCTCAATCGCGCGGGCCCCAACACTTACCAGTCTTGCCTCAAGAATTGGGCAGGAAATAAGGGATTTCCGGAGTGGGGGATATTTCAATAGTAAGGCATTGATCCGCGCATGGGTAACTGAAGAGGCCGACGGCGGCGGTGAGCTTGCGCACACAGCCTGTCCGGCCCGGCGGAATGACGGTCCGTCCGCTAGACACCCAGCCGGCGCTGCAGCTTGTCGAATTCCTCGTGGTACTCGGGCTGGAGCCGGATCTGGCCGTCGGCATCCGCGTCCCGCAGGGCCTCCATGTCCTCCACCGTGGGATCGCTGAACCACTTGCCGATCGTCACCCCGTGCGTCGGGACGAAGATCCGGTGGATGTGGTCCCCGGCCTGAATGCTACCGGTGCGGCCCACACGGAGATAGGTGCCCACCCTGCCGGCCTCGCCGAATCTCTTGACCCACTGAGGCTCGTGCATCCGCCGCTGGAAGGTGGCGCAGGGCACGCGGGGCGAGGTCACCTCCACCTCGACGTCCAGTCCGATCTTCCAGCGTTCGCCGATGATCGCGTTGCTTGCATCAATTCCGGCGATGCGGAGATTCTCGCCAAAGATACCCGGCGGCAGCGCGCGCTGCAGCTCCTCCGCCCAGTAGTCTGCATCCTCCTGGGAGTAGGCGTAGAGCGCCTGATCCTCGCCGCCGTGGTGGACCCGACTGGCCTGGATGTCCCCGTGCAGGCCGAGCTTGTGCACCCGGACAGGCCCGTCCACGGGGCGTTTGTCGATCGCGGTCACGCCGACGCTGCCGGGGTCACTCAGCAGCTGGTGTACCCGGCAGACGGCAAGCAGAGATGCGGTGTCCATGGCACCAGTGTAGGCCTGCGTCCACAGGCCGCGGCCCCGGCGCAGACACGGGGAGCCCTTCATCGCCCCGGATCCGGAACCCGTTAGGCTGGCGTCGGGAAAAGCACGCAAGTCTTCCGCGGGACAGGCACGTCCTGCGGGCATACGTGAGGGGAACGATTTGGGCAGGGATGAGCCGCCGCAGGATCGGAAACAGCCTCCGCGGCAGGACCGGAAGCAGCCCCCGTGGCAGGTCCCGCAGCCGGAACTGCAGCCGGAACTGCGGCCCGAGCAGCAGAACCCTCCCGGCCACCCCGCCGAGCCCGCACCGCCGGGACTTCCCGGGGACCCAACCCCGCCCGGCGCCGTCTTTGACCCCTTCGCCCGGGAACTGGAGCGGGAACGCGAGCGCGAACTGGCGGGCGCGGCGGCGCGGAAGAAACGCTCGCAGCGCCGCACCGTCGTCGTCGGGCTGGGCGTCACGGCGCTCCTGGCCAGCACGATCACCGCCATGGTGGCCAGCAACGAGGACGAGGCCGACTACGCCCAGGTGTGCTTCAACGACGACACCGGCGAGCGCGTCGAGGACACCCAGTGCGGCAACAGCAGCACGGACGGCCGGAGCTCCGGCATCTACGCCTGGTACTTCTACTCCCGCGGCGCCAGCGTGCCCGGCCTGGGCCAGAACCGGTCAGGCTACCCCAGCTACAGCAGGACCGTCCCCACCGGGGCCAAGGCGTCCACGGGGTACAGCCCCACAGGCGGCACGGTCAGCAGGGGCGGCTTCGGCAGCAGTTCCAAGGGCGGAAGCACGGGAGGCTAGGGATGAAACGACTGATCTCCGCGCCGAGGCCGGACTGGAAAGAGCGGATCGAGCAGCAGGGCCTGGTCTTTTCCACCACCGCGCTGCCCGACGGCACAAATATCGAGTACTGGCACGAGGGCGCCTACTACGAATTCACCGTGGACGAGGTGGAAACCCTTGAACAGACCGCCGCGGACATGCACCGCATGTGCTTGGAAGCCGCGAAGTTCCTCGCCACCGGAGCCATGGGCACCCTCGGGATCGGGCCGCAGGCACTGGAACTGGCGGCCGAATCGCTGCAGGCCGGTGACGTGGACGTCTACGGCCGCTTCGACTTCGTCTACGACGGCCAGGGCGGCCCGGCCAAGATGCTCGAATATAACGCCGACACCCCCACGGGACTCATCGAGGCCGCCGTCGCCCAGTGGTTCTGGCTGCAGGACGTGTTCCCCGAAAAGGACCAGTGGAACGGCATCCATGAGGCTCTGATCCGGCAATGGAAGAAGCTGCAGTACCGCACCGGCATGAGCACGCTCCACGTCGCCCACTCCGAGGCCGAGCAATCCGGCGAGGACTGGATGACGGCGGCCTACATGCGGGACGTCGCGAGCCAGGCCGGCTGGACCACCATCGGGATCAACATCTCCGACATCGGCTGGGACCCTAACCTCAACCGCTTCGTGGACCTGGACAACTTCATGATCAGCACCATGTTCAAGCTCTACCCCTGGGAGCTGATGATGAAGGAGCCGTTCGGGCACCGGCTGCTCCAGCGCGCCCACAATCCGCGCTGGGTGGAGCCCGCCTGGAAGATGCTCCTCTCCAACAAGGCCCTGCTCGCGGCGCTCTGGCACCTCTACCCGGACCACCCCAATCTGCTGCCGGCATACCTGGACGGCCCCGGCCCGCTCAAGGAATGGGTGGCCAAGCCGCTGCACGGCCGGGAAGGGGACAACATCAAGATCCACGCCGCCGGCATCAACCTGGAACAGCCCGGCGGCTATGGCCGGGAAGGCTGGTGTTACCAGCAGTTCCACGCCCTGCCCGATTTCGACGGCAACCGCCCCGTGCTGGGGTTGTGGGTGGTCGACGGCGAATCGGTGGGCTGCGGCATCCGCGAATCCGACGGCCCCATCACCGACTACTTCTGCCGCTTCGTGCCGAACACCATCGACGCTCCGGCCCCGCCCGTTCCGAGCTCGAACCAGGCCCACTCCAGCAAGGCAGGTATCGCCTTATGAACCCGGTGACACTATGAGCAAAGAGACGACGACGGCGGCCAGAGGCTCCGGAGGTCCGGTGGCCGTTCCCGCCAAGGGACTGCGCGCCGGGATCCTGGACCTCGGAGACTCCGTCATGCTGGGGCTGGCCTCCACCGCGCCGGTCTATTCGCTCGCGGCGACCCTGGGCCTGATCGTGGCCGTGAACGGCAATTACACTCCTTTGATCCTGCTGCTGGGTTTCGTGCCCGTGCTCTTCATTGCCTACGCCTTCCGTGAACTCAACAGCGCCATGCCGGACTGCGGGACCACGTTCATCTGGGCCCGCCGGGCCTTCGGTCCGTGGGCCGGCTGGCTGGGCGGCTGGGGCGTGGCCCTGGCCGGCCTCGTGGTCCTGGCGAACCTTGCCCAGGTCGCCGGGCAGTACCTGTGGCTGCTGATCGGCGACGGTTCGCTGGCCGGAAACAGCCTCGTGGTCACCGCCACCGGCGTACTGTTCATCGTCTTCATGACCCTCGTGAACTACCGCGGCATCCGCCTTGGGGAGCATGTCCAGCGCATCCTGACCTACGTGCAATATGTCTCGCTGGGCATTTTCGCTATGGCGATTGTGTTCCGGATCGCGGGCGGCGTCCCTGGCGGGGCCACAACCGGCCAGGCCTTCGACCCGGAGTGGTTCAACCCGGCAGGCGCCTTCGCCGATCCGGGCGCCGTGGTGCACGGCGTCCTGCTGGCCCTGTTCATTTACTGGGGCTGGGACACCTGCCTCGCGGTGAACGAGGAGACGGAGAACCCCGCCACGACCCCCGGCCGCGGCGCCGTGATTTCGGCGTTTGTCCTCGTGGCGATCTACGTCTCCGTGGCCCTGTTGGTGATGATGTATGCCACGGTGGGCACGGACGGGATCGGGCTGGGGAACGAGGCCAACCAGAGCGACGTCTTCCTCGCGATGAAGGACGTGGTGCTGGGCCCCTGGGGCTGGCTGATGGTCGTCGCGGTGCTGGCCTCGGTGCTGTCCTCGACCCAGACCACCATCCTTCCCACCGCCCGCGGCACCCTGTCCATGGGCGTGCACGGGGCGCTGCCGCCGAAGTTCGGCGAGGTCCACCCGCGCAACCGGACCCCCGGCTTCTCCACCCGGGTCATGGGTGCCGCAGCCGCCGCCTACTACGTGCTGATGAGCCTCCTGAGCGAGAACCTGCTTGCCGACTCGATCAGCTCCATCAGCTTGTTCATCGCCTTCTACTACGCCCTGACCGGCTTCGCCTGCGTATGGTACTTCCGCGCGACGCTGCGCAGTTCGGCACGCAACCTCTGGTTCCGCGGCATCCTGCCCCTGCTCGGCGCACTCATGCTGACCGCGGCATTCTTCGTCTCGGCAGTGCAGATGTGGGATCCGGGGTACGGCGACACGCAGATCTTCGGCGTCGGCGGGGCCTTCGTCAGCGGCGTGGCTCTGCTGGCGCTGGGCGTCGTGCTGGCGGCCGTGTGCCGTTTCTCCCCGTCCACCCGGGACTACTTCCTGCAGCAGCAGCCCGCGCCGGCCCGGATGTAGCCCGGGAGTACGGCCGTGGCCGTAGGATGCTGGCATGAGCCGTCCTTCTGAAGTTTCCGACGTTTCCGATGTCCTGGCGATCGATTCCCTGCTGAGCGCCGGGGAACTGGCCATCCGGGAGAAGGTCCGTGATTTCACCAGCCAGCGGATCCGTCCGGGCATCGCGCGCTGGTATGACGACGCCGTCTTCCCGCTGGAGCTGGCCCCGGAACTGGGCGAACTCGGCGTCCTCGGCATGCATCTGGACGGGTACGGCTGCCCCGGCCGCACCGCCGTCGAATACGGCCTGGCCGCAATGGAACTGGAAGCCGGCGATTCCGGCATCCGCACCTTCGTGTCCGTGCAGGGCTCCCTCGCCATGACCGCGATCCACAAGTGGGGTTCCGAGGAGCAGAAGCAGGAGTGGCTCCCCCGGATGGCCGCCGGCGAGCTGATCGGCAGCTTCGCCCTGACCGAACCCGCCGCCGGCTCGGACCCCGCCTCAATGACGACTTTCGCCCGGCGGGACGGCACGGGCGAGGACGCCGGCTGGATCCTGGACGGGGCCAAACGCTGGATCGGGCTCGCCTCGGTGGCGGACGTGCTGGTGGTCTGGGCGATGACCGACGACGGCGTCCACGGCTTCCTGGTCCCTGCCGGCACCCCCGGGGTCACCGCCACGCCGATCGGGCAGAAGCTCTCAATGCGCGCCTCCATCCAGTGCGACGTCACGTTCGACGGCGTCGCGCTGGATCCGGAGGCGCTGCTGCCGGCGGCCCGCGGGCTGCGCGGCCCGTTCACCTGCCTCAACGAGGCGCGGTACGGGATCGCGTGGGGCGCGATGGGCGCGGCCCGGGACTCGTACGAGGCGGCGCTGAAGTATTCGCAGGAGCGGCTGCAGTTCGGCAAGCCACTGGCCGGCTACCAGCTGACGCAGGAGAAGCTGGTGAACATGCTGCTGGAAATCCAGAAGGGCACCCTGCTGGCGCTGCAGCTGGGCCGCCTCAAGGACGCCGGACAGCTGCGACCCGAGCAGATCTCGCTGGGCAAACTGAACAATGTCCGCGAGGCGATCGCCATAGCCCGGGAGGCCCGCACCATCCTGGGCGGGAACGGGATCACCCTGGACTACTCCCCGCTGCGGCACGCCGCCAACCTCGAGTCCGTGCGCACCTACGAGGGCACCGACGAGGTCCACACCCTGGTCCTGGGCCAGCACATCACCGGGCTCGCCGCGTTCCGCTAGGACCGCCGCGCTGGCCGCGAGATGGCACTTCGCGGCAATGTCCGGCGCCGCGACTGCCGTGAACTGTCATCTCGGCGCCGTGCGGGCCAGGAGAACGCTACGCCGGAACCGGGACGGCCTCCCGCTTGCCGGCGTCCTTGCGGATGGTCGCGCTGATGACGGCGGCGATGGTGCACATCGCGGCGGCCCCGAACCAGGCGTAGGTGTACTGGCCGGTGGCGTCCCTGATGGCGCCCGCCGCCAGCGCCGCGGCGGCCGCCCCGAGCTGGTGGGCGGCGAACACCCAGCCGAACACCACGCTGCCGTCGGCACCGAACACCTGGCGACAGATCGCGGCGGTCGGCGGTACTGTCGCCACCCAGTCCAGGCCGTAGATCACCACGAAGACGATCATGCTGGGCTGCACGGTGGCGCTGAGCAGCAGCGGCAGCACCAGCAGGCCGATCCCGCGGAACTGGTAGTACACCGCGAGCAGGATCCGCGGGTTGAAGCGGTCGGTGAGCCAGCCGGAGGCGATGGTCCCGAGGATGTCGAAGATCCCGACGACGGCCAGCAGGCCTGCCGCGGTGGTTTCGGCCATGCCGTGATCGTGCGCGGAGGGGATGAAGTGTGTGCCGATCAGCCCGTTCGTCGTGGCGCCGCAAATGGCGAACCCGGCAACGAGGGCCCAGAAGGTCCGGACCTTGCTGGCCCGCTTGAGCGCCTGCAGCGCCCGCACGGCCGCGTTCCGGCGCGGTTCCGCGGGCTCCGCGGGCTCCGCCGGGACTTCCGGATCTTCCGTAAATGGTTCGCCGTCGGATGGTTCCGCGGCGGCTTCCGACTCGGCACCGTAAGGCAGCACGCCGGCGTCGGCCGGGGAGTTCTTGAGGAATTTCAGCACGAGCGGGACGACGGCCAGCGCCCCCGCGGCGATCAGCAGCGAGGCCTGGCGCCAGCCCGGGTCCTGGGCGAGCATGGCGATGAATGGCAGGAAGACCAGCTGCCCGGCCGCGCTGCCCGCGGTGAGGATGCCGATCACCAGGCCGCGGCTCCGGGCGAACCAGGTGTTGGCGATGGTGGCGGCGAAGACGAGGGCCATCGAGCCTGTGCCGAGCCCGATCAGGAGCCCCCAGGTGAGCAGGATCTGCCAGGACTGGTTGACCAGGACGGTCAGGGCGCTGCCGGCCCCGATCAGCACGAGCGCCACGGACGTGACGGCGCGGATGCCGAAGCGTTCCATCAGGGCCGCGGCGAACGGTGCCGTGAGGCCGAAGAGCACGAGGTTGATGCTGACGGCGGAGGAGAGCACCGTGGTGGACCAGCCGAATTCGTTCTGCAGCGGCACCATCATCACCCCGGGCGCGGCCCGGAAGCCCGCGGCTCCGACCAGCGCGAGGAAAGCGACTGCCGCGACGGTCCAGGCCGGGTGCAGCCGCCGCTTGGGGACCTGCCGGGGGCGTTGCCGAGGGGTGGTTTTGGGCGCGCTCATGCCGCGGTTCCGTTCTGGGAGGGGGCCTTGAGGGACGTGGCCGGGGTGGAGGTGGCGAGGGATACGGGCTCGGTGGTGCGGGTGAGGCTGTGCCAGCTGGTGTTCTCGGCCGTGAGCCGTTCGCCGCAGGCCGTGCACGTATCCGCGGAGGAGGTGCGGGCCCCGCAGCCCGAATGGATCACGAACATGTGGGCCTGCTCGGACGGCGCCGGGAGATGCTTTTCGGCCCAGAGAACGACGGCGTTGAGCACCGGCAGGGCGTCTTCGCCTTTGGCAGTGAGCGCGTACTCCTGGCGGGTGCGGCCGCCGTCGTCGTAGGGCCGGCGGGTGAGCAGCCCGGTGTCCACGAGTGCCGCGAGGCGTCTGGTCAGTACGGAATCGGCTGCCCCCAGCCGCGCTTTGATGGCGTCGAAGCGGCCGTTGCCGAAGAAGATCTCGCGAAGAACCAGCATGCCCCAGGGGTCGCCCAGGATGTCCAGGCCGCGGGCCATGCTGCAGGTCTGTGCGGACCAGTCGGATCGAAGTGCCATGCCGAAACCCTAGCTGACTCTTTTCAAGAAAGCTAGAGGTTGCATCGAGATGACACTTGGCGGCAATAAATCCCCGCCAACACTGCCGCGAACTGTCATCTCGGCGGGGCGGGGGCGGGGGCGGGGGCAGGAGTTACCGCGGCTACTTAACCTGGCGCAGCGGGGTCCGGGAGGGCCGGTAGGCCAGCGCCCAGTAGGCCAGCATGGCGATGCCGCAGACCACGCCCAGGCTCGCGACGATGACCTGCCACTGGGTCTGCGGATCCTTGCCCCACTCCTGCGCGCCGGCCATCACCGACAGGTATTTGGGCGTCAGGTAGAAGGCCACAGCGGAGAAAGCCACGATGATCCAGCCGGCGAGGCGCATCTTCCCGTCCCGGGACGGCACCCGGTGGATCGCGAACCCCAGCGACGGCAGCGCCACGGCCATCCAGACCCAGTGGTGGGACCAGGACACGGGGCTGACCAGCAGCATCAGCACGGCGGTGGCGGACACGGCCACGAAGTTCTCGTCCGCGTCCACCGCCCACTTGATCACCAGCGCGGCCACTGCGGCCAGGGCGAGGGACAGGACCAGCCACACCACGCTGGTCACGCCGGAGTCGGGCAGGCCCAGGTGCAGCAGCAGGCCCTTGACGGAGAGGTTGTCCACATAGGCCGGGCCGCCGATCCGCCCGGTGTCCGGCAGGATCTTCGTCCAGAACGTGACCGAGGCCGTCGGCAGCAGCGCCCAGGCCGCGGCGATGGAGCCGAAGAAGCCGGCGGCCATCCAGCCGAGCGCCTTGAAGTCGCGGCGGACCAGGAAGTACAGCCCGAACGCGAGCGGGGTCAGCTTGATCCCGGCCGCAATGCCGATCAGCAGCCCGGCAGGCCAGCGGATTTCCCCGGCCCGGACCTTTCCGTGCAGCGCGAAGTCGGCCAGGATCAGGCCCATCAGGATGATGTTGATCTGGCCGAAGTCGAAGGTGTCCCGCCAGGGTCCCAGCAGCAGGATCGCCGCGGTGCCGCAGAGAGCCATGGTGCGGAAGCGCCAGTCGGCCACCGCGTCCCGCCACCGGCCGAGGCGGAAGTAGTGCCGTGCCAGCCACGCGGAGACAATCGCGGCGCCCAGCAGCGCCGTCGTGATGAACACCAGGCTGGCCGCGCCCTGGCCGAGCGAGGCCAGCGCCGCGAACAGCAGCGCGGCGAACGGCGGATAGGTGAACGGCAGCCCGTCCCGCGGCGCGTACAGCTCGTTGACGCCGGTCTCGCCGGTCTGCAGCACCCGGCTGCCGCCGTAGAAGTAGACCTCGAAGTCGTTCAGCAGCGGGATGTAGGCGCTGTACAGCACCACCAGGGCGCCGACGACGGCAAGCGCGCCGGCCGCCGTCGCGAGCCAGCCGACGGTGGTGGAGGCCGTGGCCCTGGTGGTGGTCACTGCGTGCTAGCTGCCTGACTCGGTGCCGGCGAGGCCGTCGAGGGCCTGCTCGAGGTCCGCGATGAGGTCCTCGACGTCCTCGATGCCGCAGGAGAGCCGGATCAGGTTGACCGGCACGGCCAGTTCGGTGCCCTTGACCGAGGCGTGGGTCATTTCCGAGGGGTAGTTCATCAGTGACTCGATGCCGCCAAGGGACTCCGCGAGGGTGAACACGGAGGTCGATTCGGCCACCTTGCGTGCCGCCGCCTCGCCGCCCTTGAACTGCACGGAGATCATGCCGCCGAACTTCGTCATCTGCTTCTTGGCCAGCTCGTGGCCGGGGTGCGAGGGCAGTCCCGGGTAGAGCACGGCCTCGACCTCGGGCCGCGTCAGCAGCCACTCGGCCACGGCCTGGGCGTTGTCGCTGTGCCGGTCCATCCGGACGCCCAGGGTCTTGAGGCCGCGGGTGGTGAGGAAGGCGTCCATCGGGCCGGACACGGCGCCGACGGCGAACTGCACGAAGCCGATTTTCTCGGCCAGCTCCGCGTCGTTGACGATGATCGCGCCGCCGACGACGTCGGAGTGCCCGCCGATGTACTTGGTGGTCGAGTGCACCACGATGTCGGCGCCGAGGGCCAGCGGGTTCTGCAGGTACGGCGACGCAAAGGTGTTGTCCACCACGAGGAGGGCGCCGGCGTCGTGCGCCAGCGTGGCGAGGGCCTCGATGTCGGTGATCTTCATCATCGGGTTCGACGGCGTCTCCACCCACACGAGCCGGGTCTTGCCGCCGTCGGCCGCGCTGCCGCCGTCGGCCGCACCACCAGCGGCGATGGCCTTCGCCACGGCGTCAAGATCGGACATGTCCACCGGGGTGTTGCCGATGCCCCACTCCCCCAGGACGCGGCTGATCAGCCGGTAGGTGCCGCCGTACGCGTCGTTGCCGAGCACGATGTGGTCGCCGGGCCGGGTCAGGGCACGGATCATCGAGTCCTCGGCGGCGAGGCCGGAGCTGAAGGAGAACGCGGCGGTCCCGCCTTCCAGCGCGGCCAGCTGTTCCTGCAGCGAGTCACGGGTGGGGTTGGTGCCCCGGCCGTATTCGTAGCCGGCGCGCAGCACGCCGATCGCTTCCTGGGCATAGGTGGAGGAGAAGTGCACCGGCGGCACCACGGCGCCGGTGCGCGGCTCGAAGGCCTGGCCGGCATGCACGGCGCGGGTGTTGAAACCGGGAATTTTTGAGGAAGAGCTTTCTGCCAAAGACATGTGCGGTCCTTTCGGCCGGTGTCCGGGGCGCCCGGGAAGGGCGGGCCCGGGCTCCGGTTCAGTTGAGGAGGTCAGTTGCTGCGGTCAGTTTTGAGGTCAGTTGCTGAGGTAGGCGAGGAGGTCGTGGCGGGTCAGGATCCCCACCGGAGCCCCGACGAACGTCACCATCAGGGTGTCGGCGTCGGAGAGGAGCTCGCGGGCCGTCGAGATCGATTCGAGCGAACCGATCACGGGCAGCCGCGGCTCCATGTGCTCGGATATCTTGTCCGTCAGCTTCGCCTCGCCGCGGAAGAGCTTGGCCGTGAGCGTGCGTTCGTCGACGGCGCCGAGCACCTCGCCCATCACCACCGGCGGCTCCTGGGACAGCACGGGGATGTGCGAGACGCCGTACTCGTTCATGATGTTGATGACGTCGCGCACGGTTTCGTTGGGGTGGATGTGGACCAGGTCCGGCAGCTCCCCGGTCTTGGACTTGAGGACCTCGCCCACGGAGGCTTCGTCGCCGCTGGCGAGGAAGCCGTAGGAGCGCATCCACTGGTCGTTGAAGATCTTGGCCAGGTAGCCGCGGCCGGAGTCCGGCAGGATAACCACGACGACGGCGTCCGACGGCAGGTCCTCCGCGACCTCCAGTGCGGCGATGACGGCCATGCCCGAGGATCCGCCCACGAGCAGGCCTTCCTCCCGGGCCAGCCGGCGCGTCATCGCGAAGGAGTCGGCATCACTGACGGCGATGACGGCGTCCGGGACGGATTTGTCGTAGTTGGTCGGCCACATGTCCTCGCCCACGCCTTCGACGAAGTACGGCCGTCCGGTGCCGCCGGAGTAGACCGAGCCGGCCGGGTCGGCGCCGATGATCTTGACCACGCCGCCGTCGGCCTCGGGACGCGCGGCGGAGATTTCCTTCAGGTACCGGCCGGTGCCGGTGATGGTGCCGCCGGTGCCGGCGCCGATCACGCAGTGCGTGACCCTGCCGTCCGTGTCGCGCCAGATCTCCGGGCCGGTGGATTCGTAGTGGCTGGCCGGGGCGGCGGGGTTGGAGAACTGGTCCGGCTTGTACGCTCCGGGGATCTCGGTGACCAGCCGGTCCGAGACGCTGTAGTAGCTTTGCGGGCTGTCCGGGGCCACGGCGGTGGGGGTCACCACCACCTCGGCGCCGTAGGCCTGGAGCACGGCGCGCTTGTCCTCGCCGACCTTGTCCGGGACCACGAAGATGCACCGGTAGCCCTTCTGCTGGGCCACGAGGGCCAGGCCGACGCCGGTGTTGCCGGAGGTGGGTTCGACGATGGTGCCGCCGGGCAGGAGCTTGCCGGTGCGTTCGGCCTCCTCGATCATCTTCGCCGCGATGCGGTCCTTGATGGACCCGCCGGGGTTCAGGTATTCCAGCTTCACCAGGACAGTGGCCCCGATGCCGTCGGTGACGTGGTTGAGTTTGACGAGCGGCGTATTGCCGATGAGGTCCAGGACGGACTGGGCGTACTTCATAGGTACAAAGTTACCGTCTCGCCGGCCCGGGCCCGGTCGCGGAGCCCGGATACGGCTCCGGGTTCGCTCAGGCGCCGATGTCGTCCCCGGAGGCAGCGGTACTGGAAGTGGTGCCAGCGCCGCCTTCAGGCACGGCGTTCTGCCAGAGGCCGACGATGTTGCCTTCGGTGTCCTTGAAGTAGGCGGACCACCCCATGTTGCCCACTTCCTGCCGGGGCATGACCGTGCCTCCGCCCAGGGCATTGATCGACTCCAGCGCGGCGTCGATGTCGTCGACGTCCACAGTCACCACGGGCGAGGTGACGGTTCCTTGACGGCGGAACATGCCGCCGTTGATGGAGCCCGGAACGGAAGGCATGCCTGATTCGTCCGTCGGCGTTGTCTGGATCATGGTGTAGCTCAGCTCCGGCACCGGATTGACGGTCCACCCGAACGCCGAGCTGTAGAACTTCCCGGCGCGGACTTCGTCGTCGGCGGGGATCTCGAAGTGCACTACTCCTCGGGCCATTACGCTCACCTGATATTCCAAAGTTGGCCAGAAAGGCCAGGCGCGGGCGGTCCACGCCACAACCGGAGTCTAGTCCCGGGCAACCACGGAGTTAAGGGCCTTTTGGCCCACCCCGCCTGCCCGCGGATACGGTGCCTGTCTGTCGTTCATGGGAACATGTTTGAATGACCATCGCAGACGTCCCCGCGGGCTTTGCCGCCGCGGCGGACGCCTCGTCGCGGTGGCACCCGGGCGGTCCTTTCGACCTCATGCAGACCCTCGGCACGCTCCTGCGAGGCCACGGCGATCCCTCCATCCGCACCACCCCGGACGGGATCTGGCTGGCGTTTACGACGCCGTCCGGTCCGGCCACGCTTCGTCTCAGCGGCGCCGGCCCGCGGGCGGACCCGGCCGTCGATGTGCAGGCCTGGGGTACCGGCGCCGCCGATGCCGTCGATTCCGTACCGCGCATGTTGGGGCGCGACGACGACTGGTCCGGCTTTGATGAGCCCGCGTTCCACGCCACTCTGCCCCGGATGGTGGTTGAAGCCCGACGGCGGAACCTTGCCGTGCGGCTGCCCGCCACCGGCCGAATGATCGACTCGCTGGTGCCGACGATCCTGGAGCAGAAGGTCACCGTCATAGAGGCCCGCCGCGGGTACCGCTACCTGATGTACCGCTTCGGAACCCCCGCCCCCGGGGCCGGCACCGTCGCTCCCGCCAATCTGCTGGTCCAGCCAACGGCCGGGCAGTGGCTGCGCATCCCGTCCTGGGAGTGGCACAAGGCCGGCGTCGGGCCGCAGCGCTCCGCGACCGTCATGCGGGCGCTTCGTTCCGCCGTCGCGCTGGAACGCCTCGCGGCCCTGCCGGCGGCGGAAGCGGGGGCGAAGCTGCAGACCATCCCCGGAATCGGGGCCTGGACGGCGGCCGAGGTGGTGCAGCGCACGCACGGCTGCCCGGATTCCATCGCGGTGGGCGATTATCATCTGGCGGCCTGGGTGGGCGCGGCGCTGACCGGGCGCAGGACGGACGACGCCGGCATGCTGCGGCTGCTCGCGCCGTGGTCCGGGCACAGGCAGCGGGTGGTCCGGATGATCGGGCTGAGCGGCTTCCGGAAGCCGACCTTCGGCCCCCGCATGACCATCCAGGACCACCGCGGCCACTGACGGCATACAGCCCCAGGTTCCAGCGGAGGTGGCGCGGACCGTTGTTTCGAAACCACGCCCGTGGGTCATGCCCCCATGACACGGCTGTGCAGGGACGTGACCGTTGCCCGGGCCGACACCATGGCACCGTGCTGCCAGGCAATGGTGTGGCTCAGGTGGTCGCCCGCGAAGTAGATGTTTCCGGTTGGCTCCAGCAGTTCTTTGTATTTGGGGTCTGTCTGCGAGGGCCAATCCACCCAGGCGCCTTCGGTGTGCATGACGCTGGACCAGTCCACCGAGAAGGATGCTGCAACGTCCTTGGTATAGACGGGTCCGTGGATCTTCGCCCCCAGTTCCAACGCGCTCGCCAGCCTTTGGGCGGGTTGCATGGCACCGAACTTCCGGGCCTTGGCTCCAACGTTGTAGTAACCGATCATCGTCCCTCGCTCCCCGTGGAAGCCGCTGGACGGGTACCATATGTTCCTTAAATCGGTATCGGTGTTGGTGATGCCGCCGTAGATGCGGTGGTCCAGTTCCCACCAGCGCCGGCCGTATTCGATGCCCATCTTGCCGGCATCGGTTGGCTGGGCGAATTGCAGCGCCGCTATCGTTTCGGCGGGCAGGTTGCTCGGGACCTTGGCGGCGATGTGCGGAGGCAGTGCGCAGATGGCGAAGTCAGCCTCCGACCGCCGTGTTTGCCCGTCGGAGTTCGTGTAGTCCACCTCGACGCCTGCCGGGGTGTTGCGCAGCCCCAGAACCCTAGCGCCGTAGCAGATTTTTCCCGGGCCGATCGCCTTCTCGAATGCGTACGGAATGCGGTCCATTCCGCCCACGGGCTGGAACATCATCATCGCCTGGTCCCAGCCGAACTCAAAGGAGAAGTAGTTGCCCACGCCGCTGGCCAGTACGTCGCTCAGGGGGTACGGCGGCACCGGGGTACCCTCCTCCTGGCCGGCGCCGGGCGGTGTCAAGTAGCCGCGGCGGCCGGTTCCGGTGTACCTGAAGCTGGCAGCGGCGTCTCCGGGCACTCTCGGGCCAATGTCGCCGAACCCGGTCAGGAAGTCGATCAGCGACTCCTTGTCTGCGGCGGTCAGATAGCCGTCCAGCGATCCCTGGTCGGTGGCCTTGGCCAGCAACTCGGAAACGTAGCCGTACACGTCGGCTTTGGCTGCGCGATGCCGCACTGCCGTGTTGGACAAGGCGGTGTGGTCCTCGCGGTACAGGTAGGCGTCCGCATTCTGGTTCACGAACGGTTCGATCGGGACGCCGAGTTCGCGGCAGTAGTCCAGCGTGACGTGATGCTGCGGGATCCGGGCCGGTCCGGCATTCATGTACTCCCCCTTGGAGAATTGCGCCACCTGCATGCTCCCCTTGAGGTCTGTCTCCATGGTCCCGCGGCGGACGGTCCAGTTCCGTCCGCCCGGCCTGTTGCGGGCCTCGAGGATGGTTACGTTGTAACCGGCCTTCCCCAGTTCATAGGCGGCCGTCAGTCCTGCAATGCCGCCGCCGAGCACAATGACGGTCTTGTTGCGGCCATTGAGTTCGCCCGACCTCGGCGCCACAAATGCGGGTATATCCGCCGGCGTGGGGGTTAGACCCAGCGCGCTCATGACGCCGTACATGACTCCAGCACCGCCTGCTATTCCTACATACCGAAGAAAATCGCGGCGCGTATCAGGCATATTCAGCTCCTGAAAATGGTTTATATGCGTGAAACAGATGAAGGTATCCGGGAAACAATTCCCGGCTCACGCGAGCTGGCCTCGGCTGCCTGCCCACCACCAAGCGAGGCGCCAACCGCATACCGCCGAGCGTTCTCGGCTGCAAGGACAGGGGTCTCTATGTGGAAGCCCCGACGCGACAAAGCACAATAATACTTTGAGCGTCATTGGAGACTTTGGCAACCGTCTTCGGCAACCGTCGCGCCGCCGTCGGGGCCCGGGGAATCATGTCAAGAAGCACTCCTGGGCTGATTCGCGGAATCATTTGATTTTGCCCGGATGGGCGCCCGGGCTTTGGGAGCCTGTTTTGAGGTGGTGGAGGTGAGCAGTTCGCCTGAGAGCGCCTGGATCCGGCGTTGGATGCGGCCGGGTTCAGTGGCTGGTAGTCCGGCCACGGCAGTCGTTGCGGGTTGACAATCAATAGGAGCATCGCGGGGGATGGACTTCCAGCGGGGATCGGAAGAGAATAGTGCAGACTGTTAGAATAAAAACGTGAGCCATTCGGCGCGGTTGGCCGAGTCGGCGAAAAGTGTGCATCGTGCTGCTGATGAGGGGCTGCGACGTAAGCCTCCTCACCCCCGGGGACTGTGCCATAGGGCGGGCCAGATCAATGAGGCCGAGTTCATCTAAAAAACAATTGAAACCTTCCCAATGCGTTAAACCTTGCTCTGTGTGCTGGCTGCCATGGGCGGGCGCTGGGGACGATTCGGGAAAATGGGGCAGCCGGGGTCAACCCTGACTGGTGCTTTCACTTGGTGGACCGCCGCGGTGTCCTGCTATGGCAATTAGGGATTCACGCTCACCGCCAGAATGAAGGTGCGCACTGGTGTTCCGGGTCTCTTCTTGGATCCAGCCAGCGCTATTGGAGAATTCAGATGGCACATATCCTTAGCCCATATGACGTGACCGCCAGCCGACCCGGGCAGGTACGCAATGACTTGGTCCGGACGGAGCCGTTGCCGCCGCTGCGCTTGGTTCGCGCCAAGAAGGCATACACGACCCGCTTCCTCGCTAGTCGCCTGGACCATTCACCCGAGGGATTCTACCTGCAGGACGGAGCCAGCATTGCGCCCGATTCGGGCGATATTGTGCTGGCCAGGATTGTTAAGCTTGGCCAGCATCCCAGGCTGGAAAGCCCTTCCTCCCGCCGTCAGGCGTTGTTCGTCGGCGACGAGATCCTAGTGCCCTATGGGCACCGCTACGCCCCTGACCAGTTCCTGGCCCAAGTCCCGTCCGGACTGGGCCAGTGCCATCTCGTCGCCGCCGGTGGAGTAGCCGGCCTGGTGACCGCTCAGCATTCGCTGATGAGCCAGCCCACACTGCTGGCCCCGGTCGGTCTGCTCGCCGATGACGCAGGTGTAGTTAATCTCCGCAGCTTGGCGCCGCATCAGCCGGACATCACAACGACCAACATGGCCCTTAAGGCTATTTCGGCCCGAGACGTTGCCGTACACCGTCCACCGGTCATAGCAGTGCTGGGCACGTCGATGAATTCCGGCAAATCGACAGTACTGAGTTGCTTGGTCAGAGGATTGTCCCTTGCCGGACTGAGGGTGTCGGCGGGCAAGGCCACCGGCACGGGGGCCGGAAACGACCCGGGAATGTATGTGGATGCCGGTGCGGTCAAAGTCCTGGACTTCACCGATTTCGGTTTTCCGACCACATTCCGGCTGGACGACAACAGTATTCAAGCCGTTTTCACCGGCTTGGTCGCCGCGCTCATCGATTCAACCACGGACGTTGTTCTCGTAGAGATTGCTGACGGCGTTTACCAAGGCGAGACCCGCCGGCTCCTTTCATCCCCGATCTTCCAGGCCGTTGTCGATCGGGCGATCTTTACCGCGACCGATTCCCTCGGGGCCAGCGCAGGACTGCAGGTTCTCCGTTCCGCAAATATTCCGGTTGCCGCTGTGTCCGGTGTTTTGACGTCATCCCCCTTGGCGGTCCAGGAAGCGTCGGAGGCAATCGATGTTCCGGTACTCACCTCCGTCTCTCTGTGCGAGCCGGAGGTGGCAGTGGCTTTGCTGCCGCGAGGTGCCGAGGAACCCGCCCCTGTTCCGAAATGAACGAGTTAGGAGCGGAGCCTGGTGCGCCTGCACTGCCGAAGCTGCTGGTGGGACAGCGGCGGAGGTTGATGGCGCTCCTCGTCGGGACTGGCCTGGGTATGGCAGCCCTATCAGGCGCCAGCGCGTTCTTGGTGGCGTTTCTGTTGAGGGCGACCGATAACCAGACTCGTCTTACCGCGGTAGGGGGCCTACTGGCCGCGGCAGGCGGCATAGGAGTCGGACGCATCGCGGAGCGCGTCCTGGCGGAACGATTGGGCCAGAGCTACGTCCAGGAACTTCGCCGGGGCTTGATGACCGCTGTCCTGGCGAAGATGAACGGACCGTCCGTGGGGATAACCATAGCGCGGATCACCAATGACCTCTCCAGCGTGCGGAACTGGGTCTCCATGGGCATAGCACCGTTGACGGCGGGCATACCGCTGATCGCCGGTACGACGACCGCGCTGTGGCTTCTGTCGCCGCCGCTGGCAGTCGCCATGGCACTTCCGCTATGTATTCTCAGCGTGGCTCTGGCCCTGCTTGCGCGGCCGGCCTTCAATAAGGCCAGGAAGCTACGCAGAAAGCGCGGCCTGTTGGCGGCGCAGGTCTCCGATACCCTGGCAGCCGCGGTCAGTATCCGAGCCGGGGGCGGCGAACGGCGTGAAGTCGAGAAGATTCACAGACTGGGTGGCGAAGTATCCGCCGCTGCCATTGACCGGGCCAGGGTAGGAGGCTATATCCGCGCCGCCGCAGGCGCCAGCGGAGCAGTGACGGCAGTAAGCGTAGCTGCCACTGGTTCCTGGCTGTCGATCCACACGGCCACGACAGCCGCTGCACTGACCCTTGTCGGCCTGCTGGCGCACCATGTGAACGACCTTGGCCGGGCTGCGGAGTACCGCCAGACATTCAACGCAGCGAAAAGGATGATCGGCCCCGCCCTCTCCCCGGAGACATCAGCCGAATCCGTACTACAAGTACAACAAGAACCCAAGGCAGGCAACCCCGGTCCGGCCCGGACAAAAGCTGAGCCGGAGGCCCCGGACGACTTCATCGTGCGGATATCCGGCCTGCGCCTCAACGGGCACCGGCCGGTGCCGGACCTGATCGCCAGACCAGGAGACCGGATCATCCTCAAAACCTCGGATCCGGGCGAATCGACGGAACTCTTTGAATTGCTCCTGGCCCTGCGGACGGGTACACAACTGAACACCTGGGTTGACGGGCAGGACCTGCGCTCGGCACTTGGTTCGGAGCGCCGTCGTCTGGCAGGCTACGCGGCTAAAGGATCGTACACAGAGCGCGGGACCATTGCCCGGGCAGTGCGTTATCGTCGCCCCGACCTGCCGGAGGACGAGACAGCCTACGCGCTGGCGCGGGTTGAGCTGGCCAGCAGGGTCGCGCAATTGCCGAAGGGTGAGCACACCGTGCTTCGGAGGGGTGGCCAGCCATTGACGGTCTCGGACCGTGCCAAGCTCCAGATCGCCCGCGCCACCCTCGGCAACCCACCCTTGCTGCTCCTGAACCACATTGACTTTGACCTTGGGCCGGACGGGTGCCAGCCGCTGGCAAATATCCTTCGGTCCTATCCAGGTGTGGCGATAATTGCGTCGGACCATCCCGAGCAGTTAGTCCCCAAGTATTCGATCTGGGATCTGCGCTAACCCATTCCACGCAATGCTGACCGAGCCGGTCGCCTATTTGAGCAGATCGCTCATGATGGGTGCGTTCTTGTCGTTTTCCGTCAGCGGTGACAGGCCCAACGCGTTTTCGATCGTGTGCAGCAATGAGTAATGGTTGTACGTCGTATCGGACTTGACCGCCGTTCGGGCGGCCGGACCGGCAAATATCGTGACTGACTGATTGCTGGAGTCGTCGCCTTCGTCCCATGTAACGACCAGGAGGGATTTCTGCGTGGTGAAGGCCGGGGAGCCGAGAATCTTGGGGACCTCCCGGGAGAGCCAGTCGTCCCCTCGCTTTACGGAGCAGTCATGCATGTCGTTGCAGAGATCCGGACTAATGAACACGTAATTGGGAAGGCTGGAAGCGGACTTCAGGTCCTCTTCCAGCTCGGTAAACGGCACCACATGGGCCGCGCAGGAGCCCGTGTCCCCCGTGACGCCTGGGTAATACATGAAGGGGTTGTGCCGCACCGCGTAGCGTCCGGAGTTGTCCGACTTGCAGGGCGCCGGCATTCCTTCGGCGTACATCTTCCAGCTTCGTCCGGACTGCGTTAGTGCCTCGGCGATGCTCTTCACATTTGCTGTGCAGCTGGAGTCCTTGGGGCTGCAGTCTTCCGTTATTCCGGCGGTGGTGCCGCCGGTCAAGGCCAGATAATTCGGCAGGCTCGGATGCGTAATTCCCGCGTAGTTGGCGGCCAGGGCAGACTCGTCGGCCAGTTTATTGAGGTACGGGGCAGAACTTGAACCGAGAATGCTTGAGGCGGGCTTGTTCTCCTCGACGATGACCACAACGTGGTCGATCGAGCCTGTGCCGTTCACGGCCGGCGGCGAAGTGCACCCCGCCAGGACCCAGCCAACGGCAATACATCCAATCAGAGCTCGCCTGCCGTATCGCCTCATCCGCCCATGCTAACGGGAGGGGTGCAGACGCGCCACGCCCTGCAGGCGGAGCCGCGTCGCTGGGAAGGCGGCGCTACAGGCCCAGCCTGGCCACGGCTTCCTGGCGCATGTCCATTTTTCGGATTTTGCCGGAAACGGTCATGGGGAAGCTCTCCCGGACGTCGACGTAGCGCGGGATCTTGTAATGCGCGAGCTTGCCGCGGCAGAACTCCGCCAGGGCGGCCGCGTCCAGCGGCGCCGCCCCGGGCTTCATGATCACGCAGGCCATCAGCTCCTCGCCGTACCTGGCATCCGGGACACCGATCACCTGCACGTCCTGGATGTCCGGGTGCGTGTAGAGGAACTCCTCGATCTCCCGCGGGTAGATGTTCTCGCCGCCGCGGATCACCAGGTCCTTGATCCGGCCCTCGATCACGAGGTATCCGTCCTCGTCCATCCGGGCCAGGTCCCCGGTGTGCATCCACCCTTCGGCGTCGACGGCCTCGGCGGTCTTCTCCGGCTGGTTCCAGTAGCCCTTCATGACCGCGTACCCCCAGGTGCACAGTTCACCGATCTCCCCGCGCTGCAGCACGTCGCCCGTGACCGGGTCCACGATCCGGCTTTCGAGCTGCGGCATGGTGCGCCCCACGGTCTCGGTGCGCTGGGCCATGGTATCCACGCTGCGGGTCATCGTGGACACCGGCGAGGTCTCCGTCATGCCGTAACAGATGGCCACGTCCACCATGTTCATCTCCGAGATGACCCGGTTCATCACTTCGAAGGGGCACAGCGATCCGGCCATCACCCCGGTGCGCAGGGTGGAGAGGTCGTAGGAGTCGAAGTCGGGCAGTGCCAGCTCGGCGATGAACATCGTGGGCACCCCATAGAGCGAGGTTCCGCCGAAGTCCTGAACGGCCTCGAGCGCTGCGGCCGGGGTGAAGCCGCGGCCCGGGATGATGGTGGCGGCGCCGTGGCTGAGCGCGGCCAGGTTCCCGATCACCATGCCGAAGCAGTGGTAGAACGGCACGGGCAGCACCACCCGGTCATGCTCCGTGTACCCGAGCAGCTCGCCGATCGAGTAGCCGTTGTTCAGGATGTTGTGATGCGTGAGCGTGGCACCCTTGGGGAAACCCGTGGTTCCGGAGGTGTACTGCAGATTGATGGCGTCGTGCGGGTCCAGTTCCGCCATGCGCGCCTTCAGGGCGGAGTGCGCGACGTCGTCTGCCCGCTTGAGCAGCTCCGCGAAGGTCCGCTCCGCCTCGCTTTCCGGGAGGCCGGCGGTGAGACCGGGCAGTCCGGCGTCCGGCAAGAAGACCAGCTCGCGCAGCTCGGGGCATTCCGCGAGCGCCTGCCGCGCCATGCCGGTGTAGTCGCTGTTCCGGTCCGACGGCGCCGCGACCAGCATGCGCATGCCGTTCTGCCTGACCACGAACCCGAGCTCGTGGCTGCGGTAGGCGGGGTTGACGTTGACCAGGATTGCCCCGACCTTCGCCGTCGCGTACTGCAGGATGGTCCACTCCGCGCAGTTCGGGCTCCAGATGCCCACCCGCTCGCCCTTGGCGACGCCCAGGGCCAGCAGCGCACGGGCGACGCGGTCGACGTCGTCGTTCAGTTTGGTGTAGCTCCACCGCCGGGCTTCCTCGCCAGGCACCGCGGCGGCCTCGATCAAGGCGTCGTGGAAGGGAAACCTCGCGACGATCCGTTCGAAATTCTGGCCGATGGTTTCCTCGAGCAGCGGGACGTCAGTGTCCCCGGCTGTGTAAGCAAGCATGGTGTGACGCTACCAACAGACCGGCGGCAAAAGAAGAGCGATGCTTGGAAGTCCTACGAAATGTTCGGAGGTGGATGCCACGGCCCGGTATTGTGAAAACCATGAGTGCACCCGTTGACCTTCAGGCCATTTTCATCCCCAACGACGGCGAGTTCTTCCGCGTGAAGCTCGCGCTGGAAATCGCGATTGACGAGGTGGTGGCCGAGCCCGGCTGCATCCGTTACGAGCTCACCGAGGCCCGCGAGGACAAGCTGGTGCTGACGGAACAGTGGGCCTCGCAGGCCCACCTGGACACTCACTCCAAGGGCAGCGCGGTCCAGGACCTCCACGAGTCCCTCAGCGCCCTGCTGGCCGAGCCGATCAAGCTCGAACAGCTCTAGCCATGTAGGCTACTCCCGCTACTCCTCCCGCTGCCCGACCCCGAGGACACCGCCCAGCTGCTGGGCGCGTCCGCCGACGGTCCGGGGCTACTTTGGGGCGTCCCGGCGCCGAACGTACGACGCCGGCCCGGTGTTTCGTGTCAAAGTGCCCCCGGACGGCGCCGGGCAGGGAGGTTTTGGACGCGGAGAACCCGCGTTGCAGGTCCAGGGGCCTAGGCCTCGGGGATCTGGGTGCCGTCCTGCTGGTTCGCGGCGGCGGCGGCCTCGGCCTGCGAGCGGGCCACATGGGCGTGGACTTCTTCCATGTCCAGGGCCTTGACCGCGTCCACGACCTGCTCGAGCTGCTGGGCGTTCAGGGCGCCGGGCTGGGAGAACACCAGCACCTTTTCGCGGAAGGCCATCAGTGTGGGGATGGACGTGATGCCCGCCTCGGCGGCGAGCTGCTGCTCGGCCTCGGTGTCAACCTTGGTGAAGACCACGTCCGGGTGCTTCTCGGAAATTGCTGAGTAGGTCGGGCCAAACTGCTTGCAGGGGCCACACCATTCTGCCCAGAAATCGACAAGGACAATGTCGTTGCTCTCGACGGTCGATGCGAACTGTTCACCTGTAATGTCTACGGTTGCCATGTGTTCAACGGTACGCGAGCAGCCGTGCCTTGTCCCCCGCAGTCCCCCGCATTTCGCTGATGGCTCAGCCCGCGACGCCGGGGATCTGCCGTCGGAGTCAAGCCCAGGCGTGCGGCGCGGGACGGCGGGCGCCGGGCAGCGCGTTGGTTTCGCGCCATTCGTGGATCCATTCCGGCAACTCGAGACCCGCCGGCGGCTCGCCGAACTCGCGCAGGATTTCCTCCTGGCTGACCGGCTTTCCCTTGCCGACCAGCCGGGTGGCGATGTAGGCGCGCGCATAGATTTCGCCGTCCACCACCATCCGCTGCTCGAAGTAGATGGCCTTCGCGTCGAGGCCGATGATCTTCGTTTCGACCGTGTACCGCTGCCAGAGTTGCAGTGAGCGGCGGAAGGCGATGGTCTCCCCCGCGGCCACCGGGCTCCAGCCGCGCCGGCGCATGGCCTTCCAGGTTCCGCTGCGGGCCATGAGGTCGAAGCGGCCCAGATCCATCAGGGAGAAGTACATGCCGTTGTTGACATGCATGGCAACGTCGATGTCCGTGGGCAGGACCCGGAGGGGCAGGGATGCCGTGTCCCAGATGCTCAATGGGGTTCGCCGCGAGGATGTGAACAGCAGGACCAGGGTGCGGAGCAGCAGATGCATGGTCTCCATGTTACCCGCCAGTAACAAAAACGATGGTGCGGATCATGCGCATGGTGCGGTAGCCGGCGGCCGCGGCACCCTGCCCTGCCCTGCCCTCAGTACAGGATGCGCTGGTACAGGATGTGGTCCTGCCAGGCGCCGGCAATCTTCAGGTACGCCGGTGCCATTCCGATTTCCTCGAAGCCGGAGCGCTTCAGGATCTTCTGCGATGCAGCATTGTGCTGCAGGGTCGCGGCCTGGAGCCGGTGCAGTCCCAGCTCCGTCTGCGCCGCGCCGACGGCGTAGGCCACGGCCGCCGAGCCTATCCCGCGCGCGTTGTATTCCTTGTCCACCCAATACCCCAGGTGTGCGCTGAGGAGCGGGCCCCGGACAACACCGCTCAGCGTCATCATCCCCACGATGCGTCCGCCGTCCAGCAGGACCCACGGGACTTCGGAACCGGCGATGAACATCGCCAGCTTGGACTCGATGTTGGCCGCCTGCCCGGCCACGGTAAAGAATTCCTCAGACCGCCGCGGCTCCCAGGGGGCCAGATGTTCCCGGTTGCGCTGATACGCGGCGCTCAGGAGCTCGGCGTCGGACACGCACAACACCCTCACGTGGACGCTGCCCGTCAGGGTTGTGCCGGATGCGAGAGTTTCCATGTCCTCAAGTAAATCAAACCCGGAAGACACTGGCAGAATCTTCCCGTCCGGCCAACAAAGTGCCACAGTCGAAACATGAACGGGCAAGTCGACGGTCTGCTCCTGGAACTGAATCCAGTGTTCAGCGCACCGCCAGAGCGGATCTTCGCCCTGCTGACCGAGCCGGACGGACTCGCCAGCTGGTGGGGTCCGCACGGCTTCACGCTGCCCGAAGCCCGGCTCGACCTCACGGTGGGCGGCCGCTACCGCTTCACCATGAAACCGGCCGACGGCGATCCCTTCCATCTCTCGGGAAGGTTCCTTGAGATCACTCCTCCACGGCGCCTCGCGTACACGTTCAACTGGGAGGAGCCAACGCCGGACGACCGGGAGACCACCGCCACGTTCACCCTCGACGCGGAGGGCTCCGTCACCCGCGTGGCGCTCTGGCACGGCCTCTTCGCCACCGAGGAGCGGCTCGCCCTGCACCGGGACGGCTGGTCGGAGAGCTTTCAGAAGCTGCGCCGGGTCCTTGAGTCACACGGCTGATATGACTCGCCGGCCCCGGGTTCACGATCCAGTGGCGGACACTTCGAGAATCGTTTCCAGACCGTCCTCGTCGTCCCACTGCTCCCCCACGGCCCGGAATCCGTACTGGTCCAGCAGCCGCCGGGAAGGAAGGTTGTCCGGGCGGACCGAGGCACGGACGACGGCGACTTCAGGATGGCGATTTGCCGTCTCCAGCAAGATCACGAGGGCCCCGCGGGCGTAGCCCCGGCGGCGGCGCACGGGATCGATCGAATAGCCGATCTCGACCATGCCGGCGTCGTCCGGCGGCCCGTGGTAGCCGGCCCGCCCCACCACCTTGCCGGATACCAAATCGATCACGAGCCGCGTCACCCATGCCGCATCGGCAGGACTGCGGGCAATCTGGTCCCGCCGCATGCGCCAGACGCCGACGCATTCGGGGCCCGCGAGGTAGGGCGTGATTTCCAGGGCGGCCGCAGCGCGGGCGGCGTCCAGGTCGCCGTCTGCGAGCGCGTCCAGCACCGCCGGGGCCACTTGCTCGAGTTCCAGACCGGCGGCCGCTGCGGTCCGGGATGTCCACGGATCTTGAATCATTCCCATCCGGCCATCATGGCAGAGGGCCCCCGTGCGTGCGGAGTGCTCAGCCGCCGGCTTTGAGCTTCCGCCAGCCGCCGGCCCGGTTGTTGGCGATGATCTGCCGGAACGTCTCGGTCAGGGCGGGAGCGTTGATGGCTTCGCCCTGCCAGTTCACGGACCTCGCGGCAGATCGAACGCTGCCAGCCGGGCAGTGCCGCAATGAAGGCGTCAACGCGCGGATCGGTGGCCGCCAGCTGCTCAGGCCGCATCGTCGTCGTCCCCGTCGTCGTCCTCGTTGCTGTCGCTGCCCCGGACAATCACGCTTTCGACGCCGGGCAGGTCCATCAGGTGCGGAACGAGGTTGCGCAGCGGAGGGTGCCCAAAGAACCGGACATCCATCGAGACCATCGGCTTCTGCTCATCCCCGGTCCGCCGCGTGCGCAGGATCGAGGAGCTGAAGCCCATGGTGGTGGCGATTTCGAGCAGCTGACGCAAGACCCCTTGGCCATCGGCATAGCTGATGTGCAGTACGCGGTTCCGGTCCACCGTGGGGATCTTTCGGACCGCGGGCGCAACGAGGAACAGCGTTATGAGATGGAAGATGGTCAGCGCCAGGGCCAGGGAAACCATGCCCGCACCGCAGGCCATGCCAACAGCGGCGGCCACCCAGATGGTTGCGGCCGTGGTGAGACCCCGGACGACGTCCCGGCCCTTGAAGATGACTCCGGCGCCGAGAAAGCCGATGCCGCTGACGATCTGCGCGGCAATCCGGGACGGGTCCATGGTCACGCCGGGGTCACGGACGTAGGCGAAGCCGTAGGCCGAGACGAGCGTAAATCCACATGATCCAAGGCCCACGAGGACGTGGGTGCGGTAGCCGGCGCTTTTCTGCCGGAACTGCCGTTCGATGCCGATCAGGGAGGTCAGGACGAAGGTGGCGAGCAGAAGCAGGAGTTCCACCATGCTTGTCTCGGTGAAAAGTCCCAACATTTCGGCCATGCCGCGCCCTTCCTGTCCGGGCAGGTCAGCAGGCCCGGCCGGTAGCATCTGCGTATACCGCCGACTCTAGCAACGTCAGGCCAGGGACACCGACATGTCGGCCCGCTTCGACGAATAGCCGCCGCCGGGGTTCACCCGGGATGAGGCTCCCCGGCCAACTCCCCGGCACCGAACCGTTCAAACGAGGCACTTTGCTGGGCCAGCCTGCGCATGGCCAGCAGTACCGGCTCCATCAGCACGGTCCCAAGGACCACGTACCGCATCGCGGCCTCCGGCGAGTCCGTGGGAACACTTCCCACGTCGGCATCCGCGACGTCGCGCATGGCCTGCGCATAACGGTCCAGCACCGGCGACGGCAGCTCGAATCCGGCGCTGGAGAGTCCGGCCAGAGCCTCCACCAGGGCGGCCTGGGTGTTGCGGTCGCAGGCCTGCTCCCCCCAGCCCCAGCGGCGCAGCAGCTCCTGCGCCGGCGCGAGGTCGACGTCGTCCGGCGCCGGGCGGGTGACCGCGCGGTGGGCCAGGCCGAGCAAGTCGTGCCCGGCCTCCGGGGGGTTGTCGACGCCCAGGAGCAGCTCGCGGGCGGCGGCGACACTCAGTCCTGCCGTGCCGACGAGCGCGCGGATCAGCTTCAGCCGGCGGACATGCGAGTCGTCGTACCGCGCCTGGGTGGCCGAGGTCAGCACCCCCTCGTGCAGCAACTTCTCCCGGAGGTAGTACTTGATGGTCGCCACCGGAACGCCCGTGGCCGCCGCCAGCTGTGAAATACGCAACCGATTCTCCTTGACTTGGATAGTACTACTCCCCATTATTGGGGAGTATCAGTATCCAGTGAGGAGAAAAGTATGGCACGCATCAATGCAGGGCGATTCACGCACCGCCATTCCGGTGAGCTAGTGGTCTTCCTGATCGGAATGAGAATCAACCGCCCTTGGCGTCCGGACCTGTGGCTACCGGTATTCTTCGCCATGCCCAGGATGCTGGCCGAACTCCTGCGTGAACCCGGGTCCGGCCTGCTGGGTTTCCGTTTCACCGTGGGCTCAAGCGGTCCCGTGATCGTGCAGTACTGGGATTCGGTGGACAAACTGTATGCCTATGCGGGTGCCCCGGCGTCGGAGCACCGGCCCGCGTGGACGGACTTCAACCGCCGGGCACGGAAGTCCCCCGGCGTCGTCGGCATCTGGCATGAAACCTTCCAGGTGAACCGGGCCGAGAGCATGTATGTCTCGATGCCGGCGCAGGGACTGGGACAAGCCACGGAGTTGGTGCTGGTGGGGCCGCGGGGCGAGCGGGCCCAGGACCGGCTGGCAGGGGCTCAGTAGGCTTTCGGCGGCACCGGATCGGTGCTTGGATGGAGGCGAGTGGCAGCGGTCCGGAGGAGGAAACTCAGGAGGATACCGTGGAAGATCCCTATGATATTGAACGCTTCATCACCGCCCAGGACGCGGGAGGGACCTATCTTCAGGCCGCGCGGGAGCTCCGTGGGGGCTTCAAGCGCAGCCATTGGATGTGGTTCATCTTCCCCCAGCTTGCGGGCCTTGGGCACAGCCCGACTGCCAGGAGATATGCCATCTCCGGGCTGGATGAGGCGAAAGCCTACCTGCGCCATCCGGTGCTGGGTCCGCGCCTGATCGAAAGTGCCGGGGCAGTGGCCGGCATCGCCGGACGCACGGCCGGGCAGATCTTCGGCGGCACGGACGAGCGGAAACTGCACTCGTCGATGACCTTGTTCCTGCGGACAAACCCGGAGGAACCTGTTTTCCAGCGGATTCTCGACCAGTACTTCGAGGGGCTGCCCGATGCCGCCACAGACCAGCTCCTCGGACGGCCTGGGTAAGCGCGGGCTCAGTCGCCGCTTACCGTCAGGGCGGTGATCATGCGTTCCATCCGCGCGAGGCCGGCGTAGCGGCCGGCGTTGTCCGTCACCAGCAGAGGCTCGAACCGGCTCGCCTTGGTCCGTGTCATGGACCGGGCAAGCGCTTCGCCCAGCGGCGTATCCAGGTTCACACGCATCCCCGGGCTGACCATGCCGAGCCCGGCGGTCCCGGCGTCAAGCACCGAGACTGGCCGCAGGTGGTCCCCGAGCAGCACCACCGACTGCAGGGCAGGGTCCTCCGCGAACGCCTCCGCCGCGAGCGCGGGGCTGGTGGCCGTTGCCGCCGTTTCCAGGATGTCCCGGATGACTCTCTTGTGCGCCGCCGGCCGTTTCGACGCCAGACGGTGCGCCAGATCGAGGTCGATGTTGGCCCACGGCGGGGCAGGCCGGGCCAGGCAATAGCCCTGCACCAGCGGCACGCCGAGGGACACGAGGGCATCGAGCTCTTCGATCCGTTCCACGCCCTCGGCGAGGATCCACGCATCCACGTGGCAGGCGAAAGTCCCGAGCATGCTGACCAGGGCACGCTTCGCCTCGTCCTGGTCCACGCCCTGGATCAGTTCGCGGTCAATCTTGATCAGCGACGGCCGCAGCGCCAGAAGGTGCCGCAATCCGGCGTAACCGGCACCGGCGTCGTCGACGGCGATCAGGGCGCCGGCCGCGCGCAGCTGATCGAGGTCCGGTTCAAGCTCGACGTAGGAGTCAATGGGGGTCTGCTCGGTCAGTTCGACGACGACGCCGGCCAGGTTCCCCTCGTCCCGCCAGACGCTGCGGATGCATTCCGTGGGGAGCAGCTCGGGTGAGACGTTGACCGTCAGGAAGCAGTTGAGCGGCAGGGTGGCCCGCGCCGCGAGCGCAGTGCGGAGGGCGGCCGCTTCCAGTTCCGCCGACTTTCCGTGGGTCCGGGCGGCTGCAAACCATGCGTCCGGGTTCTTCTCGGCGAAACCGGGAAACCTGGCTAAGGCTTCGTACCCGACCACCGTACCGCGGGAGGTGTCGATAATCGGCTGGTATGCCGCGGCGAGGCCTTCACCGCGGCAGGCGGCCGCCAAAAGCTCTTCCCAGTCCTGGCCCGCCGACGAGCCGGCGGGAGGCGGTCCGCCTGCCGCGGGCCGGCTCAACTAACCGGAACGATGGCTTTGTGAACCGACTGGACCAGCTCTGCCGGCAGCTCCACCAGCCCATGCGTGGACGCGGCATGCGCGGCAACATTGACGAGGATTTCATCTGCCGTGCTGCATACCCATCGGGCCTCGCAACCGGGCACTACATCACCACATGCAAACGACTTCACTACGGCTCCTTATATTCGACGGCGAACGGCATAACGCTACTCTGGCGTCCGCGTAAAAACGGCGATTTTCCATGGAACACCGGGGTGTCCGGCATGGAAGGGTTGCACTTCCGGACCGCCGCCTGGACCACGTCCGCAACGGCCTCCCGAAGAAGAGTTCGTTGTTCGCGGGCCGAGGGATGGGACCGGCCCGAACAATTCCCCGGAGCGCCTCCCGCGAGTATCGACGGCTGGGCCGATACGGAGGAGGATTAAAGGGCAGTCACCAGAAGGAGGTCAGTGATGTGCTACCAGTACAACAGGGATTTCCGGCGGGACGTCCAGAAGGATGCCGCAAAGGAACCTGAAGTGCGCCCGGAGCCCCGGGTGGACGCGAAGGACTTCAAGTTCTGGGCCTTCCCCCGCCGCAGCCGGGAATTCACGGTCGAGGAGCCGGCGACGGCCGACCGGACCCGTGAGAAGGTCTAGCCCCAGCAAGGCCAAGGAAGGCCCCTCAGCGAGGGGCCTTCCGCTTGTGCCGGCCCGTGGAATGCGGGGGCGCCAAGTGCGGGAGACTGGAAGCTCCCGATTACGAAGGCAGGATCCACATTGATCAATCTCCAGCAGGACGCCGATGGCTTCATCCGTATGAACCGGCACTTTCCGGGCAGCACCGTCATTTCCATCACTTTCAGCGATGGGTCCTCGGAGGAATTCTTCGGCCATCAGCTCAACAAGGCCTATGACGAGGCGCTGGCCGTATACCGGGCCGAGAACCGCCTGGATGCGAAAGGATTCTCGCGGGCACCCAAGAAGACGATCCACCCCGCGAACAAGATCGAGTTCGTTCCCGTTCATCCCGGAATGGCCAAGGAGACGCCGCAGACCCCTTGACCCGATTAGTACGACCCGGAGCTGCCGCCTTCGGTGAGTTATGACCGAGGTGTTGCCAGGCCAGCGCCTTGGCCTGCGGCCTGGTCTATTGCCCGGGGGCCCGGTAGGACGGTGTCTTCTTGGATGCTTCGTCGAGATCCTCCGGTGTCATGAGAGGTTTCATATGCAGGTTCACGGAGCCCGTTGAATTGATCATGAGCGACAGGGCGGCGGCGTCGGCCTGTTCCGGGATGTCAAAGACCCCCAGGACATCGGTCTCCCCGAAGGCGTAGTAGAAACTTTCGAGCGAGCCGCCTACGGATTTGAGGGCTTCGACCACCGCATCACGGCGCTTTGTGCCGCCTTCGCGCATGAGGCCCTTAATTCCCTCGCCCACGTAGTTCGCTTCGAACAGATATTTGGTCATGGTATTTCCTGTCCCGTGATGTCCAGGACGAGGGCATCCGAAGATGTGCCCAACGCACATTGAGGGAAGGTCCCGGAGCTGGTCCCCGGAGTGGGGCTGTGCGCACATCGTAGGCCGTCCCCGGTCGCCCTGACAACGGTTCCCGGAGAGTCCCCCGGCAACGCTGAGCACGTTTGAAGAGCCTTTGCCGGGCGAGCCCAAGCGCTGCTGCAAAACAGACCGAAGTTGCCGGCGTCCTGTCACCCCCGAATACTGACAGGACGCCGCTGGCTGTTTCGATGTAGCGCTATTTCGCGGCAGGGACACCCAGGGCTGCCGCGTTTGCGGCGGCGTTGCGCCGGATCCCTTGGACCTTTTCGATTTCCGGGGCAAGTTGCTGCATGCGGGTTGTCAGGTATTTGTCGAGGATCTTGTCGAGCGCCGCGTGGAATCCGGTTTTGTCCCGGCAGACGGCGTCGGTGACGGCGATTTTGAACTCCTCCTGGCCACCGGCGCGCTTTCCTGCGTCAGTGGCCTGCTGGGTATTGGCGTAGGAGGAGTAGGGGGTTTCGTTCATGCAGGCTTTCCAGTCCTGATCGGCTTTGGCGAGCTCGGGGTCGCGGCTGGCGGCGTCGGTGACGGGGTAGAACGAGTTGTACGCGATGCCGGTGGCGAGCATGTAGTTTTCGGGACTGCCGTAGATCTGCGTCATGGCTTCGCCACGGCACCCGCCCGAGGACGTCCCCTTGCCCTGCACCGTGGTCATTGGTGCGGTTCCGGCGGGGCCGGTGAGGGCGTTGTTGAAGGCCTGATCGGCGAACAGCCTGCCGTCTGCCGAGTCCGGTGCCGGCTCGTGCGGCCCTTGCGGGCCGCTGCTGGCGTACCCGCTGGCTTTGGCAGCCTCGACCGTGAGCCGCTTCGATCCGATGGCTTCGTTGAGGTCCAGTGTCAGGTTCCACCTGGGCGGCGTGTAGTCGAAGCCGGCCCTGGCCATGCAGAGCCGGACGGCTTCCTGCATTCCCTGTTCGGCGACCGGATCGGTCTGGGCGTAGGCCTCTGCCTGCCGGACGACCCCTGCGACGGGCTCCGCTGACGGGGCGATCGGCCCGGCCGGGATGGCTGCGGCGGCCAGCGCGGCGCCGGTGCCGAGCATCAGGACGGCAGCGCCGAAGATCTTCTTCTTATTCATGTTGGCTCCTAGGTTGTTTTAGGCAATGCGGTGGCCGACCTTCCCTCCGGGAAGGCCTCGTTGGGTCGGGCGGTTTCGGGTGTTAGTTGAGTACGTTGTTTTCGTAGGCGAAGGCAACGAGCTGGATCCGGTTCTTAAGTTTGAGTTTCGCCAGGATGCTGCCCACGTGTGACTTCACGGTTGCCTCGCTGAGCACCAGTGACGCCGCGATCTCGGCGTTTCCCAGCCCCTTGGCAGTCAGGAGAAACACGTCGCGTTCCCGCCCCGAGAGGTTTACCAGCGCGCCGTCGTTCCCGGTTGAAGGCGTGGTGTAGTCCCGCAGGAGTTCGTTGGTGAGGGCCGGGGCGATGACGGAGTGGCCCGAGTGAACCGTTCGGATGGCGGCCAGCAGGAAGTCCGGCGTGGTGTCCTTGGTCAGGAAGCCGGCGGCACCGGCCTGAATGGCACGGACCACGGCTTCGTCATGCTGGATGGTGGTCAGCACAATGATCTTGGTTGAAATCCCGGCAGGCGATTCCAGGATCTTCCTCGTGGCGGTGATTCCGTCCATGACCGGCATCCTGATGTCCATCAGGAGCACATCAGGAAACGTGTCCTGCACGAGTTTGACGGCGGCCTCTCCGTTGACGGCGTCGCCGACGAGATCCATGTCCGGCTGGCTGCGCAGGATCATTTTGAGTCCGGCGCTGAACAGCGGCTGGTCATCGGCCAGGGCAATCCGGATTGGGACGGCGGTCATGGCGTAGCTCCTTCCAAAGCGCGGAGGCGCGGCTCTTCCGGGGCCGCCCCAGGGTGCTGGTCAGGGTGCTGGTCAGGACCTGCCGATGGGAGGAACGCCATCACTTCGAAGGTCTCTTCGCCCCAGACGGTTTCGACCCAGCCGCCCGCGGCTGCGGCCCGGGCCTTCATTCCCGCTATCCCCCTGCCCGACGGCGGATCCTCCGGCGGCGATTCCGGCCCGCGGATCAGCGCAGAGCGGACACGGAGCTCAAGAGACGCTGCAGTCCACACCAGGTGGAGGCGTGTGCCCTTGCCCCGGTCCGCGTGCTTGAAGGCATTCGTCAGGCTCTCCTGCGCCAGCCGGTAGACCGTCAGGTGCTGCATGGGGGTCATGTGCCGGGGCTGGCCCGTCGTTTCGATCTGGACCGGCATGCCGCTGGCGCTCAACCGTTCGGCAAGAGTCCCCAGATCGTCAATCCCGTGAACCGGCTGGTCGCCGATCTCCGCGGAAAATCCTTCGATCAGCCGGCGCGTTTCGACCAATGCGGTCCTCGCAGCTTCGGCGATGACCGTGGAGGCTTCCTCGACGGACTCCGGTTCGGCACGGTGGATGAAGCGAATTCCATCGGCCTGGGCCACGATGACTGTCAGTGAATGTGCCAGGACGTCATGCAGTTCCATGGCGATTCTGTTGCGTTCGTGTTCGAGGGCCAGTTCAGTCGCCGTTTCCCGCAGCCGGGCCTCCGCCGCGAGCTGGGCCTTGCGGCTTCTCGAGACGTTGTTGACGGCCACACCAACGGCCCAGGCGGCGAGGTTCAGGGCGGCGAAGGCCCCGAAGATCAGAAAGGCGTACGTGAGGGTTCGCAGCAGTCCCCTGCCATAGATCGGGCTGCCGAAGATGATATTTATCCAGGTCTGGTCGGTAAACCAGTTGACGGTCGTGATGCCGGCAAATATGAGAGCCGCTGCAGGGAAGATCCAACGGTGCCGGGATTTCCAGCCGATCACCGCGAAGAAGATCACGACGGGAATAGCTGCGTAACTCAGAACTCCCGATAGAAGCACCAGTGGGACGACCTTGAAGGTCTGCAGGACCAGAGCGACGAAGACCAACCCCAGGGCAGCCACCGGCAGGATCTCGGCGACGGCGACACCGGTCAGGAGCGCCAGCAACAATGCACTGTTCCGGTCGAAATGCCTCTGTTCCAGAATAAGGAGGGTTCCCAGAAGCAGCATGGCCGTGGCCGGTGCGGCGAGGAGCCTCAGATGCGTGATCGTCTTGAACATGCCTTCACCCTAAGCGGGCCTACACGCCCCTGAAGCGCATTTGGGGTGGGTTCCAACTGGAGGATGAAGAAGTTCCCCCGGATGGATGACTCATCAGCCCGCCCGGCTGGAGCAGGCAAAAGAAAAAGCCTCCGGAACCTGTTGGTTCCGGAGGCTTTTCCAAGGGTGGCAGATGAGGGATTCGAACCCCCGTAGGCGTTGCCAGCTGATTTACAGTCAGCCCCCTTTGGCCGCTCGGGTAATCTGCCGAACTTCAAAAGAAGATCACTCGCGGCTTCCGGCCTCAGAACGCCTGTTTCCAGTCCGTTCCGCTTCCAGCAACCGCGGGCAAGACAACTTTACAGAACTTCCGCCGAAGAATCGAATCGGCGCCCTGCAGCCCCAAAAAGCCCGGAATATCAGGCATCCCCAAGGATGCGTGCGGCGATCTTGGACTCGAATTTGGATGCCTGCTCCGCCGTGATCTGGTTCAGCTGGACGGCACGCGCCAGGTCCGCCTGGACGCCGTCCATCCGTGTTGACACATCCGCGGCCGGGCTGAAGATGATCGACGCCGCCAGCGTTGCGGCCGCCACGGACGTCGCGGCCGTGGCGAAACCGCCTGCGGCGGCTGCGGTGGAGCGGATGACATAGTGGACGGCCTTGTTCTGCATGAGCTGTACCTTTCGAGCGACTCTTCCAACTCCTGTGACTCTGCCACCCAAAACTTCGTTCCGGCCCTGACTCAGCTTTGAGCGGACTGTGAACAGGGACAACGCCCCGCCGAGCTTCACATCAGGAGCATCCGTACTAGGCTGGAATGCAGGCATCACCGCCTCTCAGCAGGCACCCCAGCAACCACCAGGAGGACAGTCATGGCAGGCGAATCCACGTTCGACGTCGTCAGCAAGGTAGACAAGCAGGAAGTCGCCAACGCGCTGCACCAGGCCCAGAAGGAACTCGTCCAGCGCTACGACTTCAAGGGCGTCGGCGCCGAGGTCGATTTCAGCGGCGAGACGATTCTGATGAAGGCCAACTCCGAGGAGCGCGTGTTGGCGGTCCTGGACGTGCTGCAGTCCAAGCTCATCCGCCGCGGCATTTCGCTGAAGTCCCTCGATACCGGCGAGCCCTACGCATCCGGCAAGGAGTTCCGGCTGGAGGCCTCCATCAAGGAGGGCATTGCCCAGGACCTGGCGAAGAAGATCAACAAGCTCATCCGCGACGAAGCGCCCAAGTCAGTCAAGTCCCAGATCCAGGGCGACGAGCTCCGCGTGACCTCCAAGTCCCGGGATGACCTTCAGGAGACCATGAACCTGCTGAAAGGCTTCGACGAGGCCGACCTGCAGTTCGTGAACTTCCGCAGCTAGCGGCCCGTCCGCGGCGCAAGTTTCCGTCATCCTTTTTCCGTGTCGTCGGACGCCGCCGTCGAGCGTCCCATAGCCCGGAGCCTAGCCGCGCTGCTGGCCGGCCATCCGCTCCAGGCGTCCGATCCGCTCACTCATCGGCGGGTGCGTCGAGAACAGCTTCGCCATGCCGCCGCCCCGGAACGGGTTGGCGATCATCAGGTGCGAGGCGTTGACCAGCCGCTGGTCCGGCGGAAGCGGCGCCAGCTGCACGCCCTGCTCGATCTTGCGCAGGGCGGAGGCGAGCGCCAGCGGGTCCCCGGTCAGCGCGGAACCGTCCTCATCGGCGTCGAACTCCCGGGTGCGGGAGATGGCCATCTGGATCAGCGACGCGGCAAACGGGGCCAGCAGCGCCATCGCGATCATCGCGAGCGGGTTTCCGTTGCGCCGGTCTCCGCCGAAGAACAGCAGCATCTGCCCCACCGAGGTGATGACGCCGGCGACGGCGGCCGCCACCGAGGCGGTCAGGATGTCCCGGCTGTAGACGTGCATCAGCTCGTGGCCCAGCACTCCGCGGAGTTCCCGGGCATCGAGCAGCCGCAGGATTCCCTCGGTGCAGCACACCGCCGCGTTCTGCGGGTTCCGGCCGGTGGCGAATGCGTTCGGGGCCATTGTGGGCGAGAGGTAGATCCTCGGCATCGGCTGCTGGGCGCTGGTGGAGAGCTCCCGGACAATCTGGTAGAGCTGCGGTGCCTCGGCCTCCGTCACCGGATAGGCCTGCATCGCCCGGATGGCGATCTTGTCACTGTTCCAGTACCCGTAGGCCGTGGTGCCCACGCCGATCAGGGCCATGATCCAGATGGGTGTGGCACTCCGGGTTCCGGCCCCGATCACGGCACCGAGCCCGAGCAGCACCGCCCACAGGACGCCGAACAGGGCCGCTGTTTTCAGTCCGTTGTGATGCTGATGCACTGTTCCTCCCACGCCGCGCTCCCGGCCATGTTCCCGGCAGCAGCAGGACCGAGCCTTAAGTCAAGAGTTTAGTCCCGCCGCCTGCGAGCATGTCCCCCCACCCGGGGCCCGCGCGTCATCAGAGGCGTCACACGACCCGCCGTAAGCCATGCCTTATTGTGATCCAATCATAATAAGTGCTTGAATGGGGGTATGACGGATTCAGCGGGCACCCACGATGCATGGGCTGCCGCCCTGCGTGCCCATGGCCGCCGGGTGACCAAGCAGCGCCTGGCCGTGCTCGCCGCCGTCGAACACCATCCGCACTCCCGCGCGGAGAGCATCCTTGCCGCCGCCCGCCAGGAACTGCCCGAGTTGACAGCCCAGTCCGTCTACGTTGTCCTGGGTGACCTGACGGATCTGCGGATGCTGCGCCGCTTCGAGCCCCCGCACTCCCCCGCCCTGTATGAGACACGCGTGGGGGACAACCACCACCACGCCGTCTGCATCGGCTGCGGACGCGTCGAGGACGTGGACTGCGCCGTGGGCCACGCGCCGTGCCTCACCCCGCACTGGGACGAGGGCGCCAAGCCGATGACCATCCAGATCGCCGACGTGATGTACCAGGGCATCTGCCAGGACTGCCAGCGCACCCAAAAACTTCCCTCCGATCGAACCTAAGAAACCCAACCAGAAGGAGAAAGATGACTGCGAACATTTCTGCGCCCATCTCACCCGTATCCGCCCCAGCCCAGTCGACGACGCAGTCGGGCGCACCGGTCGCGTCCGATGCCCACTCCCAGACGACCGGCGCCGACGGCGCCATCATCCTGACCGACCACTACCTGATCGAGAAGCTCGCGCAGTTCAACCGCGAGCGTGTCCCGGAGCGCGTAGTCCACGCCAAGGGCGGTGGCGCGTTCGGTACCTTCACCACCGCCGAGGACGTCTCGAAGTACACCAAGGCTGCCCTCTTCCAGCCCGGCACCGAGACGGACATGCTCATCCGCTTCTCCTCGGTGGCCGGCGAGGCAGGCTCCCCCGACACCTGGCGCGACCCCCGCGGGTTCGCCGTGAAGTTCTACACCACCGAGGGCAACTACGACCTCGTCGGCAACAACACCCCGGTGTTCTTCATCCGCGATGGCATCAAGTTCCCGGACTTCATCCACTCGCAGAAGCGACTCCCGGGCACGCACCTGCGCGACGCCGACATGCAGTGGGACTTCTGGACCCTCTCCCCCGAGTCCGCCCACCAGGTCACCTGGCTCATGGGTGACCGCGGCCTGCCCGCCTCCTGGCGCGAAATGCAGGGCTACGGCTCGCACACCTACCAGTGGATCAACGCCGAGGGCGAGCGCTTCTGGGTCAAGTACCACTTCAAGTCCAACCAGGGCGTCAAGTCCATGACGGGCGACGAGGCCGAGGCTCTGGCCGGCGCGGACGGGGACTTCTACATCCGCGACCTGCAGGAGAACATCGCCGCCGGCAACTTCCCGTCCTGGGACCTGCACGTTCAGGTCATGCCGTACGAGGATGCCAAGACGTACCGCTTCAACCCGTTCGACCTCACCAAGGTGTGGCCGCACTCGGACTACCCGCTGATCAAGGTCGGCACCATGGAGCTGAACAAGAACCCGGAGAACTACTTCGCGCAGATCGAACAGGCCACCTTCGCGCCGTCGAACTTCGTGCCGGGCATCGCGGCTTCCCCGGACAAGATGCTGCAGGCCCGCATCTTCTCCTACGCGGACGCACACCGCTACCGTGTGGGCACCAACCACGCCCAGCTCCCGGTGAACCTGCCCAAGAGCCAGGTCAACAACTACAGCCAGGACGGCCAGGGGCGCTACAGCTTTAACGCCCCCACCGTTCCGGTCTACGCTCCGAACTCCCTCGGCGGCCCGGCTGCCGTGGAGCCTGGCGTAGCGGCCGGCGGCTGGGAGAACGACGGCGAGCTCACGCTCTCCGCGCACTCCCTGCACGCTGAGGACGGCGACTTCGGCCAGGCCGGCACGCTGTACCGCGAGGTCTACAACGACGGCGAGAAGGCCCGCCTGCTGGACACCGTTACCGGTGCCGTCAGCGGCGTCAAGAACGCCGGCATCAAGGAACGCGCCATCCAGTACTGGACCAACGTCGACGCCGAATTTGGCGCCAAGCTGCGCGCCAACCTGGGTGCGGTAGGGGCAGACGTTGTCACCTCCGACGCCGAGGCAGCCAATAAGATCGGCTAACCAGCTCCAGACAAAAGAACACCCCGCCACGGATCTTCCGTGGCGGGGTGTTCTTTGTTGTGCTGTAAGTGGCTAGGCGATGTCGGCACCAGAGGCGACTGCCGACGTCGTGCCCGCCGCAGAGGTAGGTGCAGCAGAACCTCCGGCTGCCGCAGCCGATCCTGCTGCCGCCGGGCGGTGGCCCTTTTTGGCGAGCTGGATCTGCTCGTAGACGTGGTGGCGGAGTTCGGTGAAGCGCGGCAGGGACCGGGTCTCCAACTGGTCGCGGTCCTCCGGGAGATCGATCACGATGTCCTCCTGGACCACGGTCGGGGAGCTGGAGAGGATGATGACCCGCTCGCCGAGGTAGACGGACTCATCGATGTCGTGGGTCACGAAGAGCACCGTGATGCCCAGCTTCTTCCAAACGGTGCGGATCAGGTCTTCCAGGTCCGCCCGGGTCTGGGCGTCCACCGCCGCGAACGGCTCGTCCATCAGCAGGACCTCGGGCTGGTAGGCGATCGCCCGCGCAATCGCCACGCGCTGCTGCATGCCTCCCGAGAGCTGCCACGGGTAGGACCGCGGGACGTGGGACAGGCCCACAGCCTCGAGGGCCTCGTCCACCAGCCGGTCACGCTCCGCCTTGGGCACGCCCTGGTTCTTCAGCGGCAGCTCCACGTTGTCGCGGACCCGCATCCAGGGGAAGAGCGAGCGGCCGTATTCCTGGAACACCACGGCCATCTTCTTCGGCGGGCCCACCACGCGCTTGCCGTCCAGCAGCACCTCGCCCTCGGTCGGGGCCATCAGCCCGGAAATGCACTTCAGCAGCGTGGTCTTGCCGGACCCCGAGGGGCCCACCAGGCAGGCCAGCTCCCCCGCGCGAAGATCGAAGGTGAGGTTCCGGACCGCTTCGACGCCGCCGCCGTCGGTCTGGTACACCTTCTTCAGTCCGCGGACGGAGAGCATCGGCTCCGGGTCCGCGTGAGTTGAGTCAGGCTGCATTTTCTACCTCTTTCTGGCCGTGGTACCAGCGCAGGATATTGCGCTCGGCCCACTGGAACATAAATGACAGGCCCACGCCCAGCAGGCCGAGCACTACGATGCCGGACCACATTTCCGGGATGGCGAAGGACCGCTGGAACTGGACGATGGTGAAGCCCAGTCCCGAGGACGAGGCAAACATTTCGGAGATGACCATCAGGATCAACCCCAGGGACATGGACTGGCGCACACCGGCCATGATCTGCGGGCTGGCCGACGGGAGCACCAGGTACCGGACCCTGGCCCAGCCGTCGATGCCGTAGGTGTGGCTGGAGTCGGACAGCACCGGATCCACGGCCCGGACGCCCTCGATGGTGTTCAGCAGCACCGGCCAGACGCAGCCGGAGATGATGACCACGACCTTCATGGAATCCGTGATGCCCATCAGGAGAATCAGCACCGGCACCAGGACGGGCGGCGGAATGGCGCGGAAGAACTCCAGCGTCGGCTCCAGCAGGGCGCGGAGCCATTTGATCGAACCGATCAGGACGCCGCCGACCACGCCGATCACGATCGCCGCGACGACGCCGACCAGGAGCCTGCCGAGGCTGGGCAACACGTCGGAGAAGAAACGGGGGCTGAACCAGACCTCGCCGAATTTGTTGACCAGGGTGGCCGGGGTGGGGACGAAGAAGTTAACCGCCCCCAGGGTGGAGGCCCACCAGAGCAGGACCAGCAGCACGGGCAGCGCCAGGACGTAGCCGAGGGTCTTCAGGGCTTTCATGCGATCACCTCGGAACGGACGGAGGAGTGCCAGGACAAGGTCTTTTTCTCAATGAAGCGCATCAGCATGTTAATCAGCACGCCGATCAGGCCGGTGGCCAGCACCAGGGCATACATCCCCGAGATGGCGCCGCCGGACTGCGCGAGGGCGATTTCGCGGCCCAGGCCCGGCGAGCCGATCACCAGTTCCGCCGTGATGGCCAGGACCAGCGCCACCGTGCCGGCGAGCCGGACGCCGGTCATCAGGTAAGGCAGGGCGGTGGGGAACACCACGTAGCGGATCCGCGCCATCCGGCCCAGGCCGTAGGTCTTCGCGGTGTTGTTGGCGACCATGTCGACGTCGGCCACCCCATAGAGGACCTGGATCAGGACCTGCCAGAAGGCGGCGTAGACGATCAGCATGAGGGACGATTCAATCTTCACCCCGAACAGCAGCACCGCCAGGGGAATCAGCGCCACCGACGGGATCGGGCGCAGGAACTCCACGGTGGAGTTGGTCGCCTTCCGCAGGAAGTCACTGGAGCCGATGATGAAGCCCAGCAGCACGGCCAGGGCGACGGCGATGACGAGGCCCAGGAACCAGGCCACCATGGTTTCGCCCACCGAGATCCAGAAGGCGGTGAGCCCGAAGTCCCGGACCAGTGCCACAATGACCTCGCTGGCCGGGGGCAGATAGCGTTCATCGATGATGCCCAGCCGGGGAATAAGCTCCCACGTGGCCAGGAACCCGAGGATCCCAACGGCGCCGAGCAGCTGCTTCACCGGCAGCTTGCGGACCTGCCGGCGGTCCCGCCCGCGGTCCCGTCCCACACTGGGGGCGGGACCGCGGGAAGCTATTGCGTCTGAACTCATGGCAGGAGATCGCCGGCGCTCGGGGCCTTGGTCAGCGTGCCGTACTTGGCGGCGGCGTCGCCGAGGGTCTTGAAGGCGTCCTTGTTGAATTCAACGCGGTAGTGCGGCAGTACCATCTTGGCGCGGGTGGGCTCGTCGATCTTCGTGTACGTGCCGACGATGTCGCGGACTTCCTGCGGATGCGCCTGGGCGTATTCCAGGGACTTGTTCATGGCCCGGGTGAACTTCTGGGTCAGTTCGGCCTTGCCCTTGATGGTGTCCGCCTTGGTGAAGTAACCGGCGATGTCCAGCTCCGGGCTCATGTCCACGAAGTTCGAGGAGACGATGGTGCCACCGTCGGCGACAGCCTTGGACAGGAATGGCTCCAGGATCCAAGCGGCATCGACCTGCTTGTTGGCCAGGGCCGCCGGGGCGTCCGGGAACGCCACCTCCACGAACTTGACGCTCTTGGGATCGCCGCCATCCTTTTCGACAACCGACTTGATGGTGGTGTCGCCGATGTTGGAGAGGTTGTTCACGGAGACGGTCTTGCCGGCTAGGTCCTTCGGCGACTGGATGCTTGAGCCGGCCGGAACGACGACCCCGCCGATGTCCTTGCCCTTCTCGCCCGTGGTGGAAGCTCCGTTGGCGACGAACTTCAGGTCGAGGCCCTTGTCCTTGGCGACCATGACCGAGATCAGGTTGGAGAAGGCGAAGTCGAAGCTGCCGCTGACCACTCCGGGGACGATCGCGGCGCCGCCGGTGGCCGTCTGGATGTCCAGCTGCAGGCCTTCTTCCTTGAAGAAGCCCTGCTTGTCGCCGAGGTAGATCGGCGCGCAGTCGACGATCGGAATGACGCCTACGCTGACCTTGGTCAGCGCGGTGCTGCCCGTGGCTCCGCCGGTGGTGGCACCGCCGGTGGAACTGGGTGAGCCGCTTCCACAAGCCGAGAGGCCCAGGACCGACGCGGCGGCCAGGACGGCGATAATACGACGTTTCATGTTCACTCCTATGTGCCCATGGCATGGGAACTGCGTGCCCCCAACACCCAAGGTGTTCGCTGTTCGAACAGACGTTCAAAATAAGTCTGATCTAACCATAATGTGAGGTCAACCACATTGGGAGCATTGTTACAGCTCTGAGACTGGCCGAAGACGGCGCCCCTGCGGCCTTCCGTTGCCTGGCTCGCCAGAGGTGCTGGTCTTTGGAGGCGAGCCGCCGGTCAAGATTGTTGAAGAAGACACCCACCTCGTTCACCGACTCCTCGCGGTGGCCGAATTGCTACACCCGACGTAGCTACCGCCGCCGAGGCTGCCAACAAGGTCTGATCCTTAGGCCTGGTCCGGGTTCGCCCGCGCACTTCAAACACCCCGTCACAGGATTGCCATGGCAGGGTGTTTGCGTCTTTCCACATATGGGCTGCGCCCCTCGCGGTGAGGCACGCCATGTCCCTAGGATGCATGCATGACCCCATTTGCAGGCATCCCTGACGCCGCCTTCGAGTTCTATGCGGAGCTGGAACACAACAACAACCGGGAATGGTGGCTCGAACATAAGGCCACCTATGACTCCGCGGTCAAGGAACCGCTGGCCGGGCTGCTGGCCGCGCTTGAAACGGAGTTCGGCGAAGCCAAGCTTTTCCGCCCCAACAGGGATATCCGGTTCTCCCTGGACAAATCGCCCTACAAAACCGCGCAAGGGGCGTTCGCCTCGACCGCGGAGGGCGTGGGCTTCTACATCCAGCTCAGCGCGGACGGCCTTCTCATCGGAGGAGGCTGCCACACCCACACGCCGGCGCAGCTGGCACGCTTTCGCAACGCCGTGGATGCCGAGGCCAGTGGCGGAGTCCTGCAGGGGATTGTGCAGGGGGTTCAGTCGGTCGGCTTCGCGGTAGAGGGCGAGAGCCTCAAAACTGTCCCGAGGGGTTTCGACAAAGACCATCCCCGCGCGGAACTGCTGAAGCACAAGTCGCTAAGCGCAGGGATGCATCTGGGACGGCCCCGCTGGCTCTCCACACCGGACGCAGCCGGAGAGGTGGCCCGACGCTGGGAGGAGCTGCGGCCACTGGTCGAGTGGATCGGCCGTTACGCCTCGCCCTGAGGCGAGCCTCTTTTGATGCCAAGTGGTAAACCGATCCGGACGGCCAAACGCCGAATTCGCCGGAGCCGTGCCCAGTTCGCCGGGAGCACCCGGCGAATTTGCACGTCTCCAGCGAATTCGTTTTTGTCGGCGGTCGGGACCGGCCACTCCCGATCAGGAGCGGCTGAGCGCGTCCTGGTCCTCGGCCGCGGCCGGCACGGAGGCGTCGCCGGCGGCGTCGCCAGCCGGGCCGTTGACCGAAGCCTTGGCGTCCGCGAACTTCTCGTTCAGCCGGGAGTGCCGCTGGCCGTAGGAGAAGTAGATGGCTATGCCGATCACGAGCCAGATTGCGAAGAAGATCCAGGTCTCCACGGCCAGGTTCGTCATGAGGTAGAGGCAGAGAACTGCCGAGATAATCGGGAGTACCTTCCCGAACGGCACGCGGAATGCCGGTTTCAGGTCCGGGCGCTTCTTCCGCAGCACCAGGATGCCCAGGCTGACGGTGACGAACGCGGACAGCGTGCCGATGTTGATCATTTCTTCGAGCAGGTCCACGTTGGTCAGCCCGGCGACCACAGCCACCGCGGCCCCGCAGATGATCTGGAGGCGGACCGGCGTCGCGCGGGTGGTGCTGGTCTTGGACAGGGAGCGCGGCAGCAGGCCGTCGCGGCTCATGGCCAGGACCACGCGGGAGAGACCCATGAGCAACACCATGATCACCGTGGTCAGGCCCACGAGGGAGCCGAAAGCGATGATCTTGGCGGCGTCGGTATTCCCCACCGCTTCGAAGGCGGTGGTCAGCGTCGGGTTCTCGGCCTCGGCCAGCTGGGTGTAGGACACCATGCCCGTCAACGCCAGCGACACCAGGATGTAGAGGACAGTAACGACGGCGAGGCCACCGAAGATGCCCCGGGGCAGCGTCTTCTGCGGGTTCTTGACCTCCTCGGCCGAGGTGGCGACGACGTCGAAGCCGATAAAGGCGAAGAAGACCAGGGCGGCGCCGGCGAAGATGCCCATCGTGCCGTACTGTGCGGGGGCGGCTCCGGTGAGGAAGCCGAAGAAGGACTGCTTGAGGACTTCAGCAGTTCCGCTACCCCCGGTCGGCTCCGAGGCGGGCACGAACGGGACGTAGTTCTCGAACTTCACGTACGAGAAGCCCACAACAATGACGAAGAGCACGACGGCGATCTTGATCAGCGTGAAGACGTTGCCGACCCGGGCCGACAGCTTGGTCCCGAGGACCAGCAGCACGGTGAACACCGCGACAATCAGGAAGGCGCCCCAGTAGAGGTCCATCCCGCCCAGGGAGATCGACGGCGGAATGTCGACGCCCATCAGGGCGAACACCTTGCTCAGGTAGATGCCCCAGTACTTGGCGATCACGGCGGCGGCGGTGAACAGTTCAAGGATCAGGTTCCAGCCGATGATCCAGGCGAGCAACTCGCCCATGGTGGCGTAGGTGAACACATACGCGGAGCCTGCCACGGGAATCGCGGTGGCGAATTCGGCGTAGCACATGATCGCGAGCGCGCAGGTGATGGCGGCGATGGCGAAGGAAATGGTCACCGCCGGTCCAGAGAAATTCGCGGCAGCCTTGGCCCCGACCGAGAAGATACCGGCGCCGACGGCAACGGCGACACCCATGATCATCAGGTCCCAGGAGCTGAGCGAACGCTTCAGCTTGCGTCCGGGTTCATCGGCGTCAGACATCGACTGCTCGATGGATTTGGTCCGGAATAAGTTCATTGGAAAGTCCACAATCTCGGTAGCTTGTTGGAAACAGACCTATCCAGATTAGTGTCCATCCACTGGACGGCCATTTTTGTCCCACATACTGAGACGAAAGGGGTCTGTGCAGGTCTCCCTGCACAGACCCCTTTCGGATCCGTCCTCCGGTTTAGACCGGCCAATCCATCAAAGTGGACCGGATCAGGAACCGCTTACCTTCGGGCGACTCCACCGAGAAACCGCTCCCCCGGCCCGGGACCACGTCCACGGTCAGGTGCGTGTGGCTCCAGTAGGTGAACTGCTCCTTGGACATCCAGAACTCCACCGGCTGGGGCCGAAGCCCATCCGAAATGTCGAACAGACCCAGCAGTACGTCCGAGTCCCCGGTAATGAACTCCCCTGCCGGATAACACATCGGCGAGGAACCGTCGCAGCAGCCGCCGGACTGATGGAACATCAGCGGTCCGTGCTGGATCCACATTTTGAGCAGAAGTTCCACCGCCTCCGGGGTGAGCGCCACCCGGGAGAAGTCCTCACCGGGGCGGGTCACGGCGGCGTCGAGCTTTGTCTCTGGCATCAGTGCCCTTTCTTGATCAGTACTTGATAACCACGCGGCCGTCGATCTTGGCGTGCTTCATTTCGTCAAGAACAGCATTCACTTCGGGGAGTTCCCGCGTGGAGACCGTGGGATGGATCTTGCCCTGGGCATAGAATTCCAGGGCTTCCTGCAGGTCCTGCCGGGTTCCCACAATGGAACCGCGGACTGTCAGGCCCTTGAGCACAATCTCAAAGATCGGCGCCGGGAAGTCACCCGGCGGCAGGCCGTTGAACACAATCGTTCCGCCGCGGCGGGCCATCCCGATCGCCTGGCCGAATGCTGACGGGTGCACAGCTGTGACCAGGACTCCATGGCAACCTCCGGTTTCGCGCTGGATGACTTCGGCGGGATCCGCGTGCAGGGCATTGACGGTCAGCTCCGCACCATGCTTCTTGGCCAGGGCGAGCTTGTCATCTGCAATATCCACCGCAGCAACTCGGAGGCCCATGGCAACCGCGTACTGGACGGCGATGTGGCCGAGTCCGCCGATGCCCGAGATGGTGACCCACTGGCCGGGCCGGGCCTCGGTCATTTTGAGTCCCTTGTAGACGGTCACTCCGGCGCAGAGCACCGGGGCCACCTCCACGGGGTCCGAGCCAGCCGGGATCCTGGCCGCGAAGCGCGTGTCCACCAGCATGTACTCGCCAAAGGAGCCGTTAACGCTGTAGCCGGCGTTCTGCTGCGCTTCGCAAAGGGTTTCCCAACCGGTGCGGCAGTACTGGCAATCGCCGCAGGCGGACCAGAGCCACGCATTGCCTACGAGGTCTCCGAGGGCCAGGTCCGTGACACCCTCACCGAGGGCTACGACCTCGCCGACTCCTTCGTGGCCGGGGATAAAAGGCGGGGTCGGCTTCACCGGCCAGTCGCCTTCCGCGGCGTGGAGGTCTGTGTGGCAGACGCCGGTGGTCAGTACCTTCACGAGTGCCTCGCCGCGTCCCGGCACTGGGATGGGGAGGGTCTGGATCTGCAGGTCCTTGCCGAATTCGGTTACTACTGCGGCTTGCATTGTCGTCGTCGTCATTGTCGTCGTCATGGCGAAATCCTTGCGTCATCAAGCTTGAGTGTGGCGATAGGGCGTGTGCAGTGAGCCGGCGTCCGCCCGCGCTGGTGTGCAAATGGTACGGGCGGGACGGACCACTCCTTGATCCGCCCCGCCCTGTTTGGTGCGGCTTAGAAGAAGCCGAGCTTGTTCTCGTTGTAGCTGACCAGGAGGTTCTTGGTCTGCTGGTAGTGGTCCAGCATCATGGAGTGGTTTTCGCGTCCGATGCCGGAGGACTTGTAGCCGCCGAACGCAGCCCCTGCGGGGTAGGCGTGGTAGTTGTTGACCCACACCCGGCCGGCCTGGATCTCGCGGCCCGCCCGGTAGGCGACGTTGCCGTTGCGGGACCAGACGCCGGCACCCAGCCCGTAGAGGGTGTCGTTGGCGATGCCCATGGCGTCGTTGTAGTCGCTGAAGCGGGTCACGGAGACCACCGGGCCGAAGATCTCCTCCTGGAAGATCCGCATCTTGTTGTGGCCCTCGAAGATGGTCGGCTGGACGTAGTACCCGCCGGCGAGGTCTCCTGTCATTTCGGCACGGGAGCCGCCGGTGAGTACCTTGGCGCCCTCCTGCTTTCCGATGTCGATGTAGGAGAGGATCTTTTCCAGCTGGTCGTTGGAGGCCTGGGCGCCGAGCTGCGTCTCCGTGTCCAGCGGGTTGCCCTGGATGATCTTCTCCACCCGGGCCACGGCATCGGCCATGAAGGAATCGTAGATGCCCTCCTGGACCAAGGCGCGGGACGGGCAGGTGCAGACTTCACCCTGGTTGAAGGCAAAGAGCGTGAAGCCCTCCTGGGCCTTGTCGTAGAACGCGTCATTGGTGTCCGCGACGTCGTTGAAGAAGATGTTCGGGCTCTTGCCGCCGAGCTCCAGGGTGACCGGGATCAGGTTCTGGCTGGCGTACTGGCTGATCAGGCGGCCCGTGGAGGTTTCACCGGTGAAGGCGATCTTGCGGATGCGGGGGCTGGAGGCAAGCGGCTTGCCCGCCTCGACGCCGAAGCCGTTGACGACGTTGAGGACGCCGGCTGGCAGCAGGTCGCCGATGAGTTCCATCAGCACCAGGATCGAGGACGGCGTCTGCTCGGCCGGCTTCAGGACGACGGCGTTGCCGGCGGCGAGGGCCGGCGCGAGCTTCCAGACGGCCATCAGGATCGGAAAGTTCCAAGGGATGATCTGCCCTACGACACCGAGCGGCTCGTGGTAGTGGTAAGCGGTTGTGTCGTCGTCGAGCTGTGACAACCGGCCTTCCTGGGCGCGGACGGCGGACGCGAAGTAGCGGAAGTGGTCCGCGGCGAGGGGGATGTCGGCGTTGAGGGTCTCGCGGATCGGCTTGCCGTTGTCCCAGGACTCGGCGACGGCGAGCATCTCGGTGTTCTCGTCGATCCGGTCGGCGATCTTGTTCAGGATCGCGGCGCGCTCGGCGACGGAGGTCTTTCCCCAGGACGGTGCGATCTTGTGGGCGGCGTCCAGCGCCAGCTCGATGTCCTCGGCGGTGCCGCGGGCAACTTCGCAGAACGCCTTTCCGGTCACGGGGGTGATGTTTTCGAAGTACTGGCCCTTGACCGGGGCAACCCACTCGCCGCCGATCCAGTTCTCGTAGCGGTCCTTGAAGGTGACCTTCGATCCCTCGGTACCGGGCTGTGCGTAGACAGTCATTGCTAGCTCCTTTGCTGTGCAAGAGTGGTGGCGGCCAGTTCATGGCGGCAGCCGTTGCACCCAGCGTAGGAGCCGGGAGGTTGCAGTCAGGTTGCAACCGAAGTGATCCGGGTCACGCAGCACCCTCAGGCGCTGAGTTCGCTGTCCAACCGTTCCAGATCGGCGACGACGGCGGCCCGCTTGGGTGAGCGTGGCGGCAGCAGCCTCAGCGCCGCGCTGCGGACCTCGACGTCGTCCCTCGCCTCCGGCAGCCCGGCGTATTTCAGCAGCGATTCGGCGCTGCCGTCGGTCAGCACAGCCTCCCGCAGCAGGGAGGACACCCGGTTCCGCAGTTCGGCAATACCGGGCGCTTCCGAACGCGGCAGCACGGCACCGCGGTAGATCTCCAGGGCGATCCGGTGGGCGCCGCGCTGCAGGCAGTTGAGGACCTGTCCGGAGTCCGGCACCAGATCCATCGGCAACCGGTAGGGCCGGGATTCCGGAACCGCGTCCGGGTTAAGCTGCTGGAGGACCTTGCGCAGGCGCACCATCTCGGCCCGCAGCGTCATGGTGGAGGCCTCCCCGGGGTACAACAGGGTGCAGAGTTCCTCAGCGTTGAGCCCTTCGGGGTGGGTGCTGAGCAGTGCCAGGATTTCGCTGTGCCGCCCGGACAGGGCCACGGTGCGGCCATCGATGCTGAGCAGGGCCTGGTCCCGGCCGAGGAGCTGGAGAGTGTTGCGGTAGAGGCTGGTGGCGGCGGCGGCGCCCGCATGCCCCGCCCTTGCGGCGGACGCCGGGCTCCGGCGTCGGGACGGCGAGGACTGCCGCGCTGCGGCCGATTGGAGGCGTTCCACCCGCAGATGAGCCTGCGCCGCGGCGACGGTGGCCTCGACCAGGGACAAGGTGTGCGGCGCGACGGCGGACTCCGTGCCGGTGATGTCCACAACTCCGAGCAGGGCGCCGGAATCGGGATCATGGAAAGGCACGGCCGTGCAGCTCCACGGGTGGACGGAGCGCTTGTAGTGTTCGGCCCGGGAGATCTGGACGCCCCGGCCGAGGGCCAGCGCCGTGCCGGGGGCGCTGGTGCCGACGGTCGCCTCGGACCAGTCGGCGCCCGGGACGAACATCATGCCCTCGGCCCGGCGCTGCATGGCGGCGTCCCCCTCGACCCAGAGCAGCCGGCCCATCTCATCGCCCACTGCCACCAGCATGCCGCTGTCGTGGCTCGGCAGGACCAGGAGTTTGTGGATCACCGGCATGATGGCGGCCAGCGGATGCTGCCGCCGGTACTCTTCGAGTTCGTCGTGGTCCATGACCAGCGGGGCCTCGGGGTTGTCCGGGTTGGCGTGCAGTTGCGCCGAACGCCGCCACGATTCCTGGATCAGGCCGCTGAGGCCCGGCAGCTGCAACCCCTCGGGGAACACGCGTCCACAGGAGTCCAGCTGCTCATGGCCGGCACTGGCATACTGCTGGCGCAGCTCTGCGGTGACGCTACCGGCTGGATGGACCAGGGCCGCCGGACGGACCACATTCCTCATTGAACTCCCACCTGACGGGCGCGACGGCGTGCCGGAGGCAGCCACGTCCGGCCCAGTCTAGTGGGCGCGTCCGGTGCCCGCCAGAGCGCGGGAACCGCCCCCTTCTAACCGCGGGAGATCTCGACCATGTCCTCGCGCGGGACCACCTTGATGCGTTCCCGCACGACGCCGCTGGCGTCTAACCGCGGGAGATCTCGACCATGTCCTCGCGCGGGACCACCTTGATGCGTTCCCGCACGACGCCGCTGGCGTCCTCCTGTGCCGACCATTCCTCGCCGAGCGCAAGCTCGTGCGCATCGAGCTTGATCCAGCCTTCCCAGGTGGTGTACTCGACGCCCCGCTCCTCCAGGAGATCGATGATGGCCTGCGGGTCCGGGTTTTGCGCGGGCGGCAGTGTCAGCCGGTCCTCGAGCAGGAAGCCGATGGTCTCGAGCGCGTCGCCCTTGGTGTGGCCGATCAGGCCCACGGGTCCGCGCTTGATCCAGCCGGTGGCGTAGATTCCGGGGACCGGATTGCCCTCGGCGTCGAGCACGCGCCCGCCCTCGTTGGGGATGACCCCGCGGCGCGCGTCGTATTCCAGTTCGTCCAGCGGCGAGCCGTGGTAGCCGATCGCCCGGTAGACGGCCTGGACCGGGTAGTCGAGGAATTCGCCCGTGCCCTTGACGTTGCCGGTGCCGTCCAGCTGCATCCGCTCGAACTTGATGCCGGCCACACTGCCGGGCTTGGCGGCGTCGTCGTAGATCTCCACCGGGCTGTGCAGGAAATGCAGGTGCAGCCGGCGGGAGGACGGCTCCTCGGCCTCGGCGTGCTCCTCGACGAGCCAGTTCGTCAGCGTGTTGACCATGGTGCGGATCTGGTTGTTGCTGCGGATGGCCTCGTCGGAGGTCTCGTCGAACTCGAAATCCTCCGGGTACAGGACGATGTCCACATCTCCGGCGTGGCTGAGCTCGCGCAGCTCCAGCGGGGTGAACTTCACCTGGGCCGGCCCGCGCCGGCCGAACACGTGCACGTCGGTGACCGGGGAATTTTTGAGGGCCTGGTACACGTTGTCCGGGATCTCGGTGACGAGCAGTTCGTCCGCGTGCTTGACCAGCATGCGGGCCACATCCAGTGCCACGTTGCCGTTGCCGATCACCGCGATTTCCCTGGCGTCCAGCGGCCAGTCGCGGGACACATCCGGGTGTCCGTCGTACCAGGAAACGAAGTCAGCCCCGCCGAAGGAGCCCTCGAGCCCGACGCCGGGGATCTCCAGCTCCGCGTCCTTGATGGCCCCGGTGGAGAAGATCACGGCGTCGTAGAAGGCGCGGAAGTCGTGCAGGGTCAGGTCGCGGCCGTAGGTGACGTTGCCGAGGAAGCGGATGTCCCCGCGGTCCAGGACCTTGTGCAGGGCGTTGACGATGCCCTTGATCCGGGGATGGTCCGGGGCCACGCCGTAGCGGATCAGCCCGTACGGCGCCGGGTACGCCTCGAAGAGGTCGATGCTGACCTCGAAATCGCCGTCCTTGACCTCATTGGACTTCGTCAGGATGTCCGCGGCGTAGACGCCGGCCGGTCCCGCGCCGACAATCGCAACGCGGAGCGGACGTTTGGACGTGGTTTCGGCCGGGTTGGACAACGGGAGCCCTCCTGAATCTTAGCGGCTGCGCCGGTTGATGCAGCGCACAATCCCCTATTCTAAATGTCCGCGGGAACCCGTGGGGCCCTGCCGTGACTGAGATCGCAGGGATCCGCGCCCTCCGCGGGAACAAAAGGCAGGAATAGGGGCACGGCAGCTGGTGTTATTGATCTTGTGCCTAAACCCGACGGATCCTCCTCCCCCGCCACGCTGACCGCCTTGGGTGCGCCTGCACCCTCGGGAAGCCCGTCGCCGCAGCAGCCGGCGGCGCTCAAGGCCGTGGACAAGGACACGACGGCGGGTGTCCTGTTCGGGATCGGCGCTTACGGGCTGTGGGGGCTGATGCCCCTGTACTTCTTCGTGCTTCAGCCGGCCGGCGCGGTCGAGATCGTGGCCAACCGCGTGCTCTGGTCCCTGCTTTTCTGCGTCCTGCTCATCACGATCACCCGGTCCTGGCGCGTGCTCGGAGCCGCCTTCCGGAACCGCACGGTCATCTTTCCGCTCGCCATCGCAGCGGTGCTGATCGCGGTGAACTGGCTGACCTATGTCTACGGTGTGACCACCGGCCAGGCGGTGGAAGCCTCACTGGGCTACTTCATCAACCCGCTGGTCTCCGTGCTGCTGGGCGTCTTCGTCCTGAAGGAGAAGCTGCGCCGGCTGCAGTGGGCCGCCGTTGGAATCGGCTTTGTAGCCGTCGGCGTCCTGACGGTCTCCTACGGGAAGCTGCCCTGGATCGCCCTGACCCTGGCGCTGAGCTTCGGCCTCTACGGCTTCGTCAAGAAGCGCGTCGGGCCGCGGGCGGACGCGCTCACCAGCCTCTCCGTCGAGACCATCGTGCTGGCTCCGGTGGCCGCCGTGACCATGATCTTCCTCGGCGTCAGCGGAGCAGCGACGCTCGGTGCCAACGGCGCCGGACACTTCTGGCTGCTGGCGGCGTCCGGCATCATCACGGCCGTGCCGCTGCTGTTCTTCGGCGCGTCCGCCCGCCGCCTGCCGATGACCACGATCGGCCTGCTGCAGTATTTTGCCCCGGTCCTGCAGTTCATCGTGGCGCTGGCCGTTTTCAAGGAAACCATGACCACGGACCGCTGGATCGGTTTCGGCGTCGTCTGGCTTGCGCTGCTGGTGCTCACCGTGGACATGCTGCGGACCGCGCGGAAGAATTCCGTCACCCGGAAGCTGGCCCGGGCCGCCGCCTGAACCCCGCCCAACGCTCGCGCGGGGCTTGGTTGCGCAGGGGTGGTTGGTCAGAGCTCCGGGTTGGAATCGACCCCTTCGTAGTCCCGCGGGACTACCACCATCGGAACCGGCAGGGCGCGCAGCACCTTGTTGGCGGTGCTGCCGATGAAAAGCTTGTTCTTTTCCGCCAGCCGGGACGAGCCCACGATCATGATCTCGCCGTCGTCCCACTCAAGGTCGTCGATCGCTTCCTCGATGGTCCTGCCGTGCGCGACTTCAACGTTCACGGTGTGCCCGGCGGGGAGCCGGTGGGAGGCGTCGGTGAGGACAGTGTTGGCGTGGATATGGGCAGCGTTGATGTTCTCGCCGCTGTCTCCTTCGGCGTCGAGCTCCACAAGCGAGACGAGCCGCAGCGGGACGCCGCGGCGTTCTGCGGATTTGATCGCGGCGCCGATGGCAGCCTCCGCGCCGGTGCGCTGGCCCACCGCGAGGGTCAGCCGCGTGATGGGCTCCGTGCGCCGGTAGCCGCGCGGCGCCAGTGCCACCGGCACAGGCGAGGCATGGAGCAGGGCGTTGGCCACACTTCCCACGCTGTACCGCTTGAACAGGCCGTTGCTCGCCGCGCCCACCACGATCAGGCCTGCCTTGTACTCCACTGCCGCATCAATCAGGCCCGCCGCAAACGACTCCGCCGGACGGTCGTGGAACCGGGCCTCCAGCCCCTCCGGTACCAGGGACAGTCCCTCGCGCTCCACGCTGAGCACTTTCTGTTCAGCGGCGCCGACGCGGCTTCTCTCCAGACTCGGGGCGAGGGAGGGGGCACTCCGGTCCACCACATAAACCAGATCAAGGTCCGCCCCCTGGGCACGGGCCATGGCCGAGGCCAGGGCGACGGCGTCGGCGCCGCGTTCGTTGGGTGTATAGCCGACTACGTATCGCATGTATGAACCCCTTATGGGTCTGGGCAGAAGCCAGCATTGCTCCGGGGATTCCGGGCGACGTCGGCCGGTCTGCGTTCCTGCAGTGGTAGGAACGACTCTAGCCCAGCGGCGCGGAATAGCCCGTGATAATTCGTGACTTTTGGCCCTGAGCAGGGGAATCTTCCGCGCCTAGGCTGGAATGGTCGAGGGGAGCCCACCGTGGGTGCGATCAGAGCACAGAAAACCGGAGCAAGGAACGTCGGACTGGGGTTGCTGGCACTGCTGCTGACTCTCACAGCCTGTACCCCGTCCACGCCACCACCCGGCGGAAGCAGCCAGGCCACGGGCTCCGCCTCGGCATCGTCTGCCGCCGCACCGACTGCCGCCGTACCGTCCGCGACCGCCAGCGTGCCGGGCGACACCGACGAAACCGGGCCGCCGCAGACCGGCGACAAGGTGATTTCCTCCAAGATCGCCCTCGACTGGTCCTGGCCAGGCCCGGGACGGATTTTCAAGGCCACGCATGAGAACCCGGTGCCGCTTTCTCCGCCGCCCGCGGCCCCGCTGCCGACGCTCGCCGCGATCGGGGCAGGCCAGCACCCCGCGGAGACTCCGCCCTTCGACCAGCTCAGCTTCCGTTTTAGCGGCGGTTTCCCCAGCTACGAGGTTGTGTTTGTTCCCGAACTGCTCGCCGACGGCAGCGGACTGCCGGTTCCGCTGCCGGGCACCGGGGCCATCCTCAAAGTGGTGTTCCGCGGCGCCCAGGCGCACACGGCGGACGGCACGGCGAGCACCGTCAAGAGCGCTCCGGCGCCCAACATCGGCTACAAGGCCCTCACCAGCTACGCCCCGGCCGGCGACTTCGAAGGCGTGCTCAGCTACGGCATCGGTGTGGGCCGTCCGATGGGAACCGTTCCGCAAACCAAGGTGCGCGTATACGAGGTCGAAAAGATCGAACAAGGGCAGCACCTGTATGTCGTGGCAATCCAGCTGGACTCCACGCAGTGGAAATAACACGGTGGGGATAACAGAGTTTAGATAACAGAGTTTAGATAACAGAGTTTAGATAACAGAGTGGAGATATCACCGCGGCAATAACACCGCGAGATAACAGCAGAGCCGCGGACCTGCTGGTCCGCGGCTCTGCTGTTATCTCGCGGCCTGTCAGGCGTTGGCCTTGATGGCCGCGGCCAGGACCTCGAGTCCGTCCAGCAGCAGCTCGTCGCTGATGACCAGCGGGGGCAGCAGCCGGACGACGTTGCCGTAGGTGCCGCAGGTGAGGATGATGACACCCTCCTTGAGGCAGGCCGCGGCGACGGCCTTGGTCAGTTCCGGATTCGGTTCCTTCGAGCCGGCCTGGACCAGTTCGATCGCGAGCATGGCGCCGCGGCCGCGGACGTCCCCGATCACCGACTGCCCGACGGCGAGTTCGCGCAGCTTGTCGAGGGCGATCTCCTCGATGTGCCGGGCGCGGCCGTTGAGGTCGTACTGCTCCATCGAGCCGATCGAGGCCAGTGCCGCGGCACAAGCGACCGGGTTGCCCCCGTAGGTGCCGCCGAGGCCGCCCGGGTGGACGGCGTCGAGCAGCTCGGCGCGGCCGGTGATGGCGGACAGCGGCATGCCGCCGGCGATGCCCTTGGCCATGGTGATGATGTCCGGAACCACGCCTTCGTGGTTCACGGCGAACCACTCGCCGGTGCGGCAGAAGCCGGATTGGACCTCATCGGCGATGAAGACGATGCCCTTGTCCTTGGCCCAGGCCGCGAGTGCCGGCAGGAAGCCCTCGGCAGGGACGATGAAGCCGCCCTCGCCCTGGATGGGCTCGATGATGATCGCCGCCACGGACTCGCCGCCGATCTGCTTCTCGATCATGGTGATGGCGCGCTTGGCGGCCTCGGCACCGGTGATCTCCGGGTTTTCCTCGCGGTAGGGGTAGCTCATCGGCATCCGGTAGACCTCGGGCGCGAACGGGCCGAAGTTGGTTTTGTATGGCATCGCTTTGGCGGTCAGGGCCATGGTCAGGTTGGTGCGGCCGTGGTAGGCGTGGTCAAAGGCGACGACGGCGTCCCGGCCGGTGGCCAGGCGGGCCACCTTGACGGCGTTTTCCACGGCCTCGGCGCCGGAGTTGAAGAGCACCGTGCGCTTCTCGTGGTCGCCGGGGGTGAGGCGGTTCAGCTGCTCGGCGACGGCGACATAGCCTTCGTAGGGCGTGACCATGAAACAGGTGTGGGTGAAGTGCTCCACGGCCTCCTTGACGGCGCCGACGACGGCCGGATCCGAGGCGCCGACGCTGGTCACGGCGATGCCGGAGCCGAGGTCGATGAAGGAGTTGCCGTCGACGTCGTGGATGATGCCGCCGTCGGCGTCGGCGACGAACACCGGAACGCTGGACGCGACGCCCGCAGCGACCACAGCCTTGCGGCGTTCGGTCAGGGCGAGGGACTTGGGGCCCGGGAAGTCGGCCTGGACGCGGCGTTTCTGCTCAAGACGGTAGGTGATGTCATGTGCGGTGGTGGTCATGGGAAAGCCTTTCTAAGCGTGCGGGTGAGGCGCGTGGCGTGATGCGGATGGGTTATGCGTATGGGCTATGCGACTGGGTTATGCGTCTGGGCTATGCATCAAGTGCGGACATGACGTGCTTGATGCGGGTGTAGTCCTCGACCCCGTACATAGACAGGTCCTTGCCGTAGCCGGACTGCTTGAAGCCTCCGTGCGGCATTTCGGCCGTGAGCAGGATGTGCGTGTTGATCCACACGGCGCCGAAGTCCAGGTCGCGGCTGACGCGCATGGCGGTGCCGTGGTCGGTGGTCCAGACGCTCGAGGCCAGGGCGTACTCGACGTCGTTGGCCAGCTCCACGGCCTCGTCCTCGGTGCTGAATTTCTGCACCGTGATGACCGGTCCGAAGGTTTCCTTCTGGACGATGTCGTCGCTCTGCTTGGCGCCGGTGACGATGGTGGGCTCGAAGAAGAATCCTTTATCGCCGGCGCGGTGGCCGCCGGTCTCGATCTTGCAGTTCGCCGGCAGGTGCTCCACAACCGAGGTCACCGCGTTGAAGTGGTTCACGTTGTTCAACGGCCCGAAGTAGTTGTCCTCGTCGTTCTGCGATCCCGTGTGCAGGGTCTTGGTGTGCTCCACCATGGCTGCCACGACGTCGTCGTGCACCTCGTCCTGGACCAGCACGCGGGTGATTGCGGTGCAGTCCTGGCCGGCGTTGAAGAAGGCGAATTCGGCGATGGCCGCGGCGCTCTTCTTGATGTCCGCGTCCTTGAAGACGATGGCGGGGGCCTTGCCGCCGAGCTCCAGGTGGGCGCGCTTGAGACCCTTGGCGGCACCGGAGGCGACGGCGATGCCGGCCCGGACCGAGCCGGTGATGGAGACCAGCCCGGGGACCTTGTGCTCCACCATCATGGCGCCGGTCTCGCCGGTGCCGAGGACGACGTTGAGGACACCGGCCGGGAAGATCCCGCCGGCCAGGCGGGCCAGGACCAGGGTGGACTCGGGGGTGGTGTCCGAGGGCTTGAGCACCACGGTGTTGCCGGCCGCCAGGGCGGGGCCGATCTTCCAGATCGCCATCAGGAACGGGTAGTTCCACGGCGCCACCTGGGCCACCACACCGATCGGCTCGCGCCGGACGTAGGAGGTGTGGCCCTCGAAGTACTCCCCGGCGGACTTGCCTTCCATGATCCGTGCGGCGCCGGCAAAGAAGCGCAACTGGTCCGCGCCGGCGGCAACCTCCTCGGAGGCGATCAGGGAGCGGACCTGCCCCGTGTTGCGGTGCTGCGCGTCGACGAGTTCGTCGCTGTGCGCCTCGACGGCATCCGCGAGCTTGAGCAGCATGAGCTGGCGCTGCCCGGGCGTGGTGTGCTTCCAGCTCTTGAAGGCATCCCTCGCGGCGGTCATGGCGGCGTCGACGTCGGCCTGCACCGAGATGGGTGATTTCGCCACCACGTCACCGTTCGTGGGGTTGACGATGTCCAGCATGCCGGTGCCGGCGGGCGTGACAAATTCGCCGTTGATGAAGTTCTGCAAGGTTTGAACCACGGTGTACAACCTCTTTCGCGCTGAAGGGCCCTGATTAGACTGCTCCGAGCCTATGCCAGGTGTGCGGGGCTGGGAATAGTCACCTGCACACCGTTGCCGCGATACTTTAGTGCGCTTGACCAGCCCCCGGCTATCCTGAATCCATGGCCATTTCACTTGCAGCCCTGCTAGGGGTCCCGTCCCTCAAGCTGACCAAGGCGGGCCTCGCGGAAACCACCTCGCACCAGGACATCCTCTGGGTGGCCGTCACGGAACAGGAGGACCCGCAGCGGTTCCTCAACGGCGGCGAACTCGTCCTCACCACCGGCATGCGGCTGCGGAGCGCCCCGGACCAGCGCCGCTTCGTCCGTCAGGTCCAGCGGGCGGGCGCCGTGGGGATCGGCTTCGGAATCGGCCTGACGCACGACGACGTGCCGCCGGCCCTGATCGCCGAGGCCAACCGCTGGGGCCTGCCGGTGGTCGAGGTCCCCTACGAGACGCCCTTCATCGCCATCGGCAAGCTCGTGGCCGACGCCCAGTCCGCGGACCACTACTCCAAGCTCGAGCGGCTCATCGCCGGGCACCAGATCCTGGCCCGGGCCCTCCTCACCGGCGGCGGCCTCGCCGAACTGCTGAAGCACCTCGGTTCCATGCTGCGGACCGAGATTGTGCTGACCCAGTTCACCGCCCAGCTCTACAACAGTGTGGCGGGCCATCCCGCCCCCAGCACCGACGGCTGGGCCTCCTACCCCATCCCGACCGGCCGCCGCGATGCGTGCACCCTCTGGATCAAACAGCCCTTCGAGGACTCCGGCATTGTGGGCTACGCCCAGAACCTGATCAGCGTCGAGCTCAATAACATGGTCAAGCAGCGCCAGTCGCAGCGCGCCCTCGCCGGGCAGGTCCTCGAGGACGTGATCCACGGAACCCTGGATTCTTCCGAAGCCACCCGCCGGCTCGCCGGTATCGGCATCAACAGCACCCGCAAGAATGTGGTGCTGCTCGCCGAGTCGGCGGCGCACCACAAACAGCTCGGCAGCTCCGCACTGCCGCAGCCGCTGGATAAGGCGGTGAGCGCCGTCGTCGGGAAGGACCTGATCGTGGTGATCCCCGACGACGGCAGCGGCGCCAGCGGGCTGGCCCGCAGCCTCAGCGACCATCTGGCCGAAGCCGGCCTGCATGCCACGATCGGGATCGGCGGGGCGTACACAAAACCCAACGGGCTGCGCTGGAGCTATTTCGAGGCCCGCGATGCCGCCAGCCACGGCCTGCCCGTCAACGAACCCGAGCGGCTCAGCCTGACCTCGCTGCTGCTGGCCAGCGAGGATGTTCCGCTGGCGGATATGGCGAACGAGTCGCTGAATCCGCTCCGCAGCTTCGACGCCACGCACGGGGCCGAACTCATGACCACGCTGGAAAGCTACCTCAACAACAACGGCTCGGTAGCCGCCGTCGCCGAGGACCTCACGCTGCACCGGAACACCGTCCGCTACCGGCTGGCCCAGATCACCGAGCTCACCGGTTATGACCCGGCCCAGACGGCGGACCGAGTGCAGCTATGGCTGGCTCTCGCCGTGCAGCGGCTGAGCGCACGCCACCCGCGCTGAGTCCGCCCGGAGTAACGCCAGATCGGCCCCATCCGGACTCCAGTCAGATCCGAATGGCTCTATGGCACCATCGTCGTGCAACGGCTACCGCTTTGCGAGATATTTGCCACTTAACTCTGGTTCCCCAAACATCAAACGTCTAACCTTTAAAAATGGTAAGCATGGCTAGCAGCACGGCGGCGTCCGCCCTCCCCGAGACAGCATCTTCCCCCGGCCCGGATCGCGGGCGGCCGCGCGGCGTCGTCGTGGCCGGAATCATCGCACTCGTCCTGATCGGGCTCAACCTGCGCGCCGGCATCACCGGGGCAGCCGCCCTGTTCCACGACCTGCAGGCAGTCCTGGGCTACGGACCGCTGATCGCTGCCGTCATCCCGTCGATCCCGACGCTGTGTTTCGCGGTGGCCGGCGCCGCCACGTCCTGGCTGACCCGGCAACTCGGACTCGAGAAGGCCATCCTGCTCTCGCTCATCCTGCTGGCCGCAGGGCTCCTGCTGCGGGCTATCCCGTCCACCGGAATGCTGCTCGCCGGCACCGTGGTGGGCATGTCGGGGCTGGCCGTCTGCAATGTGGCGATGCCATCCTTCATCAGGGTGCACTTCGCGGACCGCACGTCTCTCATGACCGCCCTTTACACAGTGACCATGACCACGGGCGCCACGGTCACCGCCGTCCTGATCGTCCCCGTGGCGCAGGCGCTCGGATCGCCCTCCGCGGGCGTCGGATCCATCGGCTTCATGGCCCTGTGCGCCTGCCTCGGCTTCCTTCCGATTGCAGTGCATGCCCACAGGAACGCGTCCGCCGTCAAGGCCGCCCGGGTTTCCCCCTGGCCCCTGCTGCGCACCCGCACCGGAGCACTGATCACGCTCGGCTTCACGGTCCAGGCACTCCTGGCCTACGCGGTGCTCAGCTGGTTCCCCTACATGCTGGTGACGATGGGGATGACCGCTTCCGCGAGCGGGCTCATGTTCGGGCTGATGCAGCTCGTCTCCGTCCCCGCCGGCATGGTGCTGGTGGCCATCGGATCCCGCCCGCGCAGGCTGCGGGCCGCGTTCCATCTGGCCACCGTGACAATGGCGCTCGGCGTCCTGGCGATGCTGGTCCTGCCGGTCGACTGGGCGCCCCTGACGGCGGTGCTGCTCGGCTTCGGGCTCGGCATCTTCCCGCTGGTCATGGTGATGATCAGCCGCGGCGGCCGCACCACCGAGGAGACCACGGCATTGTCCACCGTGGCCCAGTCCGCCGGCTATCTGCTGGCGACCCTCGGGCCCTTCGGCATGGGCCTGCTGCACAGCGCCACCGGTTCCTGGACCCTGCCGTTGATCCTGCTGCTGGCTGTGGCCCTCGGCCAGATCGCCGTCGGCCAGCTCCTCACGGCCGGGCCCAAAACTCCGCAGTCCGCCGAAAGGACCCCGCGATGACCCTCACCGCTTCGCACCGGCCCCCGCTGGTGGACGAAATCACCGCCAAGCTGCGGGCGCTGATCCACTCGGGCGAGTGGCCGCTGCAGCAGCGCATCCCGGCGGAACCGGAGCTGATGGCGGCCTTCGGCGTCTCCCGCGGCACCCTGCGCGAGGCCGTCAAGGCTCTCGCCCACAGCGGCATGCTTGAGGTCCGCCGCGGGGACGGCACCTACGTCCGGGCCACCAGCGAGATTGCCGGTGCCACACAGCGCCTGTATCAGGACCATTCCCAGGGGCACATCCTCGAGGTCCGGGTGGGCCTGGACACCCAGGCGGCCCGGCTCGCCGCCCGGCATGCGACGGCCGACGCCGTCACCGCCATGCGCGAACTGCTCGCCGCCCGCCGCGTTGCCTGGCTGGCCGAAGACTACCCCGCGTGGGCCCGTGCCGACTGGGACTTCCACGTGCTGGTGGCACAGGCGTCGGCCAATCCCCTGCTGCATGAGCTGTACGTCAGCTTCGGCGTCTTATTCCACAATGATCTCCTCCGGCAGCAGCGCCGGGGAGGCTTCAACGGCCTGCCGCCTGAAGGCCACGGCGAACTGGTGGAGGCGATCGCGGTCCGGGACGAGGCGGCCGCCGTCGAAAGCGTCACCCGGAACCTGAATTCCTGCGCGGACTGGCTACGGGAGTAGCTGAATAGGGTTTCTGCAAGGTCGCCGGAAGATGCTCAGTCCCAGCGGTTCGCCCCCGACCCAGACCTGCTGGCGGACGGCAGTTTTATCGGCCTCGTCAGCGCCGAATTTTGACGGCCGGCTCCTGCGCCCAGCAGCAGGGGCCCGGCACGACAAAGGCCTCCGGGCCGGAACCGACGTTCCGTCCGGAGGCCTTTGTGTTTGCTCCAACGATCAGCCGCCGACCAGCGGCGCGCGACGCTCATGGCGGGGCGAGCGCGGCGCGAAGAAGATCAGCGTGCCAGGCCCTTGAAGACGTTCTTGGGGCGCTGCATTTCGCCGTGCTTGGCGCCGAGCACAATCACCCAGCCGGCAAACACCGGGATGGCCCACTGCAGGATCTTCAACTGCTCCTGCGCCGAACGGAGCTCCTCGGACGCGCCTGGCTTGGGCTCCGTTGCACCCTTGGCACCTTCGCTGGCCAACTTGTCCACCTTTGCGCCCTGCAGGCCCGCGTACAGCGTCACGGCGGCACCGGCGAGGGTGACGACGGACTTGTAGACAGTCAGCCGGGTTACGCCGTCCTGCTTGGCCATGCGGTCCTTGTTCTCCCACACGATGGCGAGGCCGGAGAGGATGTGCGCGCCGAAAGCGGCCGTCTGGAACGGGGCCCACTTCTTCCAGCCCAGGCTCGAGAGCCGGGTGCGTTCCGCGGAGTCCCGGGCTTCCGCCGCCGCACCGTTGAGCCCAATGGCGCCCATCAGCGAACCGCCGAACCAGGCGCCTGCCGTCAGGTCGTGAATGGATCGGGCAACAAGATTACCTGCCATGTTGAGCTTCCTATCGTCTGTAGTCGAATCCGGAATCGCGGCGGCCGCCGCTGACGCGGGTGCCGCGGGGCATGTCCAAAGCGCGGGCATGGTCCAACTATAGTAAGCACACTTAGCAACAAGTTGGTAGACCTGGCGTCGGGGCGCCTCGACCGCAGGAACGCGGTTCCTGCGGGTAAAATCGGGCCATGGAAGAAACCGGTCAGCTCTTTGGATGGGCCTTCGGCGAGAGCTCCCGGGCGGACGAGCCGGGCTACGTGGACCGCCTGCGGGAGTCCGCGCTGGCGAACGCGAAACAGGCGGCCGCCTCGCGCGGTTTCGAAGTGGAAGCCGGGACGGAAAAGTACGCGGTGATCGACCGGGGCGAGACCCTGATCGAAGTAGACACCGCCCCCGGCGGCCTCATTGTCCGGTGCACAGTGACGATAGTGGGTGCCGGCGCGGGCGACATCCACGCCGAAGGCCCGATGAACGGCTGACCAGGGAGTACCTGACCAGGGAACGGCTGGCTGGGGAAATTCTGAGCGGCGGGACGGCGGGCTGAATGTCAGATCACGAAACTGCTATCGGAGATGCTGCCGACGCCGCCGAGGGGGCGTCCAACAGCACCGTGCTCGACGTCGTCGCGCGTTCCGGTTTTGCTGTGATGGCGCTGCTTCATATCGTGATCGGGGCCATCGCCGTCGCCCTGGTCCTGGGCGCCCAGGGCCAGGCCGAACCGACCGGCGCCATCGAACAGCTCGCGGCCAACCCCTGGGGTCCGGCCGTGACGTGGGCCGGATGCACGGCCTGCGCCGGGCTCTCGCTCTGGCAGCTGAGCGAAGCGACCCTGCGGGCCCGCCATCTCCCGCGGGGCGAACGGCTGGGCAAGCTCGTTTCCTCCGGCTTCCTCAGCATCGCGTACGGCAGCGTCGGGCTGAGTTTCGCCGGCTTTCGCTCGGCAACCGCAGCGATTCGGGTGACTCGACCCGGGATTTCAGCACCGCGCTGGTGCAGAGCCCGTTCGGGGTTCCGCTCCTGATCGGCCTCGGGCTGACCATCATCGGGATCGGGGTGTACTTCATCGTCAAGGGTGTCGGAAAGAAATTCAAGGAGGAGCTGCACCACTTCGAGGGGACGCGCCGCGGACACCTGGTCAGTGCCCTCGGCGTGGCCGGCCACATTGCCAAGGGCGGGGCGCTGATCCTGACCGGGCTGTTGTTCGTAATCGCGGCGGCGACCAACAATCCCGGCTCGTCCACGGGGCTGGACGGCAGCCTGAAGGCCCTGTTGGGGCACCCCTTCGGCCCGTACCTGCTCCTGGCCATCGGGGCGGGGTTTATTGCCTACGGGGCCTTCGCGCTGATCCGGGCTCGTTTCGGCCGGATGTAGCGGCGTCCCGGCTTTGCTAGCTCACGGCCTGCCAGCTCACGGGCTTGCTAGCTCACGGGCTTCCGCAGCGGAACCACTTCGCCTTCCTGGTACAGCAGGGCGCGGATCTCGGACTCGGCGGAGTCCAGCCGTTTCGGGTCGATCGTCTCCCCGGCGGCGAAGTGGTCCAGCAGCCGCGGATCGACGTAGCTTTTCCGGGCGATCGACGGCGTGTTGCCCAGGACTGCGGCCGCGTCCTGCATGGCACGGCTCACCGCACTCTTCCGGACCGAAACTTTCGCCTGCGGGCCGCTCAGCGCCAGGCTGACGGCTGCCGCCGCCGTCCCCCGCATGGGGTGCGGAAATCCTTGGCGGTGAAGTCCTCCCCGGTGCGCTCCTTGACGTACTCGTTGATGTCCGCACTGGACACCGGGTGCCAGCTGCGGCCGTCCTTGTAGGCCAGCAGCCGGGCGTTGCCCCCGCGGCGCTTGAGCTGCCGCACGACGGCGGCGAGGTCGGCGTCGTCGATCCGTGATTCCCAGGTCTTGCCGCTCTTGGCGGGGAAACTGAGCCTGAGCTCGTCCTTGCGCACCTTGACGCGGGCGCAGAGCAGGGTGGCGAGGCCGTGGCTGCCGTTTTCGTTGGTGTAGCGCTCCGAGCCGACCCGCAGCGATCCGCTGTCGAGCGTCCGGAAGGCGGCCGCCAGGACGCGCTCGCGGCTGAGCCCTTCGGAGCGCAGGTCCACGGTCACCAGGCGGCGGCCGGCAGGGTCTCGGCCAGCTGGAGCGAACGGTCGAACTTCAGCCGGTCCTTCCGTTCGCGCCAGCTCGGATGGTAGATGTACTGCCGCCGGCCCACCGCGTCGACTCCCGTGGCCTGGATGTGCCCGTTGTCGTACGGGGAATCCAGACGTCCGTCCAGGCCGGCGGGATGTCGATGCTCTCCAGCCGGTCCCGCACCGGACCCGGAGGCAGCGTCGACCCGCCCAGGTCCCTGTAGCTGAACCCGGTCCCGGCGGGGACCCGGCGGTACCCGCGGCCGGACGCGTTGCTGTGACGGAGCCTCATGACGATAAGCCTACTGACTACCGGCGGTGGATGGGCAAGCGCCCAAACGCCCAGCAACGCGGGGCCACTTCGAGCCCAAGATTCCTTGCGGAATGGGCGGGAAGTGACCCCGCGTTGCATCGTGCTTGTGGCGGCCGCTCAGAGCTGGGCCGACACCCCGCCGCGGCTGATCTCCACCATGTCCCCGCGCGGGACCACCTTGATCCGCTCGCGCTGCACGGGGACACCGTGCGACTCGCCGGCCGCCGTCGCCGTTTCACCCAGCGCCCGCTCGTGCTCGTCCAGGGCCAGCCAGCCTTCCCAGCTGGTGTACTGCACGCCGCGGCCCGCGAGGAGCTCGACGATTGCCTCCGGGGCGGGCGCCGCCGCGAGCGGCAGCTGTGCGCGGTCCTCGAGCAGGTAGGTCACGGTCTCGAGGGCATCGCCCTTGGTGTGGCCGATCAGGCCCACCGGGCCGCGCTTGATCCAGCCGGTTGCGTAGATGCCCGGCACATGGGCGCCGGCGCCGTCCAGGACGCGGCCGCCGTCGTTCGGGACAACTCCCTTGCTGTGGTCGAACTCGACCTCCGGCAGCGAGGAACCGAAGTAGCCGATGGCGCGGTAGACGGCCTGGACCGGGTAGTCAACAAACTCGCCGGTGCCGCGGGCGTTGCCCGTGCCGTCGAGTTCGGTGCGCTCGAACTTGATGCCGGCGACGCGGCCGGGGGCCTCGGCGTCGCCTGTTGTTCCCAGAACCGCGACGGGGCTGTGCAGGAAGTGCAGGTGCAGGCGGCGGGAGGCGGTGAGCTCGGAGAGGTCCTCGGGCTGTTCCGCGATCCAGTTGGTCAGCGTGCCCACCATGGTCTTGGTCTGGTTGTTGCCCTGGATCTGGCGGTCCGATTCGGCGTCGAACTCGAAGTCCTCCGCGTAAAGGATGATGTCCACGTCCTTGGAGTGGGAGAGTTCGCGCAGTTCCAGCGGGGTGAACTTCACCTGGGCCGGGCCGCGGCGTCCGAAGACGTGCACGTCCGTGACCGGGGAGGACTTCAGCCCGGCGTAGACGTTGTCCGGGATCTCGGAGACCAGGAGATCGTCGGCGTGCTTGGAGAGCATGCGGGCCACGTCCAGGGCAACGTTGCCGTTGCCGATCACCGCGACTTCCTTGGCGTCCAGCGGCCATTCCCGGGCGACGTCCGGGTGGCCGTCGTACCAGGAGACGAAGTCGGCACCGCCGTAGGAGCCCCCGAGTTCGATGCCCGGGATGTTCAGGTCCGCGTCCTTGATGGCGCCGGTGGCGAAGATGACGGCGTCGTAGTGGGTGCGGAGGTCCTCGAGCGAGAGGTCTGTCCCGTAGTCGACGTTGCCGAAGAAGCGAATGTCGCCGCGGTCCAGGACCTTGTGCAGCGCGTTAACGATGCCCTTGATGCGCGGGTGGTCGGGGGCGACGCCGTAGCGGATCAGGCCGTAGGGCGCCGGGTAGCGGTCGAAGAGGTCGATGCTCACGGTGAGCTCGCCGCTCTTGACGGCCTCGCTCTTGGTGAGGATGTCCGCGGCGTAGACGCCGGCGGGGCCGGAACCGACGACGGCGACGCGCAGCGGGCGGGCGGCGGTTCCTACGGGCGTGCTGATTGACACGGCTGTGTTCCTTTTGTTCGTTCCGGCCCAACTGGCTCGCAATCGTTGTCGTTTTGAGGGCTCAGAACGACAACAACTGCCAGCTAGTTGGGTGGGTGGGTCTTGGTGGGGCTGGGGCTGGGGGCGGGGTGGGTGGGTGGGTGTGGGTCTTGCCGGGGGGGCTGGGGGTGGGGCGGGCTACGGGGTCAGGACGCGGGGGCTGTTCGGGGTGATGGTGCTGTAGTCGGCGGTCTTGAAGTGCGACGGCGCGAACGGGCTGACGCGGACCACGTCACCGATCACGATCACCGCGGGATTCGCGACGCCGGCGGCCTCCGCCTGGTCCGCGATGGTCCCGAGGGTTCCGATGGTCACCCGCTGGTTCGGCAGGTATCCATTCTCTACGATGCCAACAGGAGTCTCCGGAGGCAAACCGGCGCGGGCCAGCGAGGCGGCGGAATCGCGCAGCTGGCCGACGCCCATGAGCAGGATCACGGTGTGGTCGGCGCGGGCCGGGACCTCGGAGAGTTCCTCGTGGCCGGTGACCACGCTGAAGCCTTTGGCGAGTCCGCGGTGCGTGACCGGGATGCCGGCAGCGGCTGGGACTGAGATGGCCGAGGTCACGCCGGGAACCACTTCCACCTCGACGCCGTTCTGCCGGCAGAACTCGGCTTCCTCGCCGCCGCGGCCTAGGACGTACGGGTCCCCGCCCTTGAGCCGGACCACGCGGTGGCCCTGCAGTGCTTCGTCGACGAGGATGCGGTTGATCTCGGACTGCGGGACAGGGTGGTGGCCGGGGGTCTTGCCGACCTCGATCACGCGGACGTCGGGGGCAAGTTCGTTGAGAAGTTCACGCGGTCCGAGGCGGTCCGCTACCACGACGTCGGCCTGGCCCAGGAGCCGTCGGCCGCGGACGGTGATGAGTCCGGTGTCACCGGGTCCGCCGCCGACGAGGGCCACCGAACCGGTGGCTGATCCCGCGGTTGCCCGGTGCCTGCGCAGCGGCAGGTCGCCGGTTTCCAGGGCGGTGGCGACGGCGTCGCGCAGGGCCATGGCGCGGCGCGGATCTCCCCCGGCGTTCACGGCGATCTTCACGTCATCCACCACCGCGACGGCGGGGGTCCAGGCGGCGGAGGACTCGTGGTCGGAGGCGTTGACGCACCAGATGCGCTGGGACTCGGAGTCAGCGGAAACCTGGGCATCGACCGCGGAGTCGCCGGTGGCGGTCTGGACGAACCAGACGCCGTCGACGTCGGACGGGCGGTAGGTGCGCGGCTCCCAGGTGAGGAGGCCGGCGTCGGCAAGGTCGGCCAGGGCCGGGCTGGCCAGTGGTGCGACGACGGTGACTCGGGCGCCGGCGTCGAGCAGTCCCTTGGCGCGGCGTGCGGCGACGGTGCCGCCGCCTACGACGAGCACGGGGCGGCCGAGGAGGCGCAGCGCCGTGGGGTAAATGTCCTGAATTGCCATGCATCGACGATAGGGCGGCACCACAGCGCGGAACAACGGTGTGGAAACACCCGTTCACGAAAGGTAACGCCGCGTCACATAGCTTGGGGCGGCCCCGGGCGTACTTTGGGGGCGGCTTGGGGGCACCCGGGTAGCGGTCCGGGGGCACTTTGGCGGCCGGGGCAGCCACTCCGGGCTCACACGCCGGTGTGTCCGTGTCAATGTGCCCCCACTCGGCAGGACCGCACGCCTGCGCCTACTTCACCGCGATGAGCTCGATGAGTTTGATGTCCGGGTCCTTGGCGAGCATCGCCGGGCCGTGTTCGCCGAGTGCTGCCGGGATGGCCCCGTTGAGGTGGGCTTGCCGGTCCTCCTCGGTGTCGAAGGTGTCGAAAATGCCGAAGGTGTTCTCGTTGACCCGGAACGCGTACCAGGTCCGTGTGCCCGGCTCATTCAGAACGATCTCCCGGCCGCCGTTGAGGAAGTCCCAGACTTCCTGCTCCTTCCCGGGCTTGGCCTCGACCAGTGCCAGCAGTCCGAATTTTGGTGCCACGGCTGTCTCCTCAGGATTGGGACGGATCGGCCGCACACCGGCCGGTATGCGTGAGTCTAGGCCGGTACCGGGGCCCGGACAAGGAGTCCCAGGGAGGGGGCGAGGACACAGCAGAGCCCGACGGCGGTGGTCGCCGTCGGGCTCTGCTGTTGCGTTTCGCCGCGGGACGACTAGCGGGTGCTGCCGGCGAGGAGGCCCCGGCGGCGCAGCAGCCGCTTTTCAACCGGCGCGAAGACCAGCAGTTCGATCAGGATGCCGACGGCGAGGATCAGCAGGATCGCGGACATAACGATGGTCATGTCGGAGAGGTCGCGGCCCTGGTTCAGCATGGAGCCCAGGCCAAAGCCGATGGAGCCGCCGACGGCGATGATTTCCGCGGCCATGAGGGAGCGCCAGGAGAAGGCCCAGCCCTGCTTGAGTCCGCTCAGGTAGCCGGGCAACGCGGCGGGGAGGATGATCTGCAGCGCCAGCTGCAGCCGGGAGGCGCCCAGGACCGTGCCGACGCTGCGGTACTGCGGCGGGATCTGGTCCACGCCGGAGATCAGTCCGTTGATGATGGACGGGATGGCGCCCATGAACACCACGAAGTACACCGTGGCGTCGGTGAGGCCGAACCAGATGATGGCCGCGGGCACCCAGGCCACGGAGGGCAGCACCTGGAGCCCGGAAATCAGCGGTCCGAAGGCGCGGCGCAGCGGGGCGACCTGGGCCAGCAGGAGCCCCACCGGGGTCGCGATGGCCACGCTGATCAGGAAGCCCACGAGTCCGCGCTGCAGCGAGGTCCAGACGGCTTCCTGCAGCTTGCCCTCGGCCCAGAGGTTGCCGAACTGCCCCAGCACGTCCAGCGGGCCGGGGACCAGGTCGCGCCGCTTGATGCCCAGCGACACATAGAGCTGCCAGACGACCAGCAGGACCACAAGCGCGGCCACCGGGAGCAGGATCCGGCTCCAGTCGATGCGGGCCTTGCGGACGGCGTCGGACTGCAGGGAGTCCAGGCCGGACTCGAGCTCGCGGAGGTCGGCCGTACCGGTCGAGGAACGGGTCAGGGCGGCGTGGACCTTGCGGGTCCCGGGGTCCGAGCCCGGGATGAGGGACGTCTCGGCCGGCTCGGCGGCCTGCGCATAGTGGGCCAGGAACTTACTTGGCATGGCGGCGGATCTCCTCGCGTAGCCGGGCGGTGATGACGCCGGTGAGCTGGCCGGCCAGTCCGGCGTCGGTGCGGTGTTCTTCGCTGACGTGCCATTCCTGCACCACGCGGCCGGGCCGGGAGGAGAGCAGGAGCACGCGCTGGCCCAGCCGGACGGCTTCGCGGACATTGTGCGTGACAAAGACGATGGTGCGCCCGGTTTCCTTCCAGATCCGTTCCAGCTCGTCATGGAGCAGGTCACGGGTGATCGCGTCCAGGGCCGCGAAGGGCTCGTCCATCAGGAGCAGCTGCCGGTCCTGGGCCAGCGAGCGGGCCAGTGCCACGCGCTGGCGCATTCCGCCGGACAGCTCGTGCGGGCGTTTGTCCCCCGCGCCGCCGAGGTGCACGAGGTCGAGCAGCTCATCCGACTTCACCCGGCGGTCGGCTTTCCCGACGCCGCGCAGCTTCAGGGCCAGCTCGATGTTTTCCCGGGCCGTCAGCCAGGGGAAGAGCGCCGCGTCCTGGAACATGAACGCGGCACCGTCGCTGGGCACTTCCAGGGCTCCCGACGTCGGGGCCTCCAGTCCCGCCATGATGTTGAGCAGGGTGGACTTGCCGCAGCCGGACGCACCGAGCAGGGCGACGAACTCGCCCTGCCCGATGGTGGCATTGACGTCGTCCAGCACCGGGGCGCCGTCGCCGAAGCGCTTGCCCAGGTTTTCCAGTACGACTGGCATGGTCACGTCCTTACTTTTGTGGCGGGGTGCGGGGAAAACGGGTCAGTCTTTGCCGAGTCCCTGCGCGGAGATCTTCGTCCCGGTGGCTCCCTCGCCGAGGACACTGTTCAGTGCCGTGAGGTCGAAGATGCCGTTGAGGTCGGCCTGGGTGGTGGTGCCGGCGTCGACGCCGTCCTGGAGCAGTTTCTTGTACGTCCCGGCGAGCGGGTCGACGGTGAAGACAATGTTCTTCAGGGACCGGTCGATCACGTCGGCCGGCAGCGCGGACCCTGCGGATTCCTTGAGCGCGGCGTTGAGGACCGAGGTCTTCTCCGCCGCCGGGGCGGCATTGAGCCAGTCCACGGATTCGGTGTGGCCCTTCAGCAGGGCCTTCACGGTGGCCGGGTGTTCCGCGGCGAACTTCTTGTTGACGATCAGGACGGTGGTGATGAACTCGCCCTTGTCCCAGAGGTCCTTCTCATCGACCAGGACCTTCGCGCCGGCCTGGAGCACCAGACGGGACGCCCACGGTTCCGGCAGCCACGCGCCGTCGAGCTTTCCGTCCTGGAAGAGTTTCAGGGTCTGGGCGTTCTCGGTGGGGTTGATGGCGACGTCGCCGCTGCCGTCCGTGGAGGTCTTGTAGCCCTGCTTGCCGAGCCAGGCCCGCAGCGCCACGTCCTGGGTGCCGCCGAGCTGCGGGCTCGCGAGCTTCTTGCCCTTGAGATCCGCCGCCGAGGAAATCTCCGGCTTGACCACCAGCTGCGCGCCGCCGGACGCGGCGCCGGCGATGACGTTGATCGATTCGCCCTTGCTCTTGACGTAGGAGTTGATCGCCGGATTGGGCCCGATGTACGTGGCGTCGATGGCGCCGGCGTTGAGGGCCTCGATCGCGGCCGGGCCGGCGTTGAAGACCTGGGTGCTGAGTTTGGTGTTTCCGAGGTTCTTGGCGATCAGGCCCCGGTTGACTCCGACCAGGGCCGGGGCGTGGGTGATGTTGCCGAAATAGCCGAGTTTGAGTTCGGCCGCCGGATTGGCGTCGGCGACGGCTGCGGCGGGCGCGGCTTCGTTGTTGCGGGCTACCGTCGACGCCACCGCGGCGCCGGCGCCGATCAGGAGGACGAGTCCGGCGGCCAGGCCGATCTCAAGGGTGCGCTTGCGTTTGGGTTTGCCCGACTCTCCGGCGACGATCCGGGTGGTGCCGGGCGTAGGCCTTTCGGCGTCCTGGCGGGCGGGGCTGGGGTTTCCTGGCGTGGATGACATGCGTGAAGTCCTGTTCTGGGGAGTTCCTGTTCTGGGGAAGGCGGGTTGGCCGGGCGGGTGGTCAGCGCCGGCGACATCGCCCCCGGAACGTCCGGCTGCGTCTGCCGGGGAGGCGTTCAGTGGTTGTCATGGATTCACCATAGGGAGTGTCCTTAACGAGGTTCAATGGTGCGGAAACCCGGGGTCACGCTAGTTCATGCAACGTCATATGCGGGCCCGCCATCCGTGCTCTTGAGCTCATCAATCGCCTTTAACGTTGACGAGCTGCCGGAGCTTGTGTCGTATCTTGACAAGGTCAGCGGAGTCGCGCATCACCTGGTCGATCGGTTTGTACGCCGCCGGGATCTCGTCGATGAATGCCTCGCTGGGACGGAATTCGATGCCCCGCATGGCGGCCTTCAGTTCGGCCAGTGAAAAGATCTTCCGCGCGGCGGTCCTCGAGTATTCCCGCCCGGCGCCGTGCGGCGACGAGTTCAGGGACACGGGGTTCCCCAGCCCGACGACGACGTAGGACGCCGTGCCCATGGAGCCGGGGATCAACCCGGCGTCCCCCGCTGCAGCCCTGATCGCCCCCTTGCGCGAGACCCAGACGGATTTGCCGTAGTGCTTCTCCTGCGCGGTGAAGTTGTGGTGGCAGTTGATCCGTTCAGCCTCCCGGACGCGACCGCCCGTCCATGATTCAAACTGCCGGACCACGCGGTCCATCATCTCCTCACGGTTCAGCAGTGCGAAGTGCTGGGCCCAGCGGAGTTCCCTGATGTAGCGGTCGAATTCGGGGGTGCCCTCCTCGAGGTAGGCCAGGGCAGGATGCGGCAGGACGACGTGCCGCATCCGGACCCCGCTCCGGGCCTCGGCGATGTGCCGCTGCGCGAGCTTGTTGCCCACGCCGCGGGACCCTGAATGCAGGAACAGCCACACGGCGTCCGTCTCATCCGCGCACACCTCGATGAAATGGTTGCCCGAGCCCAGCGATCCCAGCTGCAGCTTCCAGTTCGCGGCGTACTGGGCGGGGTCGAAGCCCGCGTCCGCTGCCATTCGCCGCAGCTCGGCCAGCCGCGGTTCGGCGGTGGCGGTGATCCTCCGGTTGTACTTGCCCGCGGACAGCGGAATGGCGTGCTCGATGCCCTCCCGCAGGCGTTTCCGGTCCTTGGGCAGCTCCTTGAGGGCATACTGCGTGCGGACGGCAATCATGCCGCAGCCGATGTCGACGCCCACGGCGGCAGGGATAACGGCACCAAGGGTGGGGATGACGGATCCCACGGTGGCGCCCAGGCCGAGGTGGGCGTCCGGCATCAGCGCCAGATGCGGGTAGATGATGGGCAGCTGCGCCGTGGCCAGCGCCTGCTCGCGGGTCTTGTCATCCAGGATTGACGCCCAGCTGATGAGCCGGCTGTTGATGACTTCCACGGCACCCCTCCCTGACGATGAAAAGCGGCGAATTCGCGGGACACGCTCGGGGTCGCCGCAAGTTTACGGCGACCCCGCGCGCGTCCGGCGAACCCGCGGATAGCCGGCGGGGCAGGTTCGGCTGAGCGCTCAGATCGAGTAGCGCTCGTCCTCATGGTCGCCCGGGTGGTCCTTGACCAGGCCTGCGGCGAGGGTGTTGCCGTCCAGCGGGTCGATCACGAGGAACGCGCCGGTGCGGCGGTGGTGCAGGTAGTTCTCCAGCGGCAGCGGCGCGGCGAGCCGCAGCTGGGCGTGGCCGATGTCGTTGAGCTCCAGGGTGGAGGTGGGTTCCAGCTGGAAGTTGGCGAGGTCCAACTTTCCCGTCACGTTCCGGACCAGGGCCTGGACAGTCCGGGTGCCATGCTTGACCAGCACCTTGGCGCCCTCGCGGAGCGGTTTCGGCGAGAGCCAGCAGAGCGCCGCATACAGATCGGCCGACGCCTCCCGGATGGTTCCTGTGGCCGCGATCGTGTCCCCACGTGCCACGTCGAACTCGTCCGCGAGGCGCAGGGCCACCGATTGCGGGGCCACGGCCTCGGTGAGCTCGCGCCCGGCAAAGTCGATGCCGGTCACCGTGGTGGTGCGCGGGGCCTGGCCGGGCGTGAGGACGCTGACCTTGTCCCCCAGCTTCACCGACCCTTCAGTGATCTGGCCGGCGTAGGCGCGGTAGTCCCGGTACTTTTCCTCGTCCAGTCCGGCGGCGACGGCGTCGGGAGCGAGCGCCCCCTGCGGCCGGACCACCAGCTGGACGGGGAAGCGGAAGCTTTCCAGGTGGCTTTCGAGTTCGTCCGCGGCCGGCAGTGTCTCCAGGACTTCGAGCAGTGCCGGGCCGTCGTACCAGGGAGTGCGGTCCGAGCGGTCCACGACGTTGTCGCCGTCGAGCGCGGACACCGGGATGACGAAAAGATCGGCGTCGCCACCCGTATTTGATTCATCACGGCCGAGCCCGAGCTCGCGCCCTACCTGCTGGACGTCGGCCTCGATCTCGCGGAACACGTCCTCACGGAAGTCCACAAGGTCGATCTTGTTCACGGCCACGATCACGTGCGCCACCCGCAGCAGCTGCAGCACGGACAGGTGGCGGCGGGTCTGTTCCAGGACACCCTTGCGTGCATCGATGAGCACGACGACGGCATCCGCGGTGGACGCGCCGGTCACCGTGTTCTTGGTGTACTGCACGTGGCCGGGGCAATCCGCGAGGATGAAGCTGCGGCGGTCCGTGGCGAAATAGCGGTACGCGACGTCGATGGTGATGCCTTGTTCCCGCTCGGCACGCAGGCCGTCGGTCAGCAGCGCAAGGTCAATCGCCTGGACACCGGCTGCGCCGGCTCCGCCGAAGCCGCGGTCCGCGGAGGTGCGGGCCACGGCGTCGAGCTGGTCGGCGAGGATCGCCTTGGAGTCATGCAGGAGCCGGCCCACGAGGGTGGACTTGCCGTCGTCGACCGAGCCGGCGGTGGCGAAGCGGAACAGGGTGGCGTCCTTCAGGGGGGCCTCGTCAAGAAGCGCAGCCGCGCGGGCTGTGTCGATACCGGTGCTCATTAGAAATAGCCGTCCTTCTTGCGGTCTTCCATGGCGGCCTCGGAGATCCGGTCATCTGCCCGGGTGGCGCCACGTTCGGTGATGGTGGAGGCGGCAACTTCAATGACGACGTCGCGCACGGTAGCGGCGGCCGATTCGACGGCGCCGGTGCAGGACATGTCACCGACCGTCCGGTAGCGGACGGTCTTGGTGATGACCTGTTCGTCCTCGCGCGGCAGCGAGACCTCGCCGACTGCCCGCCACATGCCGTCCCGGGCAAAGACCTCGCGGTCGTGGGCGTAGTAGAGGCCCGGGAGGTCGATGCCTTCGCGTTCGATGTAGCGCCAGACGTCGAGTTCGGTCCAGTTGCTGATCGGGAACGCACGGACATGCTGGCCCACGGTGTGGCGGCCGTTGTAGAGGTTCCAGAGCTCGGGGCGCTGGTTGCGCGGGTCCCATTGGCCGAATTCGTCGCGCAGGCTCAGGATCCGCTCCTTGGCGCGGGCCTTGTCCTCGTCCCGGCGGCCGCCGCCGAAGACGGCGTCGAACTTGTTGCGCTGGATCGCGTCCAGCAGCGGGACGGTCTGCAGCGGGTTGCGGGTGCCGTCGGCACGCTCGGCCAGCTCGCCGCTGTCGATGAACTCCTGCACGCTTCCGACGACGAGCCTGAGCCCCAGCCGCTCCACGGTCCGGTCGCGGAACTCGATGACCTCGGGGAAGTTGTGCCCGGTGTCCACGTGCAGCACGGGGAACGGCACCTTGCCGGGCCAGAAGGCCTTCGTGGCGAGGTGCAGCATCACCACAGAATCCTTGCCGCCGGAGAACAGCAGCGCAGGCTTCTCGAACTCGGCCACGACCTCGCGGATGATATGAATCGCCTCGGACTCGAGGGTGTCCAGGCTGGAGAGGCGGGCCGGCGCTGAGACGCCGATTGCCGCCCCCGCCCCTGCGCCGCGCGGCTGATCTCCGATCAGCCCAGCGCGCGGCTCCAACAGGCCCGATGCCACTCCCTGGGCGGCAATCGGCGTCTCAGCAGCGTCGTTGTCCAGCACAGACAGCTCTAGGTCCTCGTTGGTGAAGGGGGCGGCATCTGCTGTGGAGGCGTAGCCATCCGTCGTCGTCGTCGTGCTCAAGTTGCTCATACGTGAAGTCCGCATTCTGTCTTGTCGGTTCCTGCCCAGCGGCCGGCGCGGGGGTCGTCGCCGGGCGCCACCTTGCGGGTGCAGGGCTGGCAGCCAATGGACGGGTAGCCCTGTGAAAGCAGCGGGTTGACGGGAAGGAGGTTGTCATCGGAGTACTGCACCAGCTGGTCGAAGCTCCAGGCCGCCACCGGGTTGACCTTGACCAGGCCGTTGGTGTCGTCCCAGGTGACCAGCGGGGTGTTGGTGCGGGTGGGGGCCTCGTCGCGGCGGACGCCGGTGAACCAGAGCTCGTAGCCGGCGAGGGTGCGGCGCAGCGGCGCCACCTTCCGGAGGGCACAGCACTGGGCGGCGTCGCGGGCGAAGAGGTCCTTGCCGAGGAGCCGGTCCTGCTGCTCCACCGTGTTCTCCGGCAGCACGTCGACGACGTTGACGCGCAGGTTCGCGGCGACTTCGTCACGCGTCGCGTAGGTTTCCGGGAAGTGGTAGCCGGTCTCCAGGAACAGCACGTCGACGCCGGGAAGCTGGTCCGCGACGAGTGCCGGCAGGACGGCGTCGGCCATGGAGCAGGCGACGGCCACCGCGGGCAGCTCGAAGTTGCGTGCCACCCAGGCGATGACCTCGCGGGCCGGGGCATCCCAGCCGAGCTCGGCGGCGCCGGCCTCGGCGAGAACCTTGAGCTCCTCGTGGGTGCGGAGGTCAGTGCTCATTGCAGGTCCCCCTCGTCGGCGGCGAAGGCCCATTCGGCGAAGGTCTGGTCCCCGGACCGGTCGGCCACGAATTTCCGGACCACGCGTTCGACGTAGTCGGGCAGCTCATCGGCGGTGACCTTGAGGCCGCGGACGGTGCGTCCCAGGCCCGCTTCTTCACGGTCGGTGGACGCCAGCCCGCCGCCGAGGTGGACCTGGAAGCCGGGGGTGGGGTCGCCGTCGGGCGTTGGCAGCATCATGCCCTTGAGGCCGATGTCCGCCGTCTGGATCCGGGCGCAGGAGTTGGGGCAGCCGTTGATGTGCAGCGAGAGTGCCTGCGGGAGCTGTTTGCTCTCGGCGAGGTCGGCCAGGCGGCGTTCCAGTTCGGCGACGGCGGTGGCCGCCGTGAGCTTGGTTTCCACGATGGCGAGCTTGCAGTATTCGATGCCGGTGCAGGCGATGGTGCCGCGGCGGAACACTGACGGCTTGGCCGACAGGCCCAGGGCGTCGAGCTCTGCAACGAGCGGTTCCACCTGTTCCTGGGGCACGTCGAGGACCACGAGCTTCTGGTGCGGGGTGGTGCGCAGCCGCTGCGAGCCGCGGGCTTCCAGCGTGGCCGCCAGCTTGACGAGCTGGCTGCCGGAGAGGCGGCCGGCCAGCGGGGTGGCGCCGATGAAGAACTTGCCGTCCTTCTGTTCGTGCACGCCGATGTGGTCGCCCGGGGAAGAGGGCTTCGGGGCCGCCGGGCCGTCGGCGAGCTTGTATCCGAGGTATTCGTCCTCGAGGACCTGGCGGAACTTCACCGGTCCCCAGTCGGCCAGCAGGAACTTCAGCCGGGCCTTGGTGCGCATCCGCCGGTAGCCGTAGTCGCGGAAGATGCTGGTCACGCCCAGCCAGACGTCGGCGGCCTGGTCCGGCCGGACGAAGGCGCCCAGACGCTTGCCCAGCATCGGGTTCGTGGAGAGCGCGCCGCCCACCCAGAGGTCGTAGCCGATCCCGAGTTCCGGGTGGACCAGGCCCACCAGGGCGACGTCGTTGATTTCGTGGACCACGTCCTGGCTGGGGTGGCCCGTGATGGCGGTCTTGAATTTGCGCGGCAGGTTGGCCAGTTCCGGGTCGCCGATGAAGCGTTCGGCGAGCTCACGGATCAGCGGCGTGGGGTCGATGATCTCGTCCTTGGCGATACCGGCGACCGGGGAGCCCAGGATGACGCGCGGAACGTCGCCGCAGGCTTCCGTGGTGGACAGGTCCACGGATTCGAGACGGCGCCAGATTTCCGGCACGTCCTCGACCCGGATCCAGTGCAGCTGGATGTTCTGGCGGTCGGTGAGGTCGGCCGAGTCGCGGGCGAAGTCCACGGAGATCTGGCCGATGACGCGCAGCTGTTCGGTGGTGAGGGCGCCGCCGTCGATCCTGACGCGCAGCATGAAGTACTTGTCCTCGAGCTCATGCGGCTCGAGCGTGGCGGTCTTGCCGCCGTCGATCCCGGGCTTGCGCTGGGTGTAAAGCCCCCACCAGCGGAAGCGGCCATGCAGGTCCGTGCCGTCGATCGAGTCGAAGCCGTGCTTGGAGTAGACGGACTCGATCCGCTCGCGCACGTTCAGGCCGTTGTCTTCCTGCTTCCAGGTTTCGTTGGCGTTCAGCGGCGCCGTGCCGTCCACCTTCCACTGCCCGTGCGGCTTGGCGGCGGGACGGGAGGGTCGTTTGGTGCGGGCTTCGGCAGCCTGGTCCGGGGACGCTCCGGCTAGAGCTGTATCAGTCATGGATCGACTGTAGGGCCGGCCGTAATCCCGTCACAAAGGGTCAGAAACGCGAGGTCACCTAGGGCAACATTTCGTCACGAAGCCCCGGCGAGCCTTGAAGTAGCGTGGCACGTGTGCATGATTTCCCGCGCACAGGGACCTCTCTGACGCTGCTCAGCCCAGCGCCGCGAGCGCTGCGTCGAAGCGCTCCAGGGCGATTTCGGCGAGCACAGGGGACGGCAGCAGGGGTGCCGTGACGAGGTCCGCGCCGGCCTTGGCCAGCTGGTCGTGGAAGAAGCCCGGGGCGAGGAGATAGGAGGCGATGACCACCCTGCGTGGGCCATGCACAGCCTCCCGGAAAGCCGCCACAGCGTCGGGAACTGAGGGCTTGGCCGAGGCGCCGTAGGCGGCAACGATCTCGTTGGGCCGCAGCGCGCGCAACTGCCCGGCAATCTCCTCGACGTTCTGCGCGGCGGTGGCATCGGAGGAACCGGCGGCGGCGAGGATCACGGCGTCGTCGTCCGTGACCCCGGCTGCCCTGAGCCGCTGGTCCAGCAGGGCCACCAGCCGCGCATCGGGCCCCAGCGGGGCAGCCGCGAAGGTCTCCGGCCGGCTCTTCACCGCCCGGGCGATATCCACTTTGACGTGGTAGCCGACGCTCAGCAGCAGGGGGACGACGACGGCGGTCTCCCCCGCGGGGAGCCCGGCCACCACGGCCGGCAACCCGGGGGCCTGCACATCGACGTAGGCTTCACGGACGTCCAGTCCGGACCGCAGGGCGGCGATCCCGTCCCGCAGTGCGTTGACCTCGGCAGCACCCAGGGCGCTGGAGGTTCCGTGGGCGCAGGCGATCAGGATGGGGCTATTCATAGCCGTTAGCGTAACCTTGGAACCGCCCTACCGCCCTACCGCCCCCCTAACTATCGACCCGGGACGCCCCATGACTTTTTCCTTCAGCATTGTCCTGGTCTGGCTGGACCTGGCCGGCGTCTTCTTCTTCGCGGTCTCCGGGTCCCTGCTCGCGGCGCGGAAGCAGTTCGACATCATCGGCTCCCTGCTGCTGGCTTCGGTGGTCGGCCTGGGCGGCGGCGTCATCCGCGACATCATCATCAACGCGGGCCCGCCCGTGGCCTTCACCAACCCGGCCTATCTGGCACCGCCGCTGCTGGCCGCGGCGCTGGTGTACTTCCTGTTTTCCAGCGTCCAGCGCTTCACCTCGCTGCTGGTTCTGTTCGACGCCGTCGGGCTGGCCCTGTTCTGCATCACCGGCACGCTCCTGGCCCTCTCGGCCGGGATGCACCCGATGGCGGCGGCCCTCCTCGGGGTGACGACGGCGGTGGGCGGCGGCCTCCTGCGGGACATCACCGCCAACGAGGTCCCGCGGCTCTTCGACCCGAAGGATTTGTACGCGCTGCCGGCGTTCGCGGGAGCGGCGATGACCGTGGTCCTGTCCATCACCGGCACCTTCAACGCAGTCACCGGGAGTGCTGTGGCCGCCGTCGTTTTCGCCTTCCGGGTCACGGCCTGGCGGCGCCACTGGTACGTTCCGCTGGCGGTCCGCGGCTGGCACCGCCTCCGCACGGACGCGGCGAAGAGCGGCACTGAGGATTAGCTAGGATAAGTGCATGACTGACATGTTCCTCGAGAAATTCCGCGCGCTTGTCCCGAAGTATCTCGAAGACGAATGGCAGGAAGAGGATGGCCTGGCCCCTGACGAACTCGACTCGGCCCTCGCAGAGCACCAGTTCCAGGTGCCGATGGTCCTGAGGGAGTTTTACCAGGCAGTCGGCGGCTGCGAAGACATCATGGAGGCGTACCACTACTTCTGGGACCCCGAAGAACTCGAAGTCGATGACGAAGGCTTCCTGATGTTCCTCGAGGACGAGGAGGAGCAGTTCACCTGGGGCTTCCGGGTCGGTGACCTCAGCGTCCCCGATCCGATTGTGTACCGCCGCAACAACGCCCGCGGCCAGTGGAAGAGCGAAGAAGGAACCTTTTCCGAATTCGTCTTCGACATGTTCGAGTGGGCCTTCAACGACGAAGACGAGGACTGAGCCTCCGCGCTTGGCGGGTTCACCCCGGCCGCCGTCCGGAATCGGGCCTCGGCCGTCCGGGGGCGGTCCGGGGGCGGTCCGGGGGCGGTCCGGGGGCACATTGACACGGACACGCCGTCACCAGGCCTGGATGCCCGGATTCAGGGCTTCAAAGTAGCCCCCCGACGGCGGCCGCAACCTGCTCATCACGGCTGGAAGTGACCCCGACGCCACAACTCAAGCACCGCGACGACCTCGGCGACCATCCGCCAGGGGTGATTGACGACGTCGTCGTAGCCGTATCTGAGCACAAGGTATCCACCCACGACGCTCGCATAGTTCCGCCTCCGGTCCTTCTTGACCTGCAGCGGCTCCAAATGTGTGCCGCCGTCGGTCTCCACCACGAGGCAATCCTCAATCAGGAAGTCGACCTCCCCCACGCCCGGAATCTCCACGTGCCTTCGGACGTGCAGACCCGCCCGGACGAAAGCAACGTTGGCCAGGACTTCCAGCAAGGAATCAGCCCGCGGAATGACCAGGTCCAAGACTGATCTGGCGCGGGCGTTCCGGTTTCCACGAAGCCTTCCGCGCAGAAAATTGAGGCTGATTTCTCCCCGGCCGACTGCGCACTGGACCATCACAAGAGCCTCGGTTTCGGGAAGGCAATGCAGGGCGTGGACCAGCACGTCCGCCAACCCGGCCACGGGCAGCCAGGGATGCCGCGGGTACCGGCACCGGCCATGTGCGACGGAACTGCGCGGCGCAGCCCGGTGCCCAACGCAGAGGTGCAGGGTTCGCGCGGGCGCAAGGGTCCACAGGCCGTAGCTTGGCGCGGCCGAAAGACAGGTCAACAGTCCGCGTAGCTCGCGGGCCGCGCGGTAATCGCCGGTGTCCTGTGGGAATCCGTAGTGCCGGCGGTGGATTCTCGCGACGCTGCCGTCGGCGAGGGCCACATTGATCGCTTTGCGGCCGAATCCCGCCCGCCCAAGCTCGGCTGCAGAGGCTGTACCGCCCCGCGAGGCCAGGAAGATCGAAAGGTTCATCCTCCAAAACTGCCTGCCATCCGGCGCTATCGGCGGGGCGTATCCGAGCCATGTGGACAATCCGCACCCGGCTTCGCCCTATCAGGGGCACTTGGACACGGACACGCCGCCGTCCGGACGGTTGGCGGTCCTGGCGAGCCTCGAAGTGGCCCCGGATGGTAAGGAAACCTTGTGACACATTGATTTACAGAGTCGGTGGACAATATGACATTTCCGTCATAAGCTCATTCATGGGTTCACGAATGACCTTCGGAGAACCTGATGCGAACGGAGAAATGGCCCCGGCTCGGCACAACGGACGACTGGGACGTTGTGAGGAACCGGGGCCATTCCGTTTAAGCAGAACCGGCCCTGCGGGATTCGACCGGCGGATTCGACCAGGCGAGTTGGTCCGGCGGGGCTTCGACCTCCGGGTTTCGACCGGCGGTTAGCTGCTGCGGTCCACTACGGCGCGCGCGAAGCTCGTCAGCGAGGCCTTCACCACGCCTTCGGGCAGCGGAACCAGGGCGGCGATGGCCTCATCGGCCCAGGCGCGCGCCACCACCCAGGATTCCGCGGTGACCGGGTGCTCACGCAGGCCCGCGACGGCCGCGGCCAGTGCCTCATCCGAGCTGAGGTCGCCGTCGATCAGTTTCAGCAGTTCGACGGCGGACTGGTCGCCGTTTTCGGCCGCCTTGCGCAGCAGCAGCACCGGCAGGGTCGGCACGCCTTCGCGGAGGTCGGTGCCCGGGGACTTGCCGGACTTGACCTTGATGCCGGTGACATCGATGACGTCGTCGGCGAGCTGGAAGGCCACTCCAACTTTTTCGCCGTATTCCACCAGCAGGGACTCGTAGGCCTCGTCGGCGCCGGCGAAGATCGCGCCGAGCTGGCCGGAGGCGGCCACGAGCGATCCGGTCTTGTCCGCAATGACGGAGAGGTAGTGCTGCACCGGGTCCTCGTCGGGGCGCGGGCCCACCGTCTCGTGCAGCTGGCCCAGGCAGAGCCGTTCGAATGTGCGGGCCTGGATGCCGAGTGCGCGGGAGCCGAGCTCGGAGACCAGGATGGATGCCCGGGCGAAGATCAGGTCGCCGGTGAGGACCGCGACGGAGTTGCCCCAGACCTCGTGGGCCGTGGGTGCTCCGCGGCGGAACGGCGCGGAGTCCATCACGTCGTCGTGGTAGAGGGTCGCCAGGTGCGTCAGTTCGACGACGACGGCGGCCTGCACTACGGCGGGACGCGAGGCGTCGCCCAGGTGGGCGCAGAGCAGCGTCAGCAGCGGCCGGATGCGCTTGCCGCCGGCCTCCACGAGGTGACGCGACGTTGCGTCGGCCAGCGGATCCGAGTTGGCGATGGCTTCCCGGAGTTTCTTCTCCACGCGCGCCAGGTTCGTGGTGATCGCGGGGCCCAGTTCCGGGTCCCCCGCAATCGCCGCGAAGCCGGCCGGCAGCTGCAATCCGGTGGCGATGGCGGTGGTGTTGAGGTCGGGTTCAGAGCTCGGCAGGCCGTGCCCGGCGTGCGTCCAGCTTTGGTCTGCGGAGTTGGTCACGGGTTAACCCTAACTTTTGTTGCGGAAACCGCGGAGTTGGCGCCGGGATGCGAAGAGCCGTCCGCGCTGGACGGAGCTTGGCTGGACGGAGCCTGGTTGGACGTCGCCGGGACCAGCGATTCCAGCACACGGATGGCGCGGTCCTCGAAGCCCTTGGCCGCGGGATCCGTCAGATTGGCCAGCAACCGGACCACGAACCGCATCAGCACAGGAATGGGCATGCCCGTCCGGAGGGCGAGTTTCATCACGGCGGGCTTGCCGATCAGGGCGGCGAAGGCCCGGCCCAGCGTGAAGTGCGAGCCCCACTGGTCCCGGACATAGTCCGCGTACCGGGCGAGGTGCGCGTCGGCGTCGGCCGAGCCGGAACCACTGGCGCCCCAGGCGCCGGCGCGTTGCCGGGCGGCGGCGTCGATGATGAACTCGGCCGCAAAGCGGGCGGACTCCATGGCGTAGGAGATGCCCTCGCCGTTGAACGGGGAGACCATGCCGCCCGCATCGCCGAGCAGCAGCAGCCCGGGCGAGTAGTGCGGGGTGCGGTTGAAGCCCATCGGCAGCGCGGCGCCGCGGATCTCGCCCACCTGGTTCTCCGGCGTGAAGCCCCACTCGGCGGGCATGCCGGCGGTCCATTCGCGGAGCACCTGCTTGTAGTCCAGCTTGCCGAATTCCTTCGAGGAGTTCAGAATGCCCAGGCCCACGTTGGAGGTGCCGTCGCCGACGCCGAACACCCAGCCGTAGCCGGGCAACAGTTTGCCGTCGCGGCCGGGAAGTTCCAGCCAGCCTTCCATCCAGTCGTCGTCGTGCCGCGGGCTGGTGAAGTAGGTGCGGACGGCGACGCCCAGCGGCCGGTCGTCGCGCTTCCGGATGCCCAGCGAGACCGCGGTGCGGCTGGAGTTGCCGTCCGCGGCGAGGACGACGTCGGCGGTGAAATCGCGGGTTTCGCCGGTCTTGCGGCCGGTGTCATCCAGCAGGGCGGCGCGGACGCCGGTGACGCGGCCGTCTTCGGAGCTCAGCGCCTCGGTGACGCTGTGCCGTTCCAGTACCACGGCGCCCGCGGACTGGGCGTGCCGGGCCAGTTCCTCGTCGAAGCCGAGCCGGGTGCGGATCAGGCCGTACTGCGGGAAGTCGGAGACCTCCGGCCAGGGCAGTTCGATGCTCCGGCCGCCGGCCCGAAGGCGCAGGCCCTTGTTGTGGCGCCAGCCCTCGGTTTCGGGATGCGGCAGGCCGAGTTTCTGGATCTCGCGGACGGCGCGCGGGGTGAGGCCGTCGCCGCAGACCTTTTCGCGGGGGAAGCTGGTTTTCTCCAGCACCGTGACGTTAATGCCCGCCTGCGCGAGGTAGTAGGCGGCGGTGGACCCGGCGGGCCCTGCGCCGACGATCAGTACATTCACAGCGGCAGCAAGCTAACGCGCGGGCCGGGTGACGTTGCGGCGCAGCTTCGCCACGGGGCCGGTGTGGGCGGCCAGTGCAGTCGCGGCCGCGGCGGGGTCAGTTGCCGGTCCCGCCGGCTTCTGCGCGCGGTGCACAGCCACGATGCCGCCGCTGAGGTTCCGGTACGTGACGTTGTCCCAGCCGGCTTCCTGCAGCCAGGCGGCCAGGTGGTCCTGGTCCGGCCAGGCGCGGATGGACTCGGCGAGGTAGACGTAGGCGTCCGGGTTGGAGGAGACCTTGACGGCAATGGCGGGCAGCGCGCGCATGAGGTACTCGGTGTACATGGTGCGCCACAGCGGAACGACGGGCTGGGAGAATTCGGCGATGACCAGCTTGCCGCCGGGCTTGGTGACCCGCAGCATCTCGGCCAGGGCCTTCTTCGGTTCGTTGACGTTGCGCAGTCCGAAGGAGATGGTGCTCGCGTCAAAGGTGTTATCGGCGAAGGGCAGGCGGGTGGCGTCGCCGGCGATGAAGTCGATGTCCGGGCGGCGGCGCTTGCCCACCTTGAGCATGCCGAGGGAGAAATCGCAGGCGATCACGTCGATGCCGGCGTCGGCATACGGTTCGCTGGAGGTTCCGGTGCCGGCCGCGAGGTCGAGTACACGCTGGCCCGGCTTCACGTCCATGGCATCGACCACAACCCTGCGCCAGCGGCGCGTCTGTCCCATGGACAGGACATCGTTGACGACGTCGTATTTAGGCGCGACGTCGTCAAACATCGTGGCTACTTCGTCCGGACGCTTATCCAAGGATGCTCGGTTCACCATGACATTGTCTCAGACAAATTTGAGAAGCACTTTCGATGAGCCGGTGCTGCGGTCCGCCGCCACAGCAAACGCCTCCGCAACGTCGCCCGCATCGAAGGTGTGGGTCAGCAGCGGTTCCACATCAAGGCCGTCGGCCAGGTACTCCAGCGCCGTTGTCATCTCCCCGGCGAAGCGGAAGGTGCCGCGGTAATCGATCTCACGGAACACCAGTGCCGCAAGCTCGGCAGTGACGGGTCCCGCGGCCAGGTTGCCCACCTGGACCACCGTCCCGCCGCGGCGCACAGCGGCAAGCACGCCGCCCAGAGCCCGGGATGCCCCCGACGCTTCAAACGCGACGTCCACCTCGGGCAGCGGTGCGGATCCAACGAGCACCACCTCGTCTGCTCCCATCTGCTTCGCGATCTGAAGAGAGGTTTCGGAGAGATCGCTGGCATAAATAAAGCGGGCTCCGGCACGGCGCGCGGCGGCCACCAGCAGCGCGCCGATCGGCCCGGCACCGTTGACCAGAACGGTCTTGCCGTCCAGCCCGCCCGCGCGGTTCACCGCATGGATCGCGACGGCGAGCGGTTCGGCCACCGCTGCCTGCCGGGTGGTGACCCCGGCAGGCAAAAGCCGCAGTTGACCGGCCGGAACAGCCTTGCGGGAGGCGAAAGCGCCGTCGGTGTGCGGGCGGTGCGCAGCGCTGCCGTAGTAGGTGACCTGCGGGCACAGGTTGGTGCGCCCGGCCAGGCAGTCGGCGCAGTCGCCGCAGTACACGGCCGGGTGGACCGTCACGGCGTCGCCCACCGCGAAGCCCTCCACCCCCTCGCCGAGCACGGAGACCCTGCCCGCAACCTCATGCCCCAGCACCATGGGGTCGGCCAGGATGCTGAGCCCGGAGGCGCCGTGGCTGACGTAGTGCAGGTCCGAGCCGCAGATTCCGCCGTATTCGACGTCGACGATCACCGAGCCGGCCGGGCAGGCCGGGTCCGGACGGTCCTCGAGGCGCAGGTCTCCGGCGGAATGGACAACTACGGCTTTCAAACTGCGTCCTCCACGAGGGTCAGGTCGCGTCCCTTGGTTTCGGGTGCGAAGAAGGTGGCCACGAAGGCGATGGCGGAGTAGAGGACCATCATTCCGGCAACCGGCCACCAGGAGTTGGTGAACAGTGCCAGCAGGCCTGCGGCGATGATGGGGGCCAGTCCGCCGGAGAGCACGCCGCCGATTTCCTTGGCCATGGCCAGCTGGGTGTAGCGGTTGCGGGAGCCGAAGAGCTCGTTGACGTAGGCCGACTGCACCGAGAACATGCCCAGCACGGAAACGGACAGGCCGATGATCAGGGCAAGCGAGACCAGGAACGGGTCGCGGGACTGCATCATCAGGAGGGTCGGGATAGCGAAGAGCATCTGGAAGCCGGACAGGGCACGGTACATAATGCGGCGGCCGAACTTGTCGGACAGCCAGCCAGCCAGCGGGACCGTGGCGAAGCCGAGGATCGAGCCGATGAGCAGCGCGAAGGTACCCACGCCCTTGTCCATTTTCAGGCCGGTGACGATGTAGCCGATGAGGAAGGTCTGGATCATGGCCGAGTTGCCGGATTCGCCGATCCGCAGGGCCATGGCCAGGAAGAAAGCCTTGCCCTTGCGGGCCACGGAAGCCTTGATCGCGGGCTGGCCGGATGCTGCGGAGGCGAGCTTGGCTTCAGCGGCTTCCTCGGCCATCTGCTGACGCGTCTCCTCGAAGACCGGGCTTTCCTTGAGGTTCCGGCGCATCCACAGGGCGTAGAGAGTGATGCCGATGCTGGCGATGAACGGCAGGCGCCAGCCCCAGCTCATGAGGGCTTCCTCGGGCAGGAGGGTCAGCAGGACCCACAGGCCGGAAGCCAGCAGGGTGCCGGAGTTGGTGCCCAGGCAGACGAAAGAGGCGATCAGGCCGCGCTTCTTGGGCGGGGCGTACTCGGCCAGCATGACCGAGGCGCCGGAGAGCTCGGCACCGGCGCCGAAGCCCTGCGCGAGGCGGAGGACCACCAGCAGGATCGGCGCCGCGATCCCGATCTGGGCGTAACCGGGGAGGAACCCGATCAGCATGGTGGACACGCCCATCATCATGATGGTGATGACCAGGACCTTCTTGCGGCCCACGCGGTCACCCATGCGTCCGAAGAACCAGGCACCCACGGGGCGGGCCAGGAAGCCGACGCCGTAGGTGATGAACGCGACCAGCAGGCCGACTACGGGGTCGAAGTTGGGGAAGAAGATTTTGGGGAAGATGATGGCTGCGGCCAGCGAATAGAGCTGGAAGTCCATGTACTCCATGGCTGTGCCGAGCCAGCCGGATACTGCTGTTCTGATCAGGTCTTTGGACGAGCGCTGCGTTGCGCCGATCTGGATTGCTGCCGTCATGAACCCCTCTGTTCGTTAGGCCCGTCATTGGGCGTGTCCAGCGCATCCATCATCGGACACGCTGGGGCAATTACTGCCATTCAAGCACTGCCATACAAGTTAGTCAACAGTTTTCCCGGATTGAATTTTTAAGACGCGCCACTAGGGTTGAGGCATGCCCGCCACCCCTGCCCTCCCCCGCACGTCCGCCCGAATGATGGCGTACGCGCAGATCCGGGACCGGATCATCACGGGACTTGACGCCCCCGGGGCCCTCCTTTCGGAAAACGAACTCGCCCTCATCCTGGGCACCAGCAGGCAGCCCATCCGCGAGGCACTGTTACTGATCGCGCAAGAAGGGCTGGTGGAGATCCGCCCGCAAAGCGGCACCTACGTGACCTATATAGATCCCCAGATCGTGGCTCAGGCGCAATTTATCCGTGAAGCCGTCGAGGTAGCGTCCCTGAAGGAATGCGCGCAGAACCTTACGCCAGATCACGTCGAGGCACTGCGGGAGCTCCTGGACCGGCAGGACCGGTGCACTTCCCGGGATGAGTTCTACCCTCTGGATGAAGAGTTCCACCGGGCGCTGCTGGCCATCGCCGGACACGAGACGGCCTGGGCAACCGTGGCAAACGCGAAAGGGCATCTGGACCGGGCACGCTACCTTGGCCTGAGCGGATTCCGCGGAATCCCGGCTTATGCCGGAGACCACCGCGAGGTGCTGGACGCCCTGGTCGACGGGGACCTCGGTGCTGCCGAGGACTGCCTGCGCCGCCACCTGCGTTTTATCCTGGAGGACGTCAACAGCATCCGCGAGTCCCGCCCGGAGCTCTTCGCCGCACCGGCGCAGCCGGAACGGAGGACGCGCCGGCCAGCCCGGGCATAGGTGCTGCGGCCCTGCCCCGCGGGGAACGGAAGTGTCCCCACACCGGAGTATGGTTGTCCAATCATGACCAGCACGTTCCGCACCTTGACAGTCCCTCTGAACGGAGAATCTACTCCCGGGGGGCTGCCGTCGTTTCTGGTCAGAGACGACGTCCTCTGCTGGACCCGGCGCGAAGCCGGCCTGGTGGGCTTCGGCGAGATCGCACGGTTCACCGCCACCGGCCCCGAGCGCTTCCTCGAGGCGGACATCTGGTGGCGCCACCTGGTCCTGGAAGCGGAAATCACGGACTCCGTGGAACGCCCCGGCACCGGACCCGTGGCCTTCGGCTCCTTCGCCTTTTCCAAGGCTTCCGCGCACGCGTCGCGGCTGATCGTCCCCGAAATCGTGGTGGGGCTCCGTGACGGCTGCGCCTGGCTCACCCAATTAACGTTCGACGACGGCGACCTGACCGAAGCGGGCGCCCTCGCCGCCCTGGCACGCTGGCAAGACGCACCCTCCGGTGATGCCCACGAACCCGGCGTGCCCGCTGAGGCGAGCACCGCCGTCGGGCATTCATTGGCGCCGGCAGCCGAAGCGACGCTTCACACCGGCTCCCTCAGTGAAACGGACTGGATGGCCGCCGTGGCGGCCGGCGTCGAAGAGATCCGGGCCGGAAAGCTGGAAAAGCTGGTGCTGGCGCGGGACATCGTGGCCACCGTGCCGGACGGTGTCAACGCGGCTGATGTGCTCCGGGAGCTCGCCGTCCGTTACCGCGAATGCTGGACCTACGGGGTGGACGGCCTGGTCGGTTCCACCCCCGAGATGCTGATCCAGGTGGAGGGCCGCACGGCGCAGGCCCGCGTCCTGGCCGGGACCCTGGACCGCCGCGATGCCGAGGGGATGGCCGGCTCACCCCTGGAGTTCGCGGAGCGCGTGCTGGCCGGTTCCGAAAAGCAGCGGCACGAGCACGACATCGCCATCGAATCGCTCACCACCGCGCTGGCCCCCTTCTCCGAGGCCATGAACGCGCACAGCGAGCCCTTCATCCTGGAGCTTCCGAACGTCTGGCACCTGGCCTCGGATGTGAAGGCCGAGCTGACCGAGGTCGAAGGCCACGTGCCCACCTGCCTCGCCCTGATCAACGCACTCCACCCCACCGCGGCCGTCTGCGGAACCCCCACCACGGTGGCCGGCGCCCTCATCCGCAAACTCGAGCACCTGGACCGCGGCCCCTACGCCGGCCCCGTCGGCTGGCTCGACGCGGCCGGCAACGGCGAATGGGGCATCGCGCTGCGCGGTGCGGTCATCGAATCACCGGAGACCGCCCGGCTGTACGCCGGCTGCGGCATCGTGGAGGGTTCCCTGCCCGAAGCCGAGCTCGCGGAGACCTGGGCGAAGTTCCGGCCGATGCTGGAATCCCTCGGCATCAGCAGCTAGCATCCGGGATTAGAGACACTGCGGGGCGCAAGGCCCTTGCATTTGACCCCGCATTTGTTATCCAATAGTGAAACTTAGTTTTCTGTGACGTACATCTCTTGTTCGGCGATACACTATAAACCGACTTAGTTACGCATCCCTCCTGCAACAAAAGGTAAGAAAATGCAGATTTCCCGCTCGCTGCTGAGCAACTCCAGGCTCAAGACCGCCACCGTCCTCGCCATCGGGGCACTGGCACTCTCGGCCTGCACCAATGCCTCCCAGTCCGGCACCCCCGGCGCGGCCTCGCCGTCCGGCAGCGCCAGTGCCAGCTTTGACCCCTCCACGGTCCAGAAGGACGATGCCCTGGCGGCCCTGGTTCCCGCGGCTATCAAGTCAAAAGGCACGCTGGCCGTTGGATCGGACACCAGCTACGCCCCCGCGGAATTCCTCGGTCCGGACGGCCAGACCCCGGTGGGTTACGACGTCGACATTGCCAAGGCGATCGGCGCCACCCTGGGCCTGAAGGTCCAGGTGCAGACGGCCGAATTCACCGGCATCCTGCCCGCCCTGGGTCCGAAGTACGACCTCGGCATCTCCTCCTTCACGATCAACCCCGAGCGACTCGGCGCCGTGAACATGGTCAGCTACTTCAATGCAGGCACCGTCTGGGCCGTGAAGAAGGGCAACCCGAAGAAGTTCTCCCTGGATGACGTCTGCGGCAAGTCCATCGGCGTCCAGACCGGCACCGTCCAGGAAGATCCGGACCTGTCGGGACGCAACAAGAAGTGTGCCGCGGACGGCAAGCAGCCCATCGACATCATCACGCTCAAGACGCAGACGGACGTCACCACCCGGCTGGTCAACGGCAGCATCGACGCCATGGCAGCCGACTCCCCCATCATCGGCTACGCCCTGACCCAGACCGGCGGCCAGCTCGAAAAGCTCGGCGACGTGTACGACTCCGCC